>NZ_JBHWCC010000002.1:0-338603 GCF_042735715.1 Streptomyces sp. NPDC059582
CGCCACGGCACTAGGACACCGGACGCACCACCATCGCCGAGCCGCCGCCCCGGCGTACCGTCTCGGCGGCGGCCAGCCACTTGCCGTTCGGCAGCCGCTGGATGCCGGTCGCGGCGCCGATCTCCGGGTTCGGCTTGAAACTGTGCCCGAGGGCTTCGAGCTGTGCCCTGAGGGGGCTGTCGTAGAGCCCCGGTTCGAGTTCGGTCTGGGCCGCGTTGCGCTGGCTGGCGCGGGGGGCGGCGATCGCGTCGACGAGCGGCATGCGCCGGTCGAGGAACTCGGTGAGGGTCTGGAGCACGGTGGTGATGATGGTCGCGCCGCCCGGTGAACCGAGCGCGACCACCGGCTTGTCGTGCCGGTCGAGCACGATCGTCGGGGAGATCGACGACCGCGGCCGCTTGCCGGGCCCCGGCAGGTTCGGGTCGGGCACGGCCGGGTTCGCCGGGGTGAAGGAGAAGTCCGTCAGCTCGTTGTTGAGGAGGAAGCCGCGGCCGGGGACGGTGATGCCGCTGCCGCCGGTCTGCTCGATGGTGAGGGTGTACGAGACGACGTCGCCCCACTTGTCGGCGACCGTCAGATGCGTGGTGTTCTCGCCCTCGTACGTCGTCGGGGCCGCCGTGCCGCCGGTGGCGCAGGCCGCCGGGTGACGGGGGTCGCCGGGTGCGACGGGGCTGGTGAGGACGGCGTCGTCCTTGATGAGGCAGGCGCGCGAGTCGGCGTACCGCTGCGAGAGCAGGTCCTTCGTCGGCACGTCCTCGAAGGCGGGGTCGCCGACCCAGCGCCCGCGGTCCGCGAACGCGATCCTGCTGGCTTCGACGAAGTGGTGCAGGTACTGCGCCTCGCTCGCCTTGGACAGGTTCGTGCGCTCCAGGATGTTGAGGGCCTCGCCGACCGTGGTGCCGCCGGAGGAGGAGGGCGCGATGGAGTAGACGCCGAGGCCGCGGTAGTCGGTCCTGGTGGGTGCCTGGAGCTTGGCGCGGTAGACCGCGAGGTCGTCGGTCGACAGCTTGCCGGGACGGGCGTTCCAGCCGGACGCCTCGTCCACGGGCGGGTTGTCGACCGTCCTGAGGATGTCCTTGCCGAGGTCACCCCGGTAGATCGCGTCGACGCCCCTGCGGCCCAGCTCCTCGTAGGTGCGCGCGAGGTCCGGGTTCTTGAACGTCGAGCCGACGACGGGCAGCCGGCCGCCGGGAAGGAACAGGTCGGCGGTGTCGGGGAAGTAGCGGAACCGGGTCTCGTTGGACGCGGTCTGGCTGCGGAAGGTGTCGTCCACGGTGAAGCCGTCACGGGCCAGGCGCTCGGCGGGCCGCAGCACCGTGCCGAGCTTCCTGCTGCCCCACTTGTCCAGCGCCGTGGCCCAGGTGGCGGGGGTGCCCGGGGTGCCGACGCTCAGGCCGCTGCTGACGGCGTCGGCGAAGGCGAGCGGCTTGCCGTTCTCCACGAAGAGGCCGGAGTCGGCGGTCAGCGGGGCGGTCTCGCGGCCGTCGATGGTGTGCACGGTGCGGGACCTGGCGTCGTAGTAGACGAAGTAGCCGCCTCCGCCGATCCCGGAGGAGTAGGGCTCGGTGACGCCGAGGGCGGCGGCGGTGGCGACGGCCGCGTCGACCGCGTTGCCGCCCTTCTTCAGCACCTCGATACCGGCGGCCGAGGCGTCCGCGTCGACGCTGGCGACCGCGCCGCCGTAGCCGACGGCGACCGGGACCTTTCCGGCGGCCGGGCCGCCGGGGGCGGGCGGCGCCGCCGCTCCCACCGACACCACGGCGGCCGAGACCACCAGGACCGTCAGTTTCCTCGCGACAGGGCGACGCATCCGCACCTCCAGTCAAGGGACCGTTCGCGCAGCGTAACGACATTGACCTGACCTCAACAGTCTCATTCCGGCTGCTGTGGCGCGATCTCCACGCCCGCCACGCTTCGAACATCGGTACGTACCAGTCACCCGGGCCCGCTAGCATGCGCGCCCATGACCGACCTCGTGTTCTTCATCGTCCTGGGTGTGGCGCCGGCCGGCCTCGGCGCCGCTCTCGGCTGGCTGGCCCGTACCCATCTGTGGCAGCGGCGGCTGCGGCGCAAGCAGGCCTTCTTCGGGCTGCCCGACAACTCCGAGTCGCTGCTGGTGGTCAACCGCGAGGCGGGCGGACCCGAGCTGACGGTGCTGCGGCACGACGTGTTCGCCCTGCTGGAGCTGGCCGCGCTCATCAAGAACTGCAACGCGAACGCCCAGGTCGTCGCGCACGACGCGGCCCAGCAGGGGTTCGGCGAGCGCACCGAGTTCTGCGTGGGGGGACCGGCCTCCAACCGTCGCATGGCCGCCCATCTCGCCTCCCTGCTGCCCGGGGTGCGGGTCAATGTCGACGCCGAGGCCGGTCCCGACCGTGGCGCGTTCCAGATAGGCAGCGAGCTCCACCGGCTGGAGCCGGGCAAGAGCGAGTACGTGATCCTCGCCCGGCTCACGGCGGGCCAGCGCAAGGAATCCCGCCCGGTGTTCCTCTTCTGCGGTCAGCGGGCCATCACCAACCAGGCCGCCACCCGCTATCTCGCGCGCAATCACGAGCGGCTGGCCCGCAAGCACGGCAACGCCTCCTTCGCCCTGCTGCTGAAGGTGGTCAACTCGCAGGCGTACGGCCCCGACGTCGTCGAACTCGTCGCCGACGTGACGCGCGCGGCCCAGGCGCCTCTGCCGTCCCCGGAGCCCGAAGCCGAGCCCGCCAAGGCCGCCAAGCCCGCCAGGTCGGCCAAGACCTCACACCGCGCCTCCTGAGTTCACGCACCGCCCAACAATCGTTACTGGCACGTAACTTACCGACGGGTTACCTACGGTAAAGAGCGGAGGTTACCGTCGGGTCACTTTGCAGTGGGCGCGCGTGAGGAGTGAGCCGTGGGACAGCATCGCAAGGCCCTGCGTACGACCGCCGTGGGCGCCGTCTCCGCGACCCTGATCGCCGGCGGCGTCCTCGGGTACGCCCCCGCCGCGCAGGCGGCCGCCCCCGGCGTCCGCTTCGTCGACATCACCGGCGGCGACGGCGCCGTCCTCAAGGCGAACGTCGTCACACCGGCGGGCTCGGACGGCACCCGCCGCTACCCGCTGATCGTGCTGCCCACGAGCTGGGGCCTGCCCCAGGTGCAGTACCTCGCGCAGGCGCGCAAGCTCGCCGACTCCGGCTACATCGTGCTCACCTACAACGTGCGCGGCTTCTGGCAGTCGGGCGGCGAGATCGAGGTGGCGGGGCCTCTCGACATGGCCGACGCGTCCAAGGTCGTCGACTGGGCACTCGCCAACACCCCCGCCGACGCCCGGCACATCGGCATGGCGGGCGTCTCCTACGGCGCCGGCATCAGCCTGCTCGCCGCCGCGCACGACAAGCGGATCAAGGCCGTCGCCGCGCTCAGCGGCTGGGCGGACCTGATCGGCTCCATCTACTCCGGCCGCACCCAGCACGCCCAGGCCGCCGCCCTGCTGGACGTCGCGGGCAAGGTCACCGGCCACGAGAGCCCCGAGGTCGCACAGGTCTTCTCGGACTTCTTCGCCTCCGACCTGTCCCGGGAACAGGAGATCATCGACTGGGGGAAGACCCGTTCCGCCGGGACCTACGTCGACCGGCTCAACGACAACAACCCGGCCGTGCTGCTCGCCAACACCTGGGGCGACACGATCTTCCCGCCCAACCAGTACGCGGACTTCTACGAGAAGCTGACCGGCCCCAAGCGCCTGGAGTTCCGCCCCGGCGACCACGCGACCGCCGAGATCCCCGGACTGTTCGGCCTGCCCAACGACGTGTGGACGGACACCGGGCGCTGGTTCGACCACTACCTCAAGGGCGAGGACAACGGCATCGACCGCGAACAGCCGGTCCAGCTCAAGTCCCGCTCCACGGGCGGCTACGAGGGCTACCCGGACTGGAAGTCGGTCGGCGCCGCCACCCGGAAGTTCGACCTGGCCGGCACCACCACGATCCGCGCCAACGTCGACTCCGGCGCGGACGGCGGGATCGTCTTCCTGTCGAGCATTCTCGACCAGATCGCCCGGGTCCCCCCGGTGGCGTCGATCCCGCTGCTCCCCCGCCGCTGGGCGGCCGTCTGGCAGTCGCAGCAGTACGCCACCGCTCAACGGGTGCGCGGCACCGCCCGCCTGCACACGACGGTCACCCCGACCAAGGAGAGCGGCACCCTCGTCGCCTATCTGTACGACGTAGGGCCGCTCGGCCTCGGCAAGCTGATCAGCAACGCGCCGTACACCTTCCACGCAGTCACGCCCGGCCGGCCGTTCGGCCTCGACCTGGACCTCTTCTCCACGGCGTACGACGTTCCGGCCGGACACCGGCTCGCCCTGGTCGTCGACACGGTCGACCCGCTCTACATCGAGCACAACCCGTCCGGCGCGCAGCTGACCTTCTCCTCGCCGGCGGACGACCCGTCGTACGTGACGGTTCCGCTGCGCGAGCAGTGATCTCCGGCCGCGGCCGGGCGGGTATGGCTCTGTGAGCTGCCGCCCCTACGGTCGAGGGGCCGTGGGCGGTTCCCCACCCGGCAGCAGCGTCCCCGGTTCGGCCGCGGCGACGTGCGCGGCTTCGGTCTTGGGACTGCGCTGCTCCCGCCGGGACACCCAGCCGGCGAACCAGGAGAGCAGCATGCACATCCCGATGTAGATCGGTGAGATCACCATCACCACGGGGATGAACGGCAAATCGTAGTCGAGGTTCGAGGCGATGAGCTTCCCGGCGTGGAGGAACTCCTCGTAGGTGATAAGGAAGCCGAGCGAGGTGTCCTTCAGGGCCACCACCAGCTGGCTGATGATGGCGGGCAGCATGGCCCGCACCGCTTGGGGCAGCAGGACGTACGACATGACCTGCGACTTGCGCATGCCGAGCGCGAACGCGGCCTCCCGCTGGCCGCGTTCGACGGAGTTGACACCCGAGCGGAACACCTCGGCGAGCACGGAGCCGTTGTAGAGGGTCAGTCCGGCGACCAGGGCGGGCAGCGGCTGCACCTTCAGCGCCACGAACACGAAGAAGATCATCACCAGTACGGGCATGGCGCGGAAGAACTCCACGACGACCGTGGCCGGCCAGCGCACCCACCGGTGGTCCGACAGCCGCCCGGTCGCCAGCGCACCGCCCAGCGCCAGCGACAGGACCGCCGCGATGGCGAAGGCCTTCAGCGTGTTGCCGAGGCCGCGCAGCAGGAGTTCCTGGATGCCCTTGTACTCGAAGGGCATCCACTTCGTGTAGGTGAACTGGTCGGTGGCGAACAGGAGATAGACGATCCAGCCGAGCAGGGCGAGGATCACCACGGTGGACAGGACACCGTAGATCCGGTGCCGCTGCCGGGTCCGGGGACCCGGCACGTCGTAGAGGGCGGTGGCGGTTGCGGGTGTCAACGGGCGACTCCCCACTTCTTCTCCAGCACGTTGAACAGCGCGCTGATGGCGAGCGTGATGATCAGGTATCCGACGGCGATCCAGACGAACGTCCAGACGATGTTGTAGCCGAGTTCGCTGAGGGTCTTGTACGTGCCGAGCAGCTCGGTGACGCTGAACGCGCCCGCGATCGCGGAGTTCTTGGCGAGCGCGATGAGGGTCGAGCCGACCGGCGGGATCACGGAGCGGAACGCCTGCGGCAGGACGACCAGGTTCAGGGTCTGCGCGAAGTTCATCCCGAGGCTGCGGGCCGCCTCGCCCTGCCCCTTGGGCACGGTGTTGATGCCGGATCGCAGGGCCTCGCAGATGAACGCCGAGGTGTAGCAGCCCAGGGCCAGGACGGCGAACAGCTGGAAGGGCAGGACCAGTCCGAACCTGGGCAGTCCGAGCAGCACCGCGAAGAACAGCAGGGTCAGCGGGGTGTTGCGCAGCACGGTCACCCACGCGGTGCCGAAGACCCGCAGCGAGCGGACCGGGGCGACGCGGAAGGAGGCCATCAGGAAGCCGAGGACGAGGGCCAGCACGGAGGCGTAGACGGTGAGTTCGACCGTGCCGAGAAAACCCTCGGCATAGAGGGAGAAGTTGTCTGTCAGTACGTTCATGAGCCGCCCTGGTAGCGGTCGATCGGGGGCGGGGTCGGCGCGGGCACGCCGGACAGGCCGAGAGTGGCCTCGTACGCCTTCTTCCAGTCGCCGTTCTTCTCACGGGCCTCCAACGCGTCGTCGAGGGCGAACCGCAGGGCGTTGTCGCCGTTCGGGACGCCGATGCCGTACGGCTCCTTCGAGAAGGGTCTGCCGACGACCTTGAGCTCGTGGGGAAGTTTCGCCGCGTAGCCGATGAGGATGGCGTCGTCGGTGGTGACGGCGTCGACCTGGTAGGTGAGCAGGTTGTCGACACAGACGGAGTAGGTGTCGTAGGCGACCAGGACCGCTTTCGGGAACTCGTCCTTGATGCGCTGGTACGGCGTCGAACCGGTCACCGAGCACACCCGTCTGCCGTCGAGGTCCTGCGGGCCGTGGATGTCGTTCTCGTCGGCGCGCACCAGCAGCGACTGTCCGGCCAGGTAGTAGGGACCGGCGAAGCCGACGAGCTTCTTGCGGTTGTCGTTGATGGTGTAGGTGCCGACGTAGAAGTCGATCTGGCCGTTCTGGAGGGCGGTCTCGCGGTTCGCGGAGGCGATCGTCTTGAAGCGGATCGACTTCGGGCCGAAGCCGAGGGAGGCGGCCATCATCCTGGCGATCTCGATGTCGAAGCCGGAGTAGCCGCCGCTCGCCGGGTCCTTCTCGCCCAGGTACGGCTGGTCCTCCTTGACGCCGACGACCAGGTGTCCGCGCTTCTTCGCCCGGGTCCAGGTCTTGGACTCGGGGAGCTTGAACCCCTCGTCCACCTGGTAGTGGGGGAGCTTCTCGGCCGCGGGTCCCTTGCCGGGCGGGCTGCCCTCCTTGCCGCAGGCGACGGCGAGGACGAGGGCGAGCAGCACGGCCGGGGCGGCGGACACACGTGGGGTACGGAACATGGGTCGCACTCCCCGCTCAGTGCTTGAGGATCTTGGAGAGGAAGTCCTTGGCGCGGTCGGTGCGCGGGTTGGTGAAGAACTCCTCCGGAGCGCGGTCCTCGATGACCCGGCCGTCGGCCATGAACACCACGCGGTTGGCCGCCGAGCGGGCGAAGCCCATCTCGTGGGTGACGACGACCATGGTCATGCCCTCCCGGGCGAGCTGCCGCATGACCTCGAGGACCTCGTTGATCATCTCGGGGTCGAGGGCCGAGGTCGGCTCGTCGAACAGCAGCGCCTTCGGCTCCATGGCGAGGGCGCGGGCGATGGCCACGCGCTGCTGCTGGCCCCCGGAGAGCTGGGCGGGGTACTTGGGCGCCTGGGAGGCGAGTCCCACGCGGTCGAGGAGTTCGAGGGAGCGCTTGTCGGCGTCCTCCCTGCGGTGCTTGCGGACCTTGATCTGTCCCAGGGAGACGTTCTGCAGGACGGTCTTGTGGGCGAAGAGGTTGAAGGACTGGAAGACCATGCCGACGTCGGCGCGGAGGCGGGCGAGATCCCTGCCCTCCTCGGGCAGCAGCCTGCCGTCGAGTCTGATCGTGCCGGACTCGATCGGCTCCAGCCGGTTGATCGCCCTGCACAGCGTCGACTTGCCCGACCCGGACGGGCCGATGACCACGACCACCTCCCCCTTGCCGACCGTGAGGTTGATGTCCTGCAGGACATGCAACTCCCCGAAGTGCTTGTTGACGTCCTTCAGCTCGATCAACGGATCGACAGCCATGCCCACCGTCACTCACCCTCAGCTGTGTCGTGGTCGCCGCAAACTATCCAGCCGGGGATCGAGGTCCCGCACGACACGCACTTTCCGGGCATTAGCCGTATTTACGGCGAACGGGTGTTCCGTGGTTCAGGGGTTCATGGCTTCATGGGGGTACGAGCACCTGGGCCCAGGGCGGCTCACGGGGTCACGGACCTGAGGACTTACGAGGTCACCGGGTCTACGGGTTCACGCCTCGGCCACCTCCGCGTACAGCTGCGACAGCTCGGGAACTCCGCTCGCGGCCCACTCGTGCCCGGCGGCGACGACGTCGAACTCCCGGCCGGAGGCGAGCCGCACGACGGGCTGTCCGCCGGGCCAGACCTCCCAGACGGCGCCCACGACGGTGCGCACGATGACCGTCCCGAGGTAGAGCCCCGCGTCGTTGCCGAGCCAGGGCAGCACCTCCGCGTCGTCGCGCCAGCGCGGTACCAACTGGTCGAGCGCCTCCAACGAGGCGGCGGAATCGTCGAGTCGGACGCCCTCCTGGGACGCCTGTGAGCGCAGCAGCTCACACTCGGAGAGGAGTTCGGCGACACCCTCGGGGTCGGCGGAGAACGCCGCGCCGTCGCTCTTCTTGCGCCGGTGGCCCAGGAAAGGGATGTTCATACGTCCAGCCTGTCATTCGTATCGGCGTACGCACCACAGGCGCGCGCGGATGGTCGTGTCCGGTGGATTTCACCCGGCGTTCGCGCATGGCTCGTTGACCGGGGCCCGGAGCGTCCCTACCTTCGCGGTGCGTATGCGTGCGACGGGTGAGCGGGAGGAGTCCGTACGTGCCCCGAGGTGTCCGCAGTCTCCCGCTGGCGCTCGCCCTGTCGGCCACGGCACTGGTGCCGGCGTCCGCCGCGCGGGCCAACGCGTCGCCCCCGTCCCTCCCGCTGCCGCTGGAGCGGCTCTTCGACAACACGGCCGTGAGTGACGACGACCGCCCCGGCGAGGCGGACTTCGACGGCTCGGGCGCCTCCCTGTCCGCGCGGGATCTCACGGCGGCGGGCTGGACGCCCGGCGGCTCGATCACCGTGCAGGGGGCCCGGCTGAGCCGGCCGCGAGGCGCGCCCGGCGAGCCGGACAACGTCCGGGCCGCCGGGCAGGAGGTGCGTCTCGGCGGGCGCGGCGACGCCCTCGCCTTCCTGGTGGCCGGCACCCGCGGCACCGAGGTGAGCGGCACGGGCACGGTCGCGTACAAGGACGGCACCCGCTCCTCGTACCTGCTCACCGCCCCCGACTGGCGCACCGGCCCGCTCGCCACGAAGGCGGTCGCGCTCCCGCACGTCAACACACCCGGCGGCCGGCTCGACGAGAAGGCACGGCTGTACGTCGTGACCGTCCCGATCGCGCCGGGCCACACGGTCGCCTCGGTCCGGCTGCCCTGCGCGGACGGACTGCACGTCTTCGCGCTGTCGGTGCGGGCGGCCTGGCACCACGGCCGCCCGGGGAACCGGTGGACCGGCACCTGGGCCACGGCGACGTCCGGCTACACCGCCGTGGGGCCGTGGACCGACCGCACACTGCGGCTCGTGGTGCACACCTCGGTGGGCGGCCCACGGGTGCGGCTGCGCTTCGACAACACCTTCGCCGCCACCGCGGTGCGGATCGGCGCCGCGACGGTGGCGGTGCGCGGGGCGGGCGCGGCGGCCCGGGAGGTGCCGGTGCGGCTGACCTTCCGGGGCGCGGCGGGCGTCGACGTCCCGGCGGGGACACAGGCGGTCAGCGATCCGCTCGGCTTCCAGGTGCCCGCCGACGCCGAACTGCTGGTGAGCTTCCACCTCCCCGGCACGGTGACGGCGGTCCCCGTGCACCGGCTCGCGGTCCAGCAGTCGTACCTGAGCGCGCCGGGCGACCACACGGCGGACGGCTCGGCGGTGTCCTACACCTCGGCACTGACGACCTGGCCGCTGCTGACCGGGGTGGACGTGAGCGGAGGGCCGGGGTCCGTGGTCGCGCTGGGCGACTCGATCACCGACGGGGACCGGTCGACACCGGACGCCAACCGGCGCTGGCCCGACGTGCTCGCCGCCCGGCTGCTGCGGCAGAGCGCGGTCCCCCACTACGGCGTCCTCAACCAGGGCATCTCCGGCAACCGTGTGGTCAGCGACCGCTACCCCGGGGACGGGATCTCCACGGACGCGGCCGGAGTGAGCGCGCTGCACCGCCTCGACCGGGACGTGTTCGCCCAGACCTCGGCGCGTACGGCGGTCGTGTTCGAGGGCGTGAACGACCTGATCGCGGGCGCGGACGCACCGCAGGTCATCGCCGGGCTGCGGGAGATCGCGGACCGGGTCCACGCGCGCGGGCTGCGGGTGCTGGCGGCGACGATCCTGCCCTGCGGGGGAACCTCCCGCTGCCCGGCGGCGGTCGACGCCGAGCGGACCGCGGTCAACGCCTGGATCCGGGGTTCCGGGGTGTTCGACGGCGTCCTCGACTTCGACGCCGTGCTGCGCGACCCGGCCGCCCCCACACGCATGCTGCCCGTGTACGACAGCGGGGACCACCTGCATCCCGGGGACGCCGGGCTGGCGGCCCTGGCGGACTCGGTGGACCTGACGCTGCTGTGACCGGGACGGCCGGCAGCAGGTGGCGGGCGGGCGGGCGGGCGGGCGGGCGGGCGGGCGGGCGGCAGCAAACGGCTGGGGGCGGGGGCGGCTGTGGGGCTACACGTCCAGGTCGACGACCACCGGCGCGTGGTCCGATGCGCCCTTGCCCTTGCGCTCCTCGCGGTCCACGTACGCGTCACCGACCGCCTTCGCGAACGGCTCGTTGCCGTACACCAGGTCGATGCGCATGCCGCGGTTCTTGGGGAAGCCGAGCTGGCGGTAGTCCCAGTACGTGTACGGGCGGTCGTACTTCAGGGGCCGCGGCACCACGTCGGACAGACCCGTCCCGCGCAGTTCGGCCAGCGCGGCACGCTCGGCGGGCGTGACATGGGTGAGGCCCTCGAAGACGGCCACGTCGAAGACGTCGTCGTCCGTCGGCGCCACGTTGTAGTCACCGAGGACGGCGAACGGACGGCTGCCGCCCGCGTCGCCCGCCACGGCCGCCCTCAGGGCCTCGAACCACTGGAGCTTGTACGCGTAGTGCGGGTGCCCGACCTCCCGCCCGTTCGGCACGTACACCGACCAGACGCGGACCGGGCCGCAGGTCGCCGAGACCGCGCGGGGCTCCACCGCACCCTCGTAACCGGGGTCGCCTGGCAGGCCCTTGACCACGTCCTCCAGGCCGACACGCGAGATCACCGCGACGCCGTTCCACCGGCCGGTCGCGTTCACCGCCGCCTCGTAGCCCAGCTCGCGCAGCTGGTCGAACGGGAACTGCGCCTCGGCGATCTTGGCCTCCTGGAGGCACAGCACGTCCGTGCCGCTGCTCTCCAGCCAGGCCAGCAGCCTCGGCAGGCGGGCGGTGATCGAGTTCACGTTCCAGGTGGCGATGCGCATGTCCCACAACCTACCGGGCGGGTACGACAACGGCCCCGCTCACCCGCTCCCCGGCCGCCCACCCGCTCGTCGCGCGCCCGCCAGTGCCGTGGCAGGCAACGTTGGCCCGTGCAGGAGCGGCATCCGGTGCGTGCTCCCGGCGGGCCGGCCGGACGTCCTCGTACTGGTCGTACTCGGGCTTTCGGCCGGTGCGGCGAGAGGGCGCGCCGGGCATCGCGACGGGGCGAACGTCGCCCGCTGCGGCACTAGACCTCCGCCGAGGCGCCCGGCGTCAGCCGCAGGTGCTCCGCGCCGCCCAGGGCGCCGATCTGGCGGTCGTAGATCGGACGGGCGAGGTCGGTGAGCAGCGCGTCGTGGATGTCGTAGGCACGCTGCGGCTTGACCTCGCGGACGTACTCGATGACCTCGGAGATCTTGTTCCACGGGGCCATCACCGGGAGCATCAGCGTCTCCACCGGGTGGTCCGGGACGGTGAGCGCGTCGCCGGGGTGGAAGACGCGTCCGCCGTCGACGAGGTAGCCGACGTTGGTGATGCGCGGGATGTCCGGGTGGATCACCGCGTGCAGCTCACCGTGGACCTGCACGTCGAAGCCCGCCGCGGTGAACGTGTCGCCGTGGCCGACGGTGTGCACCCGGCCCGGGAACGCGGCCGCGATCTGCTCCGCGACGGACCTCAGCGTCCAGATCTCGGCGGCCGCGTTCGCCTCCAGGGCGGCCCGCAGCCGCCCCTCGTCGAAGTGGTCCGGGTGCTCGTGCGTGACGAGGATGGCGTCCGCGCCGACCGCGGCGTCCTCCTCGCTGTATCCCCCGGGGTCGAGGACGAGCGTCCGCCCGTCCTTCTCGAGACGGACGCAGGCGTGCGACTTCTTCGTGAGCTTCATGATTCCCATCCTGCCCCCGCCGGCCCGGCGGCGGGCCGCTCAGGCCCGTGCTTCCACCACCCGGCAGCCGATCACTCGGCGGGAGTGGTCTCCTCCCGGATGACCCGCTGGGCCACCCTGAACGCGCTGTTCGCCGCCGGCACCCCGCAGTAGACCGCGGCCTGGAGCAGCACTTCCTTGATCTCGTCCGGGGTGAGGCCGTTGCGCAGCGCGGCCCGGGTGTGGAAGGCCAGCTCGTCGAGATGGCCGCCCGCGACCAGGGCGGTGAGCGTGACACAGCTGCGCGAGCGCCGGTCGAGACCGGGCCGGTCCCAGATCTCGCCCCACGCGTAGCGGGTGATGAACTCCTGGAAGTCCCCCGAGAACTCGTCGGCCTGCGACAGCGCCCGGTCGACATGCGCGTCGCCGAGCACCTCTCGGCGCACCTTGAGCCCGGTCTCGTACCGGTCCGAGCTCCCGCCGGACCGCGGCGGCACGACGGCCGGCGCGATCGCGGCGATGGGCGCGGTGGGCTGGGGCGCGGACAGCGCCGGCTTGACCGGGACGGGCGGGATGGCGACCTGGCCGGTGGCCGAGTCGAAGGCGGGCTGCCAGGCGGTCGAGAAGTGGTGGACGAGCAGGTCCGTGACAGCGGCCGGCTGTTCCACGGGCACCAGATGGGACGCGCCGGGGACGACCGCCAGCCGGGCGTCCGGAATGCCGGCGACCAGGGTACGGGCCTCGGCGGGACCGGTGACCTGGTCCTCGGAGCCGACCAGGACCAGGGTCGGCACACCGACCCGGGCCAGTTCGTGCCGCACGTCGAACGCGGCGAGCGCCTCACAGGCCGCGATGTAGCAGCCGGGGTCGGTGGTGCGCACCATCTGCACCGCCCACTCGGTGATCGCGGGCTGGGCGGCCGCGAAGCCGCCGGTGAACCAGCGGTCCGGGGAGGTGCGGGCGATGGGGTCGAGGCCGTTCGTGCGGACTATCACCCCGCGCTGCCGGAACTCGTCGGCCGTCCCGAACCGGGGCGAGGCGGCCATCACCACGAGCGAGGCCAGCCGCCCCGGGTGCCGCAGGGCCAGCTCGACACCGATCGCGCCGCCGAGCGCGCAGCCCGCGTACGCGAAGCGCTGCACGCCGACCGCGTCGAGCGTGGCGAGCAGCCGGGCGGTCAGCTCGGACACCGCACCGGCCGGGTACGCGGGCGCCCCGCCGTGCCCCGGCAGATCGAACCGGAAGACCCTCCACTGCCTGGTCAACTCCGGGACCTGGCGGTCCCACATGTGCCATGTGGTACCCAGAGAGGGACCCAGGATCAGGACGGGAGCCTCTTCTGGCCCGTCAAAGCGGTATTGCAGGGTGTTCGGTGGTGTCTCGCTCACCCGTCTGAGCCTCTCATCTCTCACGGAAGCCCCTATAGCGGGGGCCTGCATGAAGGCGTACCACATCGTGCCACCAGGGCCGAAACGGCACAGGTCACGTCCCGGCTGAGCACAGCGCTCGGCGCCGGGCGACGTGTAGCGCCACGGTCGGCTATCAGGTCGGCGAAGCTGTCTCGGGCCGCGCGACGAAGCGGGCAAGGTCCTCGGCGGCGTCGCGGCGCAGACCGGCGACCACCGCCTCCGGCGAAGGCGTGATCTCGGCCCGCAGCCGCGCGCCGAGCTCTGGCAGCGAAGCCCCGGCCGAAGCAGGGGCATCGACGGCAGCGAGGAGCAGGTCGCCCTCGTAGAGGGAGGCGCCGAGCAGCGGCTTCTCGATCAGCAAGCGCACGGCGCGTGGAAGGACGTGCTGCTCCATGACCCGGCCAAGCGCCGGCCGAGTGCACGGATCCGTCCGGTCAATTGTTCGACGCGTTGGGCCGGCAGGCACAGCGTGATACGGGTGGCCTGGAGCACGTCGTGCCCCGCACCGTCATCGTCCTCGACGCCGCCGAAGCGCGCCGGGTTGCCCTGCCCCGCCAACTCCTCCCGCGGGACGGGATCCGCGGTGACCAGCACGGCCTTGAGCTGATTGACCGCTTGCGTGCGCGCCTTGAGCGCGGAGGCCTTCGCAGTTCGAACATCCGGGCGCTCCGTACCGGCCCGTCGCCGGCCTTGGCCCGAACGCGCGCCCGGCCACTCAGGACCGCCCCCACCGCCTCCTGCGCATCGACCGGGTCCGACTCCCCTTCCTACGGCGAGCCGCACGATCGGACCGGTTACGTCGGTCACCTCTGGCGACCGGATACGCCGCCTGCTCGGACGGACCCACATGGTGTACTTCGACGGACTGGTGACGGACCGGCGGTACGCTTCCGAGCTGCTGCCGGCGCTGGTCGCCGAGCACGCGGCCCACTCGTACCGGGCCGACTCCACGCTGACGCCCAGCCGCGGGGCGCCGGACACGACCCGGTGGCACTGGCTTACGCGACGCCGGATCAGGTGCGGAACAGTACGTACCGGTGCACGGCGCCCGGACCGTTCGGGGAAGCGGTCGAGACGGCACCACAGGCAGTGGATCACCCCGTCCCAATCTCCGGGTAACGTCAAGGTATGAGTCATCCACACCCCGAACTGAAAGCCGCCCCGCCCCTTCCCGAGGGAGGGCTGAGGGTCGTCGCCCTGGGCGGTCTGGGTGAGATCGGCCGCAACATGACGGTCTTCGAGCATGCCGGCAAGTTGCTGATCGTCGACTGCGGCGTGCTGTTCCCCGAGGAGACCCAGCCCGGCGTGGATGTGATCCTGCCGGACTTCACCTCGATCCGGGACCGGCTGGACGACATCGTGGCCGTGGTGCTCACCCACGGCCACGAGGACCATATCGGCGGCGTGCCGTACCTGCTGCGCGAGCGGTCCGACATTCCCGTCGTCGGCTCCAAGCTGACGCTGGCGTTCCTGGAGGCCAAGCTCAAGGAACACGGCATCCGGCCGCGCACGGTGCGGGTGCGGGAGGGCGACCGGCGCGGCTTCGGGCCCTTCGACTGCGAGTTCGTGGCGGTCAACCACTCCATCCCTGACGGCCTCGCGGTCGCGATCCGCACCGGCGCCGGGATGGTGCTGCACACGGGTGACTTCAAGATGGACCAGTTCCCGCTGGACGACCGCATCACCGATCTGCGGGCCTTCGCCCGCCTCGGTGAGGAGGGCGTGGACCTGTTCCTCACCGACTCCACCAACGCCGAAGTACCCGGCTTCACCACCTCCGAGCGTGAGCTGAACCCGGCGATCGAGCAGGTGATGCGCACCGCGCCGCGTCGAGTCATCGTCTCCAGCTTCGCCAGCCATGTGCACCGCATCCAGCAGGTCCTGGACGCCGCCCATCAGCACGGCCGCAAGGTCGCCTTCGTCGGCCGGTCGATGGTCCGCAACATGGGCATCGCCCGTGACCTGGGCTATCTGAAGGTCCCGTCCGGTCTGGTCGTGAGCACGAAGGAGCTGGAGAAGCTCCCGGACCACAAGATCACTCTGGTGTGCACCGGCTCCCAGGGCGAACCGATGGCCGCGCTGTCACGGATGGCCAACCGCGACCACATGATCCGCATCGGCAAGGGCGACACGGTCCTGCTCGCCAGTTCCCTCATCCCCGGCAACGAGAACGCCATCTACCGGGTGATCAACGGACTCACCCGGTGGGGCGCCCACGTGGTCCACAAGGGCAACGCCAAGGTGCACGTCTCCGGGCATGCCAGCGCCGGCGAACTCGTCTACTGCTACAACATCGTCAAGCCCCGCAACGTCATGCCCGTGCACGGCGAATGGCGCCACCTGCGGGCCAACGGCGACCTCGCCATCCGTACCGGCGTCGACCCCGACCGGGTCGTCATCGCCGAGGACGGCGTCGTCGTCGACCTCGTCGACGGGCGCGCGTCCATCACCGGCAAGGTCCCCGCCGGCAACGTCTACGTGGACGGCATGGAGGTCGGCGGCGCCACCGAAGCGTCCCTCAAGGACCGCCTCACCCTCGCCGCCGAAGGTGTGGTCACGGTGGTGGCGATCGTCGACGCCGACACCGGCGCCCTCGCCGAGGCCCCGGACTTCCTGGCCCGCGGCTTCGTCCACGACGACACCACCTTCGAACCGGTCATCCCCGTCATCGAGAAGACCCTGGCCACCGCGGCCGAGGAAGGCGTCGGGGACGCGCACCAACTCGAACAGCTCCTCGCCCGCGCCGTGGCGAACTGGGCGTTTCGCACCCACCGCCGCAGGCCCCTCATCATCCCCGTCATCATCGACGCCTGAGCCACAGCCGGGCAGCACGGTCCCGGTTCCGGTACCGGTCGGCGATGAAGCGGCGCAGGTGGCCTCACAGGGCGGGGGGGGGGGAACGGTCCGATCAGGGAGAGGCGTTTCAGCGGGAGAGGGCGAGGACGCCCAGGGCGCTGTCCTGCTCGTCGACCACCGGCAGGGCACCGGGCCGACGCGTGCGCATCGCGTGCTCGGCTTCGGCCATCGTGGTGACCGGTGAGGTGAACGACTCGCAGTCGCCGAGGAGGTCGCGCAGGCGGACGCGGTCCGTGTGGTCGGAGCCGTCCGGACGGCGGCGAGTTCGGTCTGGGTGACCAGGCCGGTGCACTGGCCGTCCTGGTCGCAGACGACCAGTCGGCCCGTGCGGGCGGCGGCCATGACGGACAGTGCCGCCTCGACGCTCATGTCGTCACAGACCTGCGGTCCGTGGCCAGTCGCAGCCTGACGGAGCGGGCGTACGGTGTGAGCGCGTCGGTCACCTGTTGCGCCGGCTCACGCGTCGGTACGCGCATCAGCCCCAGCGGCTGGCGGGGCTCGGCACGCTGTCCAGCGGTGCGGGCGTTCGTACGTGTGCGGTTCATGCGGAACCCTCCTCGTCGGTCGCGGCGGGGTTGACCATGCTGTCCAGCCGACCGCGAAGCCGTGACCTGTCTCGTGGCACAGCATCCGCCTGCTCCAGCCCCAGTGGCGCAGTGGCGCAGTGGCGCAGTGGCGCAGTGGCGCAGCCCGAGGGTGACGTGTCTACGGCGGGCACCCCGCCAGGCCTGGTCATTACCAGGGGCGGGTGATGGTGTTGGTGTCGAGGGTGACCGAGCCATTGATGGCCAGAGCCTGTCCGTGGATGGTGACGCCGGCGTTCACGGTGATGGAGGTCAGGGCCAGGATCCTGCCCGCGAAGGCGGTGTCGGTGCCGAGAGTGGCTGAGCTTCCGATTTGCCAGATCACGTTCCTGGCCGTGGCACCGTTGATGAGGAGCACGCGACTGGCCGTTGCCGTGGTCAACGTGGATCCGATGCGGAAAACCCATTCGGCGTTGCGGTCGCCCTGGGCGTCCAGGGTGAGCGTGCCGGTGAGAGCGAGGGACGTGGGGGCGTTGTAGACGCCGGGAGTCAGCGTCAGGCCGCCGAGGTCTCCGGGAACGTCGAAGTCCGGGGGCTGGGCGACGGCGGTGTCGTAGGTGGCGATGAGATCGGGGTGAGCCTGAAGGGCATCGGCGTCGCTGATGTGGATGTGCCGTGCACCTGACCGGGCGGGAATCCGGTGACGGACGTTCCCGTACTCACCCCGAGATCACCGGTGACTTCGGAGGGGCCGGTGTTGGTGACCGACGCGCCGCCCAGTACCGCGAAGTCCCGGCGGTTCGCGTAGTCCCGGTACTCCCCGAGATCGGACCCGTCGCCACGGATCCAGCCTCCCCCGCGGTCTCGACCGTGGCGGGTGGCGCCGAGGACCAACACCGCCGCGGCCACCCACCGGACGGAGTTGACGAAGCCGAGGCCGAACAAGATCACGATGAGAAGCAAACGAACACTGTGGGCCTCCCCGGAGCGGAACAAGGGCATCACTGCCGGGGGCTGGGGCCCGCATCAACAGCATGGCCCTCCCCAGAGGTTGCGGATAGCGGCCCACGTCAGCGTCTCCACCGGGACCGGATGGCCACTTCACGGACGGTCGTTACGACCTGTGCCAGTTCGTCCCGAGCGAGGGGCCGAGGATGAGGACCGGGGCGTCTTCGGGTCCGTCGAAGCGGTACTGGAGGGCGGGGGTGTTCGTCTGGCTCACCGCTCCACGCCAACCGCCGAATCCATGCGTCCGGCCCAGGGGCCCCCGGTCCCCCCACCCGGCCACCCCATTTCACCGGCGAACCCTCACGCCACCTTCACCCGCGTGGCGCACGGTCCCGTGGCCGGTCTACGCCGATCGGTGGACCGGCGGGCTCCGTCGACCGGCGGTTCAGAAATCGCCGGTGCCGCCCAGGCCCGTCAGCGCGCCGACCGGGTCGAGGTCGGGGGTGCCGCGCGGCCACCAGTCGTCGTCGCCGGGTTCGGATTCGTAGGCGTACCACAAGCCGTCGCGGCCGAGGCGGAGTTGGACCTGACCCCGGGGGTGGGTGAGCCGGTTGCGGGCGGGGCGGAAAGCGGGCAGGTCGGCGGCGAGCAGGAGCGGGCGGGCGCGGTCGAACCGTCCGGCGGGCGGGTCCCAGGGTTCTTCGAGGACGGCGAGGCCGTCGATCCCGCCCTGTCGCCAGGCGGCGACCGCGCGGGCCAGTTCGGCCGGGGTACGGCCGGCCGCGGAGGCGAGCGAGGCGTAGAGGGCGCGGGTGCCGGCCGTGAGTCCGGAACCGGGGCGGGCCGCGGCGAGCCGCACCGCGTCCTGCCACAGCGTCAGTTCACCCGCTTCGTCGCGTCCCGTGCTCAGCAGGGCGTGGGCGCGGGCGGCGGCGTCGGTGGCGAGCTGGTCCAGCGCGAACGGGTCCGGGCCGCCCGGCGCCGAGGGGTAGACGGGGGGCTGCTCGGGGTGCGGCGGCACGGGCGACGGGAGTGGGAGAGGGGGGAGCCGCCGGTCCGCCAGGGCGTCGGTGGCTCGGACGCCGGGGAGCGGCTCGGGCTCCTTCTCCTGGGCGGCGCGGGCCGCGCGGGCGGCGCTCAGCCGGGACAGCGCGTCGATCACCTCGCGTTCGCCGCGGCCGCGCAGCAGGAGCAGGACGAAGGGGTCGGCGTCCAGCAGGCGGGCGGTCTGGTAGCAGAGGGCCGCCGCGTGCTTGCAGGGGTGGCCGCGGTCGGGGCAACTGCACTGCGGGTCCAGGTCACCGGGGCCGGGGAGCAGCCGGACCCCGCAGTCGGCGAGGGACTGGGGCATCTCCCCGTCGAGCAGCGCGGCGATATGCCCCGGGCGGTCGGCGGCGACGTCCAGGAAGCGTTCCCAGTCGGCGTCGTCGAGCGTGCGCAGCCGTACCTGGACGCGGTAAGGGCGGGGGCGGCTGCCCTGCACGTACGCGAGCACGAGCCCGGGTGTCACCGTGATGGCGTCCACGTACCCCTGCTCCGCGTAACCCCGCCCGCGCGCGAGCCGTTTGGCGTCCAGCGCCCCCTCCTCCAGCGCGGCCACCCAGGCGTTGCCCCACCAGCTCTCGGCGAACCGGCCGTCGTCTTCGCAGGCCAGGGGAGGAAAGGCGGGGAAGGTACGGCGCAGGTCGCTGTCCCGGCGGGGGGAGGCCATGGAGGTGGGGACGTGAGGGGTGGCCGGGGGACCGACGGCCGTCGGCCGGGTGGGGCGCGCGGCGGAGGGACCTGCGGCGGCGGAGGCGGGAGTGGAGGCGGGGGCGGAAGCCATGGGCTGGGTGTCCGGCGGATGAGTGACCGAGGGACGGGTCCCGGAGGGACGGCCGGGGTCCGGGAATCCGGGCTCCGGGAATCCGGCGTCCGGGGGCTCGGGTGCGTCGGACGGCATGCGGAAGGCGTCGGCGAGCAGTTCCCGTAGTTCACGGGCTCTGGCACCCGGGGTGCGACCGAGTGCGTCACCTCGGCGCCGGGGAGCGGCGCGCTCGGACCCGGCGGGCCGGGACTCGGACCGGGCAGCCGGGGGCGCGGCCTCCTTTCGGGGCGCCGCGGTGTCCGCGCGGGGCGCTCCGGTGTCCGTGCGGGCCTGTCGTGCCTCGGCGCGGGCGGCGCGCAACGCCTCGCGGGCGACATCCGCGGGGCGCGTGCCTCGCGGACCAGTTACTCCCCCACCGGCCGGGGCACCGGCGTTCGCCGCGTCGTCCTCCCCGGGGTTCTCCGGAAGCGTGGCCGCCGTCTCCTCAGGGGTCTTCGGTCCCGTGCCGCTGTCGATGTCAGTGCCGGACACGGAGTCGGGGTCGGTATCGCGGCCGGAGTCGCTGTCGGAGTCGCGGCCGGCATCGGTGTCGGAGTCGGTGTCGGAGTCGCTGTCGGAGTCGCGGCCGGCATCGGTGTCGGTGTCCGGGAGCGTGTCCGTGTCGCGGGCCGCCGACACCGCCCGGCGCAGGGCCGCGCGGGCCGCGTCGGCCGGTCGGGCGGGGCGGCCGGTGGACCGCTCGGTCGCCGCGTCCGCGTCGGACGCCTCGACCGCGCGCTCGCGGGCGGCTCGCAAGGCCCGGCGGGCCGCGTCGGCGGGACGGGCCTCGGAGGGCGGCCGCGGTGACGCGTCCGCAGACCGGTCCTCTTCCACCGGCGTCACCGGGTCCGCCGGGATCACCGGATGCACCGGGGCCGCCGGGTTCACCGAGGTCGCCGGTGTGTCCTCCGTGTCCATCACGCCTCCCTCCGCAGCGACACCAGGTCGGTCAGTTCACGGACCGTCAGTTCCGTGAGAGCCGACTCGCCGGAGCCGAGGATCGCGTCGGCGAGGGCGCGCTTGGACTCCAGCATCTGCGCGATGCGGTCCTCGACCGTGCCCTCGGTGATCAGGCGGTGGACCTGGACCGGCTGGGTCTGGCCGATGCGGTAGGCGCGGTCGGTGGCCTGTTCCTCGACGGCCGGGTTCCACCAGCGGTCGAAGTGGACGACATGGCCCGCGCGGGTGAGGTTGAGGCCGGTGCCGGCGGCCTTCAGCGACAGGACGAGCACGGGGGTCGCGCCGCTCTGGAAACGGTCCACCATGCGCTCGCGCTCCGGGACGGGCGTACCCCCGTGCAGGAGCTCCATCGGGATCGCGCGGGCGGCGAGGTGGGCGGCGATCAGACGGGCCATGCCGACGTACTGCGTGAAGACGAGGGCCGAGCCGTCCTCGGCCAGCAGGGTGTCCAACAGCTCGTCCAGGAGGGCGAGTTTGCCGGAGCGGGCGGCGAGGCCGTCGCCGGCCGGGGTGCTCTCCTTGAGGTAGAGCGCCGGGTGGTCGCAGATCTGCTTGAGGGCGCCCAGCAGTTTCAGGACCAGTCCCCGGCGGGCGATGCCGTCCGCGGTCTCGATGGCGAGCAGCGACTCGCGCACCACCGCCTCGTAGAGCGCGGCCTGTTCGCGGGTGAGCGGGACCGGGTGGTCGGTCTCCGTCTTGGGCGGCAGTTCGGGCACGATGCCGGGATCGGACTTCTTGCGGCGGAGCAGGAAGGGGCGCACGAGGCCGGCCAGCCGGGTCACCGCCTCGTCGTCCTCGCCGTTCTCCACCGCGCGCGCGTGGCGGGCGCGGAAGGATTTCAGCGGACCGAGCAGCCCCGGTGTCGTCCAGTCCAGCAGGGCCCAGAGTTCGGAGAGGTTGTTCTCGACCGGTGTGCCGGTGAGGGCGACGCGCGCGGGGGACGGGATGGTGCGCAGTGCCTTCGCCGTCGCCGAGTAGGGGTTCTTGACGTGCTGTGCCTCGTCCGCGACGACCATGCCCCAGCGCTGTCGGGCCAGGGTGGCCGCGGTGGAGCGCATGGTGCCGTACGTGGTCAGGACGAAGCCGTCGGCCAGACCTTCCAGGGTGCGGTCCGAGCCGTGGTAGCGGCGGACGGGAACGCCAGGGGCGAACCGGGTGATCTCCCGCTGCCAGTTGCCGAGCAGTGAGGCCGGGCAGACGACCAGGGTGGGTTCGCTGCGGGCACGCTTGAGGTGCAGGGCGATGAGGGTGATCGTCTTGCCGAGCCCCATGTCGTCGGCGAGGCAGCCGCCGAGGCCGAGGCTGGTCATGAGGTCGAGCCAGGCCAGGCCGCGCAGCTGGTAGTCGCGGAGGGTGGCGTGCAGGCCCGCGGGCGGCTCGGCGGGCCGCACCCCGGCCGTCAGCCGGTCGCGCAGGGCGGCCAGCGCGCCGACCGGGACCGCCTCGACGGTCTCGCCGTCGACCTCGGCGCTGCCGGTGAGCGCGACGGACAGCGCGTCCACCGGGTCCAGCAGGCCCAGTTCGCGGCGGCGGGCCTTGCGGACGAGGGCCGGGTCGACGAGCACCCACTGGTCACGCAGCCGCACGACCGGGCGGTGGGCCTCGGCCAGCAGGTCCATCTCGGCCTCGCTGAGCGGGTCGCCGCCGAGGGCCAGCTGCCAGCGGAACTGGAGCAGGTCCTCGCTCTCGAAGAAGCCGGTGCCGTCGGTCGCCGAGCCGGGCGCCGATCGCACGACCGCCGTCGCGGACAGGTCCTGGGCCAGGTCGCGTGGCCAGTGCACGGCGACGCCCGCCGCCGCGAGCCGGGCGGCCGCCACGCCGAGGAGATCGCCGAGCTCCTCCTCGGACAGGGCCAGGACGTCGGGTGCGTCCTGCTCGGCCAGCCGGTCCAGCGGCGGCCAGACCCGGGCGGCACGCCGGACGGCGAGGGCAGCGTCCACGCGGGCGCGTGGCCCGAAGGCGGCGTCCGCGTCGCCCGCCCACAGGGCCGCCGCGTCGGCGACGAGGGTCGGGTCGGCGAGGCTGTGCACCTGGACGATGGCCGCGCCCGCGCTGCGCGCCAGGTCGCCGCCGTCGAACAGGTCGGACGCCGACAGGTCCAGGCGCAGGGAGATCCGGACGCCCGCGTCCATGCCGGCGGCGACCTCGGCGGCCCAGTCGTGGGCGCCGGGCAGCCGCTGCGGCCGGCGGTCGGCGAACGGCTTCCCGGCCGCGTACGGCGCGGCGGGGGTGCGGGGCAGGGTGTCGGCGACCGCGTCCAGGAAGGAACGCATCAGTGCTTGCGGCTGTGGCAGGCGCAGCGGTCCGGAGCCGGGCAGCGGGACGGCGTGCCCCTCGTACGGAAGGGCCTCGGCGATCGCCCGCAGGTGGGCGATGTCCTCGGGGTCGAGGGGGCCGGCCCGCCAGGCGTCGTGGCCGGTGGGGGTCAGACCGGGCAGCAGCCGTCCGCGGGCGGCGAGCCGCAGCGCGTGCAGGGTGGCCGCGCCCCAGCAGGCGGTGGCGGGATGGGCGGCCGGGTCGCGGCGGGCGCGCATCAGCAGGGGCAGTGCCCGGTCGAGCGGCAGGGACAGCGCGGGGGCCCGCCGGCGGCGCACGGAGGCGCCGTGGCGTCGTACGACGGTGAGTTCGGTGGGTGGTCCGGCCGGGTCGACGGGCAGTGGTCCGTCCGCCGGGTCCCAGAAGGCGACCCGTCCGTCGCGCGGGAGGGGGGCGGGCAGGAAGACGGCCGCGAGGCGGAGGGGAACGTCCGCGGACGCCCCGACGGGTCCCTCGGGCGCCGCGAGCTCTCCCGCCCGCTCGGCCGCCACAGCCATGTCGCTCATACGCTCTGTTCACCTCCCGCCCGTGTGTCGGATCAGACGTCTTCGACTCTACGGGCGGGGTCTGACATTCGGCTCCGACGGCCTGCCGAGGTCCGTCGGGGTCGGTCGGGGTCCGTCGGGGTCCGTCGGGGTCGGTGGGGTCCGTCGGGGTCCTCGGGATCAGGGAACCGTGCGCGAGACGACGTAGACCATGGGGTACGTGGGGTTCGCTCCGTTCACGACCACGTCCTGCGTCGGCTTCGGCTCCTTCTGCTGATGGACGAATCCCCAGTACGGGCCGGGGCGGGCGCCGGGACCCGAGAAGCTCCAGCCGGTGACCTTCTGGTCGCGCGCGCCGATGGCGATGTGGTCCTCCTTCAGCTGGTCGCGGCCGACGCCCAGCTCCTCGAGGAAGGCGTCCAGACCGTCGTTGGTGGTCTGGAACTGCACGTAGAGACGGCTGGTCTTCCAGTTGTTCGTCTCGTAGTACGCGACCTTGTTCGCCGGGTGCGGGATCGGCACCTGGTACAGGCGGCGCTGCACCTTCGAGGGCCAGCCCTCGCTCAGGCCCGTCGCCGAGTACTTCTCCTCCTTGTCCTTGCCGCTGTTGCGGCTCTGGTTGGCGGAGATCACCAGATATCCGGCCGGGACGCCGATGAGCAGCACGATGATCAGCAGGGTGAGCGCCCTGCGGCGGTTGCGGTGCCGTCGGTTCTCGGTCGGGCGGGGCGGCTCGTCCGGGGGCGCGGCCTGGCGGGGCAGCGAGGCGGTCATGCGGTGTCCTGGGTGCGGCGGGACTCGGCGTACCGCTCGTAGCGCTCGTGTCGCTCCACCCGGCGTCGCTTGGCGCGCCGGAAGCGGCGGGCGACCAGGCGGGCGAGGTCGGCGGCGCCGACCATGCCGGCCTCGGGGCCGAGCTGAGCGCGGGCGATACGGGCCTCGGGGCGGTAGCCGCGGCCGGTCAGCTGGCGTCGGAAGGCGTCCCGCGCGGGGCCGATCAGCAGGTCGTCGGCCGCGGAGACACCGCCGCCGATCACGAAGCAGGACGGGTCGAGCGCCGCCGCCAGGTTGGCGATGCCGACGCCGAGCCACTGGCCGATGTCCTGGAGCAGCTCGATGCACATGGCATCGCCCTCGCGGGCCAGCTCTGTGATCATCGGGCCGGTGATGTCGGCGATGTTGCCCTTGACGTGCTCGATGATCCCGTACGCCACCGGGGAGTCGGCCGCGGCCAGCTCCCTGGCCTCCCGGACCAGCGCGTTGCCGGAGCTGTACTGCTCCCAGCAGCCGCGGTTGCCGCACGGGCAGCGGTGGCCGCCGGGCAGGACCTGCATATGGCCGAACTCGCCCGCGACGCCGAACTTGCCGCGCTTGACCTGCCCGTCCTCCAGGATCGCGCCGCCGATGCCGGTGCCGAGGGTGATCATGACGAGGTGGTCCTCGCCGCGGCCCGCGCCGAAGCGCCACTCGGCCCAGGCTGCGGTGTTGGCGTCGTTGTCGACGAGCACGGGCACCGACAGACGGCCCGAGAGGCGGTCACGCAGCGGCTCGTTCCGCCAGGAGAGGTGGGGGGCGAACAGGACGCGGTTGCGTTCGGCGTCGACCCAGCCCGCCGCGCCGATACCGACCGCGTGCACGTCGTGCCGGTCGGACAGGTCCAGGACCAGTTCGACGATCGTGTCCTCGACGACCTTCGGGCTCTTGGACTTGTCCGGGGTCTCCGTGCGGAGCTTCTCCAGGATGTTGCCGTCGGCGTCGACGACGCCCGCCATCACCTTCGTACCGCCGATGTCGATGCCGACCGTGGGCACACGGGGTGCGGTGAGGTGCGAGCGGCGCTCGCGGGTACCCACGGTACGCAGCACGGTGGCGCGGCGGGAGCCGATGGGGGCGGTGAGGTCGCGGTAGGTGCTCATCAGGCCCGATTCTGCCTCACCGCTCCGCGCGGTGCTGTACCGGGCGACGACGGGGAGGGCGGAGCGTGGCCCGGTGCGGCGCCGTCCCGGCCGGTCGCGCCCGGGCGGCGGGAACCGCTTGAGCGACACGGCCCGGCGCCTCCCGGGACAGGTCCTCAACCGGCGCGTTCCAACTCGTGCCGCAGATCATCGAGCTCGTCCCCGCCCGCCATCTGCCGGGTCAGCTCGTCCAGGGTGATGTCGTCCCGGAGGTGGTTGCCGACCATCGCCCCCCGCTTCAGGAGCACGAACCTGTCCCCCACCAAGTACGCGTGGTGCGGGTTGTGGGTGATGAAGACAACACCCAGGCCCTCGTCGCGTGCCGCCGCCACATACTTCAGGACCATGCCCGACTGCTTCACGCCGAGCGCCGCCGTCGGTTCGTCGAGGACCAGGACCTTCGCGCCGAAGTGGACGGCGCGGGCGATCGCCACGCACTGGCGTTCGCCGCCGGACAGGGTGCCGATGGGCTGGTCGACGTCCCGCAGGTCGATGCCCATGCGCAGCAGTTCGGCGTGGGTGGTCCTGCGCATGTGGTCGACGTCCAGCCGCTTGAAGGGGCCGCTGCCCTTGCGGGGTTCGGAGCCGAGGAAGAAGTTGCGCCACACCGGCATGAGTCCCACGACGGCCAGGTCCTGGTAGACGGTGGCGATGCCGCGGTCCAGTGCCTCGCGCGGGGAGGACAGGCGGGTCTCCTCGCCCTCGATGCGCAGGACGCCCCCGTCGTGCTGGTGCAGTCCCGCGATGATCTTGATGAGGGTGGACTTGCCCGCGCCGTTGTCGCCCAGGACGCAGGTGATGTCCCCCGCGTGCACCTCCAGGGAGACGTCTTCGAGTGCGCGCACGTTGCCGTACTGCTTGCTCACGTCGGACAGCTCCACGAGCGCCGTACGATCCGTGGTCTGCGTGGTCTGCGTCACTTGGTGGCCTCCGCGCGCTTGCGGACCCAGGCGTTGAGCAGGGTCGCGAGGAGCAGCATCGCTCCGAGGAAGAACTTGAACCAGTCGGGGTTCCACTCGGCGAAGACGATGCCCTTGCTGGTCATGCCGAAGATGAACGCGCCGACCGCCGAGCCGATCGCGCTGCCGTAGCCGCCGGTGATCAGACAGCCGCCGATGACCGCCGCGATGATGTAGATCAGCTCGTTGCCGACGCCCTCGCCGGACTGGACGACGTCGTACGAGAAGAGCAGGTGCTGACCCGAGATCCAGGCGCCGAACGCCACGCCCATGTAGAGGCCGATCTTGGTCCTGTTCACGGGGACACCGACCGCGCGGGCCGCGTCCTTGTTGCCGCCGACCGCGAAGATCCAGTTGCCCACACGGGTGCGCAGCAGGATCCAGGAGGCGACGGCGACCAGGCCGAACCACCAGAGGATGGTGATCTTGAAGGCGACGCCGCCGACGGTGAGGGTCGAGGCGAAGACGTCGTGCGCCGACGCGAAGCCCTCCATGTCGGCGATCGTCTTCGTCGAGACCGTGCTGTCGATCAGCTTGGTGAAGCCGAGGTTCATGCCGGTCAGCATCAGGAAGGTGCCGAGCGTGATGATGAAGCTCGGCAGGTTGGTGCGGGTGAGCATGAAGCCGTTGAAGGCGCCGATCGCCAGGGTGGCGAGCAGGGAGACCCCGACGCCGACCCAGACGTTCGCCGTCATCTGGTAGCTGAACATCGACGAGATCAGCGCGGACGACGTCACCATGACGCCGGCCGACAGGTCGAACTCGCCGCCGATCATCAACAGCGCGACCGGGACGGCCATGATGCCGATCGTCGAGGACGCGTACAGGACCGTGCTGAGGCTGGAGGCGCGAAGGAAGCTGTCCGCGACGAACGCGAAGAAGACGAAGACGGCGATCGCGCCGACGACCGAGCCGAGCTCGGGACGGCTCAGCAGTCTGCGCAGCGGCGAGGTGTGCAGGAGCCTGTCGTCCGCCGTCGCGCTCATCGGGTGCCCCGCTCGGTGTACTCCTGGAGCTTGGCCGCCTGGTCCTTGGTGATGATCTGCGGTCCGGTGAGCACGGGCTTGCCGCCGCCGAGCATGTTGGCGTTGTAGCGGTACAGCCACAGCAGGTCCACGGCCTCGTAGCCCTGGAGGTACGGCTGCTGGTCCACGGCGAAGCCGAGGGTGTCGTCCCGCAACTCGGCGGCCACCTTGGCGTTGAGGTCGAAGGTGTCGACCTCGGCCTTGCTGCCCGCGTCCTGCTTGGCCTTCACGGCGGTGTCGGCGTACGGCGCGCCGAGGGTGACGACCGTGTCGACGTCCGGGTCGGCCTGGAGCTTGGCGCTGATCGCGGACTGCACGTCCGGCATGTTGGTGCCGTTGACGTAGAGGTTCTCCACCTGTCCGCCGAAGGTCTTCTTCACGCCCGCGCAGCGCTGCTCGTGGCCGACGTTGCCCTGTTCGTGCAGGACGCAGACGGCCTTCTTGCGGCCGCGCTCGTTCAGCTCCTCGCCGACGGCCTCGCCGGCCACGGTCTCGTCCTGGCCGATGTGGGCGAGCGCGCCGAAGGCCTTGGACTCGGCCGAGCCGGAGTTCACGGTGATCACCGGGATGCCGGCCTTCTCCGCGCGCGCCACGGCGGCCTTCATCGCGTCGGGCTTGGCGAGCGTGACGATGATGCCGTCGACCTTCTTGTCCACGGCCGCGTCCACGAGCTGGGCCTGCTGCTGGGCCTCGTCGTCGTGGGAGTACAGGAAGTTGATGTTGTCCTTGCGGGCGGCCTGCTCGGCGCCGCTCTGGACGATGTCCCAGAAGGTGTCGCCGTCTCCCGAGTGCGTGATCATCGCGAAGGTCCAGCGGGGCGTGTTCACCGCCGCTCTGCCCTGTGCCGCCGCAGCTTTGCGGGCGTCCTCGGCGCGCTTTCCGCCGGTGCTGCTGCACCCGGCCAGGGAGACGCACAGTGCCCCCGCCAACGCGATCCCTGCCCAGGTCCGAAACCGTGCCACGAGGCGGTGCCCTTCTTGCTGTGTTCAGTGGTTCGCACGGGGCGGACGAGCCTCACCGACGGTGACAGTCATCAACCCCAAAAGCCCCAGTATCGAACACACCGCTCACACGTGCGGTGACCGGGGACCACGAGTCGGTCGCATTGTCCTGACAATGCGACGAATACGGCGGGGGAAATGGACGGCGATCGAGGGCCGAGAACAAGCCGAGATCAAGCCGAATCCTGGCCGAATCCTGGCCGAATTCGGGCCGTCCCGAGATCGGATTCAGATCGGACTCGCGCCGGATTCTGGTCCGAATCAGACCGGAAACAGACCGGAAGAAGAGCTGAAGCGGAGCTGAAAAGAGAGAGCCGAATCACGTCGACGCCGGGACGAAATCGGTCGCTGCCGGGTCGCAATCAGGCGGAGTCGGACCGAGACCAGGCGGAGTCAGGCGGAGTCAGGCGGAGTCAGGCTTGAGATCAGCCGGTGCCAGGCCGAGATCAAGGCCGTACGAGCAACTGGAACTCGAACGAGTAGCGGCTCGGACGGTAGATGTGGTCGCCGAACTCGACCGCGCGGCCGGTGTCGTCGAAGGTCGTGCGCTGCATGGTGAGCAGCGGGGCACCCACGGGTTCGGCGAGCCGCTCGGCCTCGCCCGCGGTCGCGGCCCGGGCGCCGATGGACTGGCGGGCGCTGTGCAGGGTGATACCGGCGGCGCGCATCAGCCGGTACAGACCGGTGGCCTCCAGCTGCGCGGTGTCCAGGTCGAGCAGTCCGGGCGGCAGGTGGTTGCACAGGTACGCCATCGGCTCCCCGTGCGCGAGCCGCAGCCGCTCCACCCGGTGCACCTCGCTGCCCTCGGGTACGGCGAGCGCCGCGGCGACCTGCGCCGAGGCCGGGAGGACGGTGTTGACGAGGACCTTGGTCGCGGGACGCTGTCCGGCCGCCTCCAGGTCGTCGAAGAGGCTGCTGAGCTCCAGCGGACGCTTGACCTGACTGTGCACGACCTGCGTGCCGACGCCCCGGCGGCGCACCAGCAGCCCCTTGTCGACGAGCGACTGGATGGCCTGGCGGACGGTGGGCCGGGACAGGCCGAGCCGCGCGGCGAGCTCGATCTCGTTGCCGAGCAGGCTGCCGGGAGTGAGCGTGCCGTGCTCGATCGCGGCCTCCAGCTGCTGGGACAGCTGGAAATACAGCGGTACGGGGGAGTTCCGGTCCACACTGAGCTCGAGCCGCACGGTGGGGTCCACTTCTGGTTTCGGCACGTGGCGAGCGTAGCCTTGCGACCGGTTGACGGGAAGTTGTGTAGTTCGGTTGTCCGGACATGCGCATTGACAGCACGCCTGGTCTGCCCTCAGTTTGTTCCCATGCGCATCGGCGTCATCGGTACGGGTCGCATCGGCAGGATCCATGCGAACACACTCAGTCGCCATCGCGAGGTCGGATCGCTGATCCTCACGGATGTCGATCCCTCGCGCGCCCAGGAGCTGGCGAACCGGCTGGGCGAGACGGCGGCACCCGGGGTGGACGAG
The DNA here is from genome assembly GCF_042735715.1 of Streptomyces sp. NPDC059582. Lineage (NCBI taxonomy): Bacteria > Bacillati > Actinomycetota > Actinomycetes > Kitasatosporales > Streptomycetaceae > Streptomyces > Streptomyces sp. NPDC059582. Next base: position 29,785 of record NZ_JBHWCC010000002.1, read on the forward strand.
ATCTTCACCTGGGGCGTGGACGCCGTGGTGATCACGGCGACGACGTCGGCCCACGCCGAACTGATCGGTCGGGCAGCGCGCTCGGGGCTGCCGGTGTTCTGCGAGCAGCCCATCGCCCTCGACCTGCCCGGCACGCTGCAGGCCCTCGCCGAGGTCGAGGCCGCGGGAACGGTTCTTCAGATGGGCTACCAGCGCCGCTTCGACGCGGGTTACGCGGGTGCCCGCGAGGCGGTCCGCTCGGGCCGTCTGGGCCGGCTGCACACGGTCCGGACCGTGACGTCCGACCAGACCCCGCCGCCGGCGGCCTGGCTGCCGCAGTCCGGCGGGCTGTACCGGGACGCGCTGATCCACGACTTCGACGCCCTGCGCTGGGTGACGGGTCACGACGTCGTGGACGTCTACGCCGCCGGGTCCGACGCCGGTCCCGCGATGTTCCGCGCGGCGGGCGACGTCGACACGGCCGCGGCCGTCCTCACCCTCGACGACGGCACGCTCGCCACGGCGACGGCTACGCGGCTGAACGGCGCCGGTTACGACGTCCGCATGGAGCTGGCCGGGGAGCTGGACCAGATCGTGGTCGGCCTCGACGACCGCACACCGATCGCGTCCACGGAGCCGACCGGGCCGCCTGCCGCGGACAAGCCGTGGAGCGGCTTCCTGGAGCGTTTCGGACCCGCCTACGAGGCCGAGCTGTGCGCGTTCGTCGAGGTGGTGCGGGGTCAGCTGGCCAATCCGTGCGACGGGCGAGAGGCGCTGCAGGCTCTCAGGATCGCGGAGGCGTGCGATGTGTCCCGACGGGAGCACAGAGCGGTGAGCCTGGCGGAGATCCCGGGCGGGGTGACTTCGGCCTTCAGGTGAACGGGCCGACGGATCACCCGCCGGTCGGTCGCCCCCGCGCAAGTCCCGCCCGCACAGGCCACCCCGCGCAGACCACCGACCCGCAAGTCACCCCCGCGAGTCACCCCGCGCAGACCACCGACCCACAGGCCACCCCTGCACGGGTCACCGACCCACAGGCCACCCCCGTCGCGGGTCACCGACGCGCCCGTCGTCGACCCGCCGATCGCTGGCCGCGCGCCCCGCTACCAGCGCACCGGCAGGCTGCGGACCCCCCGCATGAGCATCCCCGGCAGCCACTCCCCGGCCGGGCCGGCGAGAGCGAGGCCGGGCGCGCGCTCCAGCAGGGAGCGGATCGCCGTACGGGCTTCGAGGCGGGCCAGTGGGGCGCCCAGGCAGAAGTGGACGCCGTGCCCGAAGGCGAGGTGGCCGCGGGTGTCGCGGTGGATGTCGAAGCGGTCCGGGGCGGGGAAGCGGTCCGGGTCGCGATCGGCGGCGACGAGCCCGATCATCACGGCCTCGCCCGCCGCTATGGGCGTCCCGCCGATCACCACGGGCTCGGCGGCGAACCGGAACGTCGCGTTCTCCACCGGCCCCTCGTGACGCAGGGTCTCCTCGACCACGCCGTCGACGAGGCTCGTGTCGGCGCGCACGGCGGCGAGTTGGCCGGGGTGCCGCAGCAGCGCGTGGACGGCGTTGGTGATGAGGTTGACGGTGGTCTCGTGGCCGGCGACGAGCAGGATGAAGGCCATGCCGCGCAGTTCGGACGGCGAGAGCCGGTCGCCGTCCTCGGCGGTCGCCCACATCAGGTCGCTGAGCAGGTCCTCGCCCCGTCCCGTGCGGCGCTTGTCCTCGATCAGCCCGTCGAGGTACTGGCCGAGTCGGGCGAAGACGTCGTGCTCGCTCTCCGTGCCGGCGGGCGCGACCGCCTCCGTGGACAGCTTGCGGAAGTCCATGCGGTCGATCTCGGGGACGCCGAGCAGCTCGCAGATCACCGTGATCGGCAAGGGGAAGGAGAGGGACTCCACGAGGTCGGCGGAGCCGTGCGGGAGCATCGCGTCGAGCAGTTCGTCGGTGATCTGCTGGATCCTCGGCCGCAACAGCTCCACCCGGCGCATGGTGAACGCGCGGGACACCAGCCTGCGGAGCCGGGTGTGCTCGGGCGGGTCGGCGATCAGCAGGTGCCTGCCGATCTGCTCATCGTCGTGGAACGTCATTCCGATCTTGTTGCCGTCCTTCGCCAGCCGTGGGTCGGCGAGCGCCGCGCGTGCCTCCTCGTACCCCACCACGAGCCAGGTCTCGTACGCCTCCGGCGCGGGCAGCCGCACCCGGTGCACCGGGCCGCGCTCACGCAGTCGCGCGTACACGGGGTGCGGGTCGGTCCGGAACCGGTCGCCGAACTCCCCCAGATCGATCACTGGTGTCGCGTCCGTCACTGTCTCCCCCTCCAGGACATTGCGGGCCGTTGCACTCAGAACGTGCGGGCGCGGCGGCTAGTGCCCGTCGTGGCCGTCCTCTTCCTCCAGCAGTCCCGCGTCGTACGCCAACAGGGCGATCTGTACACGGTTGTTGAGGCCGAGCCTGGCCAGGATGCGGGAGACGTGGGCCTTGACGGTGGCGACGCTCATGAAGAGCGTGCCGGCGATCTCGGCGTTGGACAGCCCCCGGCCGACCGCGACGGCGACCTCGCGCTCCCGTTCGGCCAGGGCCGTAATGCGCTCACGCGCGCGTGTGCGTCGGTTGTCGGCGGCGGAGCCCGCCGCGTGCGCCATCAGCTGCCGGGTGACGGCGGGCGACAGCACGGGGTCACCCGCCGCGACCCGGCGCACCGCGTCGAGGATCTCGGCGGGCGGGGTGTCCTTGAGGACGAACCCGGCGGCGCCCGCCCGCAGGGCGCGCAGGACCTGGTCGTCGGCGTGGAACGTGGTCAGGACCACGACCTGCGGGGCGTCCTCGCGGCGGCGCAGCCGCTGGGTGGCCGTGAGGCCGTCCACCGACGGCATCCGGATGTCCATGAGGACCACGTCGGGGCGGGTGCGGTCGACGAGCGCCTCGACCTCGCCGCCGTCGGCGGCCTCCCCGACGATCTCGATGTCAGCGGCTCCGCCCATCATGAAGGACAGGCCGGCCCGCACCAGGGGGTCGTCGTCGACGAGGAGCAGTCTGATGGCAGTCATGAGGCGTACGTAATCACGAATGCCGGGCCCGCCACGACGTCGGCGAGCGCGACGGCCGGTCCGGCCGGCCTCCGGGGCCAACGCGCGGGTGGGACAGCGGAGTTGGCTGCCGGATCGGGCGCCGGTGCGGCGGTCGCGGTCATGCCCACGGCAGCCAGGCCCGTACCAGGAAACCTCCGTCGGCCTCCGGGCCGTGCTCCAGTCCTCCCCCGGCCAGCGTCGCGCGTTCCGTCAGGCCGATCAGGCCCTGGCCGGAGCCGGGAACAGGGGGCACCTCGCCGTCGGGCGGGGGGTTGCGCACCGTCACGACGAGTCCGTCGCCCGGTGCGCCGGTGACGGTCACGGCGACCTCCGCGCCGGGGGCGTGCTTGCGGGCGTTGGTCAGGCCCTCCTGGGCGATGCGGTAGGCGGTGCGGCCGACGGAGGCGGGGACGTCGGCGGGGGCGGTGACCCGGTTGTCGAGAGTGACCTTCGTACCGGCCTCGCGGGACTCGGTGACCAACGCGTCGAGCGCGGCGAGCGTCGGCTGGGGGCGGCCCGTGTCGTCGGGCTCCGCCGCGCGCAGCACGCCGATGATCTCGCGCAGGTCCTGGAGGGCCTCGTGGGCGCTCTCCCGGATGACGCCGGCCGCTCGCTCGATCTCCTCACGGGGTGCGTCCGGCCGGAACTCCAGGGCGCCCGCGTGCACGCTGAGCAGCGTCAGCCGGTGGGCGAGGACGTCGTGCATCTCGCGCGCGATGGCCTCGCGGGCCAGCCGCTGGGCCTGCTCCGCGCGCAACCGCGCCTCGGTCTCCGCGCGCCGGGCGCGGTCGCGCAGGGTCAGCATGAGCTGTCGCTTGGACCGTACGAACATGCCCCAGCCGATGACCGTGAGGGTGAGCAGTCCGGTGAACGCGACGGCGCCCAGGTAGGGCAGGTCGGGGTCCGGGCGCAGCCAGAAGAAGACCGGCATCAGGACGAGGGAGGTGCCGCCGACCCAGGCCACGTAGCGGAAGGGGCGGTGTACGGCGAGTGTGAACAGGGCGAGCAGGCACGCTCCGCCGGCGGTGTTCGAGAGGAAGCCGACGGGAACCAGCGCCACGGCGAGCCCGACGGGCCAGCGGCGGCGCAGCCAGATCGCGGCGCAGGCGAGGGCGCCCAGCAGCTGGTCGAGGGCGACGAGGGCGTGCGGGGTGCCCGGTTCGTGTGACAGGGCGTCCGCCCCGGCCAGGCCGATGCCGACGGCCAGGAGGAAGCAGGAGAAGTCGACCGCCCAGTCCCGGGCGGTACGCCGCACGCGCCCCCGGCGGCGCGCGTCGGGGTCGAGCTCGTCGGCCAGGGCGGACGGCAGCAGCCACCGGCGCCTCTCGAACACCGGCGGTGTCTGCGCCGGACTGTCACTCTCCATGGTCGACAAATCTACGCAGTGCCGGACCGGGGCACCGCTCCTCGCACGCCACGGGCGACCAAAGTCACTGCGGCGCAGACTTTCGGCGCGGCCGGCCGATGCGAGCGGAGACTTCCGTCCCGAGTGCCTCGCCCCGCGGCCGATGCGTGTGGGGGGACCGCGGGGCGAGGGTCTGGGGCATGAAACAGGTTCTGGAGTTGCTCGGATTCATCGCCCTGGTTCAGGGCGTGCTGGGCCTGGTGCACGAGTTCGCCCACTGGCACGTGGGTCTCGTGCAGCGGCTCGGCCTCCTCGACGGCTACGAGGTCTACGCGAGCGTCGTACTGGTCGTGCTGGCGTTCGCGCTGTTCGCCGCCGCGGAGAGCCGGAAGTCCCGATGAGTGGGGGTGGACCTCCGGCTCGTCGCGCCGTTCCTGCACGGTCGACCATGATCGGACAACAGGCTCAGCAGCCGTAGTTGACCAGGTTGAACGTGACGTAGTGGTCCGCGGTGTAGTAGTCCTCGTCGGTCTTCTTCCCGGTCACGATGCGGCGCGCTCCGCGCGTCGACGACCCGGGGGTCTTCACCGTGTACTCGTGGTAGTAGCCGGTCGACTGCGAGGGCAGGACACCCTCACGGTTCTGGAAGACCGCCCCGTCCTGCGAGTAGGGGAACGGACCGCCCTCCTCGATCAGTTCGAGGGTGTCGTACGCCTGGGACGGCAGCTTGGAGTAGCAGACGCTGCCGACCGCGGCGTGCGCCGTCGTGGCGGAGACGGTACCGCCGACGAGCAGGGCGGACAGCACGGCGGCCGAGGCGCCGATGCGGGTGATTCGTGGGGGGAATCTCATGCCCCACAGGATGACGCGCGTAGACAGTGGCATGTCAATGACAAGTTTGTAGATTTTCCCGGCAAGTCCGATGAGTTTTCGGGAAGTTAACCTGCCACCGGACGCTGTCCGGAAACGCGTGCGAACCCTCGCCTCACCCGGTGTGGGTCGAGAACAGTCCGCCCGTCGGGCCCTGCTTGTCGCCGCCCTGGGCCTTCTTCAGGGCGTTGGCGAGGCTCTCGATGGTCAGGGACTGGAGGATGACACGGCCGTCGCCCTCCAGCGTGGCCAGGGACAGGCCCTCGCCGCCGAAGACGGCGTTCATGATCCCCTGGCGGTTGAGGCCGCCGACGCGCTGGACGCCGTACCGGATGCCCTCCTCGAAGGCGACCACGCAGCCGGTGTCGACCTCGATGCGGCCACCGAAGTCGGCCGGGTTCAGGTCGATGAAGTTGCCCGCGCCGGCGATGATCACCGTGCCGCGGCCGGTGAACTTCTCCAGGACGAAGCCCTCGCCGCCGCTCATGCCGGTGCGACCGCCCCGGAAGGCGATGCCGAAGTCGACCGTGGACTCGGCGGCCACGAAGGCGTCCTTCTCCGCGAACCACGCGCGCGTGCCGTCGAGCTCCAGGGCGCGCATCTCGCCGGGCAGCACGCCCGCGAACCCGACGGTGCCCTCACCGCCCGTCGACGTGAAGTACTGGAACGCCAGCGACTCGCCCGCGAGGGCGCGCTGGCCGACCTGCATGGCCGTGCCCATGGCCTGGCGCAGCATGCCGCCCATGCCTCCGCCCGCGCCCGGCTGCTGTGCCCCGCCACCGCTTCCCGACGGCCCGGAGAGCCGGGTCTCCATGGTCACGTTCGTGGTCTTGAAGAGGAACTTCCCGGCCTCGCAGTACACGGTCTGGCCGGGACCCAGGCTGACGACCGCCATCTGCATGGCGTTACCGACGATTTCTTGCTGAAGAGTCACGACCTGAGAACGCGGGAGACGCAGGGAAAGATTCCAGCCATGGCTCAGCGGCCTTCACACCGGCCGGCCGGGCCGCCCTCGCTCCCGGCCGCCCGCACACCCGGCAGGCCGGGGACACGGCGCTTTTCGTGGTCGGTCGTGCGCGGGACCTTCGACGGTAGGGTGCCGAAGGACGTTGCAGTTTGCACATGCCGAGGCGTGCGGTGCCGCGCTCGGAGCGCGGCCGGAAGCCGCGGACGACGAGCCGGACGTACCCGGCTCCCCTGCCCGCAGCACGCCATCCACGGTGAGGGACGATGATCGTATCGGTGGTGTCGATGCCGGAGGGCGTCGTCGCTCGCACAGAACTCGCGGAGGCGCGGGAGCGTCTCGGGGCCTCCGGTTTCGTGATCGTGGACATCGACCGGGAAGGTGACCCCCCGCACGACGTCACGCCACTCTGGCAGCGGCTCGGGCTGGAGGGCGAGGGCTGGGAGTGGTTCGGCACACCGCAGGAAGAGGTACGGGCCGACTACCGCGGCGACTCGGCCGCGTGCGTCGTACCGGTGGCCTGTGGCGGCCAGGTCTCCTACGTGCACGTACTGGTCGACCGGCGCTACCTCGTCACCGTCCACCAGGGGCCCGTCGCGCTGGTCGACACCTTCATCGAGCGGTTGCCGCTGGACGCGCCCGCGGACCCGGTGACCGCGCTGTTCCTGTTTCTGCAAGGTGTGCTGGAGAGCTTTCGCCGCGCCGTCACGGAGGCCCACCTCGAGGTCGAGGACCTCGAGGAGGAGATGTTCGCGCAACGCGAGCCGGAGCAGGTGCAGCAGCTGGCCCGGCTGCGACGGCGAGCGGCGCGTCTGCATCGTGCGTTCCTGCCCTACGCCGCCCTCGCACAGGAGATCCTCGTACGTCGCCGCGTGGCGAACCAGGGCATCTCCGACGAGCGGAAGGCGATGAACACCTTGCACGAGCACACCGTGCAGCTGGTGCTCCTGGAGATCGAGTCGCTGCGGGACGCCACCCGGCGGGCCGCCGGCAGCTACGCGTCGCTCATCGCCGACCAGCAGAACGTCGTGATCAACCGGCTCACCATCGTGTCGATGGTCTTCCTGCCGCTGTCGTTCCTGACCGGGTTCTTCGGCATGAACTTCGCCTACCTGACCAACGGCCTCGAGAGCGAGCACTCGTTCCTGACACTCGGCCTGGGGCTCCAGGTGGGGGCCGTGGCCGTCGCCATGTACTACGTGCTGTACCGCACGCACTGGCGCCAGCTCCGGCTCAGCCGGGACCGTGACGCCGTCGACGAACAGCTCTGACCACGTCGCAGCACAGGGCCGCGCGGCGCCACCCCGCCCCCGCCTCGACCGCCCTCACCTCAGCCGCCGAGCTCCTGGTGCCTCGCGGTCAGAACCGCCGCGCCCGCCTCCGTCAGGGAGCCGAACAGGCGCAGGCGGGAGATGCCGCCGTCGGGGAAGATGTCCACGCGTGCGTGCGTGCCGACCGCGGGGTCCGGCAGGACGAAGCGGTGGTCGGAGTCGGGCTGGAGGCGGGTGCGCGGGAGGATCTCGGTCCAGGCGCCGTCGTCGCCGTCCTTCACCGACACCGACGCCCAGCCCGCCGCGTTCCCCTTCAGGTACGCGGTGTCGATCTCGATCGCGCGGATCACGGACTGGGCCGCCAGCCGGTAGCGGATCCAGTCGTTTCCCTGGTCGCGGCGGCGGCGCGTCTCCCAGCCGTCGTCCATCTTGTGGGAGCGGCCCGGCCGGATGGTGTTCGTCGCCGGGGAGTAGAAGAGGTTCGAGGCGTCCTCGGCCCGGCCGCCGTTCTCCAGCGCGACCACGTCGAAGGTGCCGAGTACTTCCAGCCACGCGGGGTCGGGCACGACCTCGCCGTACACCCGTAGGCGCGCGATGCCGCCGTCGGGGTGCTGGTTGACGCGCAGGTGGGTGAAGCGCTGTTCGACCGAGACGGCGAAGCCGTTGGCGGCGTGGCCGCCGACCGGGGTGCGCGGGACCAGCGTGGTCCACTTCACGTCGTCGGCCAGGAGCTCCGCCGGGGACGGGGAGCCGGGCACCGCGGCGCCCTCGACCGAGACCGCCTGGGGGTAGTTGCCGCGGAAGTGGGCCGTGTCGACGACGATGCCCCGCACGACGCCGGGCGCGCCGAGGCGGACCAGCGCCCAGTCGTGGTCCTGGGCCGTCGGCCAGGGGTGCTCGGCCGAGGCGCCGCGCCGGCGGCGGGTCTCCCAGCCGTCCATGATCTTGCCCTTGTGTCCGAAATGCTCGGGGTCGAACTCGGCCGGGCCGGGCAGCAGCAGGTTCTCGCGCTGGGCGAAGAACTCGTCGTTGGCGGCGATGACGGCGGCGCCGAGCCGCCGGTCGGCGAGGTCGGCGTGGTGGGTGAAGGGGAAGTCGGCGGTGCGGTAGTCCGCGTACGGGTCACCGCCTCCGTAGGGGTTCGCGTCGCCGGTGAAAGTCGGAGTCGCCGTCACGGTGATCAGGTGTTCCTTTCGGGAGTCGGCCGCTGCGGGTGCGGGGGTTCGCCACGGGCTCGGGGACCGCTGCGCGCGGCGAGGGATCGCTGCGCGTGCGGTGAATCGCCGCGGGTGCGGTGGTTCAAAGGGTGCGGTGGTGCAAGGGGCTGCCGTGGTTCAGGGGGTGCGGGTGAGGAGCCGGCCCTTCGGTTCGGTGAACTCACCGTCGCTCACGATGCGTTCGCCGCGCAGCCAGGTGGACTTCACGACGCCGTACAGGGTGCGGCCCGCGTACGCGGTGACGCGGTTGCGGTGCTGGAGGGCCGCCGGGTCCACGGTGAACGTCTCGTCGGGCGCGAGCACGGCGAAGTCGGCGTCGCGGCCCGCCTCGATGGCGCCCTTGCGGGCGTCCAGCCCGACCAGTCGTGCCGTGTGCGTGGACATCCAGCGGACGACGTCCTCCAGGCCGTGCCCGCGTTCGCGGGCCGCGGTCCACACCGCCGCCAGACTCAGCTGGAGGCCGGAGATGCCGCCCCAGGCGGTGGCGAAGTCGTCCGTCTTCAGGTCCGCCGTCGACGGCGAGTGGTCGGTGACCACGCAGTCGATCGTGCCGTCCGCCAGTGCCTGCCACAGCAGGTCCTGGTTGGCCGCCTCGCGGATCGGCGGGCAGCACTTGAACTCGCTGGCGCCGTCGGGGACCTCCTCCGCGGTCAGGGTCAGGTAGTGCGGGCAGGTCTCGACCGTGATGCGCACGCCGTCGGCCTTGGCGGCGGCGATCAGCGGCAGCGCGTCGCTCGACGACAGGTGCAGGACGTGCACGCGCGCGTGGAGGCGCTTCGCCTGCGCGACGAGCGAGGCGACGGCGGTGTCCTCGGCGTCGCGCGGCCGGGAGGCGAGGAAGTCGGCGTACCGGGGGCCGCCGTGCCGTGGGGCGGCGTCGAGGTGGTGCGGGTCCTCGGCGTGCACGATCAGCAGGCCGCCGAACCCGGCGATCTCCGCGAGCGAGCGCGCGAGGCCGTCCTGGTCGAGGTGCGGGAACTCGTCCACGCCGGACGGCGACAGGAACGCCTTGAAGCCGAAGACGCCGGCGTCGTGCAGCGGGCCCAGGTCCTTGACGTTGTCGGGCAGGGCGCCGCCCCAGAAGCCGATGTCGACGTGCGCCTTGTCGGCGGCCACCCGCCGCTTCGTCCGGAGGTGGTCGACGGTCGTCGTCGGCGGCAGGGAGTTGAGCGGCATGTCGACGAGGGTGGTGATGCCGCCGGCCGCCGCCGCGCGCGTGGCGGTCCAGAAACCCTCCCACTCGGTGCGGCCGGGGTCGTTGACGTGCACATGCGTGTCGACCAGGCCGGGCAGCAGGACGTGGTCGCCGACGTCCTCCAGGCGGGCCCCGGACGGCACCTCGGCGTCGTACGGCAGTACCGCCGTGATCTTCCCGGCGGAGACCGCGACCGAGGCGGCCCGCGTCCCTTCCGGAGTGATGACTCGCGTCGAGCGCAGCACCAGTTCAGCGTCGGACACCCGGACCCCTCTCTCTGCCGCCGTTCCCTTCCGAGACGCGGGATTCACTTCCACGTAACGAAATTCAACGTTCTGTTGAAGGAGTCTTCACTCCCGCCCCCGCGCCGTCAAGGGCACACTCCTCCACGGTGCGCCCCAGACGGGACGCTCTAGACTTTTCCATAAAGCGGAATTATCATTCCATCAAGCAGAACGTAGCTCCGCACAAACGGGGTGTCGACCGACCGCCGGGTAGGCTGCTGATCCTCCTGCCACCCCGAAAGGAACGTGCCGTGCCGACGTCCAGCGCCAGCGCCACCGACTCCGCCAAGTCCGCCAGCGGCGGGGTCCAGTCACTGGAGCGCGCCTTCGATCTGCTGGAGCGGATGGCGGACGCGGGTGGCGAGGTCGGACTGAGCGAGCTCTCCGCGAGCAGCGGGCTGCCGTTGCCGACCATCCACCGCCTCATGCGCACCCTGGTGGCCTGCGGATACGTGCGTCAGCAGCCCAACCGCCGGTACGCGCTCGGCCCGCGCCTGATCCGCCTCGGCGAGTCCGCCTCACGACTGCTGGGCACCTGGGCCCGCCCCTACCTCGCCCGACTGGTCGAGGAGACCGGCGAGACGGCGAACATGGCACTGCTCGACGGGGACGAGATCGTGTACGTGGCACAGGTGCCGTCGAAGCACTCGATGCGCATGTTCACCGAGGTCGGCCGACGCGTCCTGCCGCACTCCACGGGCGTCGGAAAGGCGCTGCTCGCCGGCTTCCCGGACAACGAGGTGCGCGCGCTGCTCGGCCGCACCGGCATGCCCGCGGCGACGGAGAAGACGATCGTCACGCCCGACGGCTTCCTCGCGGCGCTGGAGGACGTACGGCGCACCGGGTACGCGGTGGACGACAACGAGCAGGAGATCGGCGTGCGTTGCCTCGCGGTCTCCGTACCGGACTCCCCCACCGCCGCCGCGATCTCCATCTCCGGCCCGGCGGGCCGGGTCACCGAGGCGGCGACGGAGAAGATCGTGCCGGTCCTCCGGCAGGTCGCCGACGAACTGTCCGAGGCCCTCGCCACCTCGGGTGGCGCCCACGGCGGGGCGTGACGCGCGCCGCCACAGCGGGACATGGCGCGCCCGCATCGCGTGACGGCCGCCGCGGGTCAGCGGGGGCGGGGTTCGCCGAAGAGCTCCACCGCCGCACGGACGTCCGACAACCCTTGCGCCAAGGCGCTGACCGAGCCGATGGCGCCCGCGACCAGCAGCAACGAGCGGCGCAGGTGGGGGATCTCGGGGGCACCCCCCAGGGCCATCGCGTTCAGCGCGGCGAGTTCGTCCTCGGCGATGCCCCGGTCGGGGAACTCCGCCGGATGGGCGGCGAGTTCCCGGCGCAGCCGGGACACGGCGGAGCGCAGCTCCGTCACCCGTGGGTCCTCGACGCTCCCGGTCACAGCCCTCTGCTCCACACTCCGCAACACGGTCTTCCCCCTCGCACGTCGTTGTGCGCGTCCTGCTCTGCCGGATGCCCCGCGCCCGGCGCTGGTCGGGCCCCCGGTCGGTCGGTGCGGGCGCCCAGTTAACGCCACGCGGACCCGCGTACGCCAGTCCGGTGCGTCGTCAACTTCCTTGCTCCGTAAGGCTTCCGCGTGATCGGCGGGTTGCGGCCGGGTCCAGCCGTGCCGCGTCACCGACCTCCCCGGGCAGCACACCTAGAGGGCGCCGCGCCAGACCTTCACGTCGAACGTGACGTAGCGGCTCGGATCGAACTCGGGCGAGAGCCCCTGACAGGTGACGAGGCCCACGTCACCGGCGTCGGTGAGGACGCAGATCTGCCGGCCCTTGGAGAGGCTGTTGGTGCTCACGCCGGAGGCATAACGGGTCTCCGCGAGGCAGGTCGCCGGCGTGCCGGCCTCCGAGCGGGAGAGCGGGATGAGCCGCCCGTCCGTCTGGATCGAGTCCGAGTTCCACCTGTAGCCGACGTCGCTCTCCGAGTCGTCCCCGACCGGCCTGAGCGCGTCGTCGGTGAACGTCAGGTGGTATCGATCACCCGGGGGCCGTCCGAGGCGAGCAGCACGTTCGACGGCTTGAGGTCGCGGGGCACGAGCCGGCGCGGTGGATGACGTGCAGCGCTCCGCGATCCCGGCGACGAGCAGCAGCACGGTGGGCACCGGCAGCCGCCCGTGCGCGGCGACCGCGTCGGCGAGCGAGGGGCCGGGCACGTAGGTCGTGGCGAGCCAGGGCCGGGGTCCCTCCGTTTCGGCGTCGATCACCGGCGCGGTGTAGAGGCCCTGGACCCGCTGGGCGGCGTCGACCTCGTGCTTGAAACGGCGCCGGAACTCGGGGTCCTCACTGAACTCCGGCCGGATCACCTTGACCGCGACGGCCCTGCCGCCGGGCGTGTAGGACAGGTAGACCTTGCCCATGCCGCCCGCGCCGAGCCGCGCGGAGATCCGGTACCCGGCGACCGCGTCGGGGTCGCCCGCCTCCAGCGGCTCGAAGACTCCCGCGTTCGCCGCCGCTCGCCCTGCCCGTCCAACTCGCCCTCCGCGGTGCTCACTTCGCCCCGTCCTTCGTCCCGGCCCTCGTACGGCGGCCGTCCAACCCCATGGTCCGCCCCGGCCTCCCGCCGCACCGTGCGGTATGCAGGGTCCATGACGATACCTCAGACGACGCGGGAGACGCCCGCGGTTGCGGGGCTGCTGCTCGCCGCGGGCGGCGGACGGCGGCTCGGCGGCCGGCCCAAGGCGCTGCTCGTCCATCGGGGCCGGCCGCTGGTGGAGCATGCCGTGGCGGTGCTGCGGGCGGCGGGCTGCGAGCGCGTGCACGTGGTGCTGGGAGCCGAGGCCGCCGCCGTGCGGGAGCGGGCGGAACTCGGCGGCTGCGTGCTGGTGGACAACCCGGCGTGGGAGCAGGGCATGGGCACCTCGCTGCGGGCCGGGATCGACTCCCTCACCGGAACGGGCGTACGGGCGGCGCTGGTCTCGCTCGTCGACCAGCCCGGCATCGGCCCGGAGGCGGTGGGCCGGGTGCTGGCCGCCTACCGGGACGAGACGTCCCTGGTCTCGGCCGCCTACGCGGGCGTACGCGGCCACCCCGTGCTGTTCGGCGCCGGCCACTGGGCGGGCATCGCCGCGACCGCGACCGGGGACCGGGGGGCACGCGCCTATCTGAAGGAGCACGCGCGGGCGGTCACGCTCGTGGAGTGCGGGGATGTGGCCCGGCCGTACGACATCGACACGGAGGCCGACCTGGTCCACCTTGAGTGAGCGGGGTGGCACCGAGAGCCACGTTGCCTCGACTCAGAGAATCTCGACGTCAACAAATCATTGAACTTCCACCATGAGGAAACTAGTATCCACTGATCAGAAGCACCCGCCGCTCCCCGGGAGCTCCTCGCCCCGCCCGGGGCGACCGGCACCCGGTGCCACGCCCGCCGTGCCACGCTCGCTGAAGGAAGTGACAGCTCATGTCCGCACCAGCGCCGTCCCCGCTGGCCATCGTCGACGCCGAGCCCCTGCCCCGGCAGGAGGAGGTCCTCACCGACGCAGCGCTCGCCTTCGTGGCCGAGCTGCACCGGCGGTTCACGCCGCGCCGGGACGAACTCCTCGCCCGCCGGGCGGAGCGCCGCGCCGAGATCGCCCGCACCTCCACGCTCGACTTCCTCCCGGAGACCGCCGCCGTGCGCGCGGACGACTCCTGGCAGGTGGCCCCGGCCCCGGCGGCCCTGAACGACCGCCGGGTGGAGATCACCGGTCCCACCGACCGCAAGATGACGATCAACGCCCTCAACTCCGGCGCCCGGGTGTGGCTCGCGGACTTCGAGGACGCCTCCGCGCCCACCTGGGAGAACGTCGTCCTCGGCCAGCTCAACCTGACCGACGCCTACACCCGGAACATCGACTTCACGGACGAGCGCAGCGGAAAGTCGTACGCCCTGAAGGCCGGTGGTGAACTCGCCACCGTCGTCATGCGCCCGCGCGGCTGGCATCTGAACGAGCGTCATCTCGTGGACGCCGACGGCCACCCGGTCCCCGGCGCCCTCGTCGACTTCGGCCTGTACTTCTTCCACAACGCCCAGCGGCTGCTCGACCTCGGCAAGGGCCCGTACTTCTACCTCCCGAAGACGGAGTCCCACCTCGAGGCCCGCCTCTGGAACGACGTGTTCGTCTTCGCGCAGGACCACGTCGGCATCCCCCAGGGCACCGTCCGCGCCACCGTCCTCATCGAGACGATCACGGCGGCGTACGAGATGGAGGAGATCCTCTACGAACTCCGCGACCACGCCTCCGGGTTGAACGCCGGCCGCTGGGACTACCTGTTCTCCATCATCAAGAACTTCCGCGACGGCGGTCCCAGGTTCGTACTGCCGGACCGCAACTCCGTGACGATGACGGCCCCGTTCATGCGGGCGTACACCGAACTCCTCGTCCGCACGTGCCACAAGCGCGGCGCACACGCGATCGGCGGCATGGCGGCGTTCATTCCGTCACGGCGTGACGAGGAGGTCAACAAGGTCGCCTTCGAGAAGGTCAAGGCCGACAAGGACCGCGAGGCGAACGACGGTTTCGACGGGTCGTGGGTGGCCCATCCGGACCTGGTGCCGATCGCCCTGGCCTCCTTCGACGCCGTGCTCGGCGACCGCCCCCACCAGAAGGACCGGCTGCGCGAGGACGTCGACGTGCGGGCGGCCGACCTGATCGCGATCGACTCCCTCGACGCCAAGCCGACGTACAGCGGGCTGGTCAACGCCGTCCAGGTCGGCATCCGTTACATCGAGGCCTGGCTGCGCGGCCTGGGCGCGGTCGCCATCTTCAACCTCATGGAGGACGCGGCCACCGCCGAGATCTCCCGCTCGCAGATCTGGCAGTGGATCAACGCGGGCGTCGAGTTCGAGAACGGCGAGAAGGCCACGCCGGAGCTGGCCCGCAAGGTCGCGGCGGAGGAGCTGTCGAACATCCGCGCGGAGATCGGCGAGGAGGCCTTCGCGGCCGGTCACTGGCAGCAGGCCCACGACCTGCTGCTGACGGTCTCCCTGGACGAGGACTACGCGGACTTCCTGACGCTGCCCGCCTACGAGCAGCTCAAGGGCTGAACCCGGCCGGTCCGCGACCAGGCCGTCACCTGTCCGAGTGGCCCAGGGACCTCCCCGGGGCCACTCGGTCGCGTACGGCCTTCTTGACCTCCGTGGGTTCCGGGAAGCCCTGCTCGCGCCGGTCCCACACCACCTCGTCGTTCACGCGCACGACGAACACGCCGCCCTTGCCCGGCTTCAGCGCCAGCTCGGTCAGCTCGGCCTCGAAGGTGGTCAGCAGCTCCTGAGCGAGCCAGGCGGCCCGCGGCAGCCAGCGGCACTGCGTGCAGTACTCGATCTCCACGCGCTGGACGTCCGTCATTGCAGGTGCACCGACCAATCCTGTTCCGCGGCCGGTTTGCCGTGCAGGTCGGGGACCCGCTTGAGCCAGTTCGGCCGGCCTTCCTGGTTCTTCGCCGCCCGCCGGGCCTCCTCGGCGGCGAGCTCCTCCCGGCCGGGGAAGTCGGTGGGCAGCCAGGCCCCGGAGGCCCGCACGCGTGCGTGGAGATGGTCCACGTACGCCGTCCGGGCCTCGTCGGGCGTGGCGAAGTCCGGGTCGTCCGCGAGCCAGGCGTCGGGCACCTCGGCGACGACCCGGCGCAGCAGTTCCTCGGTCACCCTGGGGGCGAGCTCGGCGTCGGCGGCGCGGGTGTCCGGCGCGTACTGGCCGAGGGCGTGGTGACGGAAGTCGTAGGCCTTCTCCGGTTGCGACGCGTCCCAGCGGTGATGGAAGACGAGCGCGGCCCCGTGGTCGATCAGCCACAGCCGTGGGGGCACGGTTCCGAACGTGGGCCAGATCATCAGGTTGGAGCTGTGGACGGTGCGGTCGACGTTCACGGTCAGGGCGTCCAGCCAGACGATCCGGCCCGCCTCCAGCGGGTCGACGTCGAACCTCCTGGCCACCTCGGGAGTGAAGTCCTTCGCGCCCGGCAGGTAGTCCATACCGAGGTTGACGCCCGCGCTGGCCTCCATCAGGTCCCGCACCTCCTGGTGCGGCTCGTGCGCGCCGAGCTGCGGATCGAAGTCCACCAGGACCAGCTCGGGGAACCGCAGCCCGAGGGCGCGGGCCAGCTCCCCCACGATCACCTCGGCCACCAGCGCCTTGCGTCCCTGCGCGGAAGCGGTGAACTTCACGACGTACGTCCCCAGGTCGTCGGCCTCGACGACAGCGGGCACGGACCCCCCGGACCGCAGGGGCTCGATGTAGCGGGTTACGGCAACCTCTCTCAGCATCTTCCAAAGCCCCGCAGCTTGTTTACCTCGTATTCCATGGTCAGCTCCTACGCGGTGCGCACTGCCTCCAGCATGACGATAGTAACCAGGCGTGACGGCCGGGGCGGAGGGCGGCGACTCAGCGCCAGGACGGATGCCCCTCCGGGGTGCTGCCGGTGGTGAGCCTGCGTTCGCCCGTACCGTCCGCGCGGACGGCCCAGAGCGCCGGTTCGTCGAAGGGCCCCCGTACGAAGGCCACCCACTTGCCGCCCGGTGCCCAGACCGGGTCCATCTCCTGAGCGGCGGTCTCCACCAGTGGCCTGTCGTCGGTGCCGTCGGTCCTGACGAGTCGGATGTCTCCGCCCGTCCCCACGCCCGGCGCCCCGGCGGTGTAGGCGAAGGAGCGGCCGTCCGGGGACCAGACGGGATCGAGCGCCCGCCGGGACTGGTGGGTCACCTGCCGGACTTCGCCGCCCGGCTGTGACGGATCGACGACGTGGATCTGCCAGCCCGACGCCTTCTGCAGGCAGATGGCTATGTACCTGCCGTCGGGGGACCACGCCGGGTCCTCCACCTTCGCGGTACCGGTGGTCAGTTGCTGCGCGGAGCCGTCCGAGACGTTCACGACGAAAAGCTGCTGCACGCCGTCCTGCCGGCGCAGCACGGCCAGTCGCCTGCCGTCCGGGGACCAGGACACCCGGCCGCCCGCGATGGCGGCGATCCGGCGGACGCCGGTGCCGTCCGCGTTCGCCGTCCAGACGGCCGACTCCTGCGACGTCTTGCGGGTGAACGCGAACGACTCATGATCGGGGGACCACTGCGGGAGGGCGTCGCAGGTCCCCTCGATCAGCTGTCTCGGGTTGTCCGTGGTGGAATCGCGGCGGCCGATCACGCTGTGGCATGTCGAGGATCCGGGGTCCGTGTCCATCCGGACCAGCAGCGGGGCGTCGGGAAACGCCGCGGGGGTCGACCGCCGGGGCGACGGCGAGGCTCCCCCGGCGTCGTCGCCGCCTTCGCCGGAGCCGGTCCAGGGATGCCACACGAGCAGACCCGCGATGGCCGCCGCGGCCAGCAGCGCCGCGACGGCGACCGTCCTACGGCGCCCGCGCGGCGGTCTGACGCCACCCACCGATCCCGGGCTGCCGAGCGGTCCGGGGCCTTCACCCACCGATGCGGGACCGTCAGGTGGGACAGAGCCGCGGGGCGGGACGGGAGCGCCGAGCCGAAGGGGGGCCCCGGGCGGCGGTGTGGGGGCGGGTGCGAAGTCCGGGGCGGGCCCGAAGCCGGGGCCTGGCGGCGACGGGACGGTCGGGGGGTGGGAGGCCACGGCCGTCCCCGGCCCCTCGGCAACCGCCGACGGGGCGGACAGGGCCGTGCGAGGGTCGGTGGGCGCGGCTGACGGGCGATCCGGCGTCGCGACGGACGCCACGGGGTCCTGGCTCCGTAGGAGCGCGGTCGCCTCGGCCGGCAGCCAGGCGTCCGACGGATGGCGGACCGTCAGGTGATCGAGGAACTCCGACGGGCCGGGGCGGTCCCGCGGATCCTTGGCCAGGCAGGCCGCGACGAGCTCGCGCAGTGGGTCGGGAACGCCCGTGAGGTCCGGCTGTTCATGGACGACGCGGTAGTGCCGGGCCGCCGACGCCCCGTCGCCGAAGGGAGCGCCGCCCGCCGCCTGGCCGAGCACCACGCCCAGGGCGAACATGTCCACCGCGGGGGTGAGCGTGCCCCCGGTGAGCTGCTCCGGCGCGAGGAAGCCGGGGGTACCGATCTGGAACCCGGTCTGGGTGAGGGCCGTACCGTCGAGGGCCCGCGCGATGCCGAAGTCGATGACCCGGGGGCCGTCCTCCGCGATGATGATGTTGGCGGGCTTCAGGTCGCGGTGGATGACCCCGGCCTGGTGGATGGCAGCCAGCGCCTCGGCGAGGCCGGCGGCCAGCACGGTGAGCGTGTCCTCGGGCAGGGGCCCCACCCGGTCGAGCACGGCCTGCAGCGTGGGTCCGGGCACGTAGGCCGTCACCAGCCAGGCCGGCGCGCCCTGCGGGTCGGCGTCCACGACCGGCGCGGTGTGGAAGCCGCCGACGCGGCGGGCCGCGGCCACTTCGTCGGCGAACCTACGCCGGAAGCCCGGATCCGTGCTCAGTTCGGGCCGTACGACCTTGACGGCCACCGCCCGGCCCGACCGCGAGCGGCCGAAGTAGACGACGCCCATGCCCCCTTGGCCGAGCCGTCCCACCAGCCGGTATCTGCCGTCCCCGACAGATGCGGGATCACCCTCTTCGAGTGGCTTCATGACTCCCCCATCTCGCCCCTCCGGCGCGGGCACTGCGAGCACCTCGGCCCCCGCCGCGGAACTCCCCCGTCCCGGCCTTCAGTTTAGAGGGTCGCCTCACCACGTCGTGGGGTCGCGACGACTGACTTCCCGCCCGCGGGCGGGGTTCGACCGAGACCGGGGTCGCGCATCGCGGGCCGGACGACGACGGCTGCCGCACCCCGCGCGCAAACCCGGCGGAGAACGGGAGTCCAGGCCCCGCGTGCGGCGGGTGGGACACCGCACCCCGGCGACGGGCGTGATCCGCGCACGCCGGCCCCGCCGTTCACCTCGTCAGTGGGTTCGGCAGCGGCAGGTAGCGCGCGTCCGCACCGTCCGCTCCCGTCCAGCGCAGCAGCAGGTTCGTCTTGCCGGGCAGGGTGGGTGAGGAGAGGAGCGCGGGGATCTCGGGGAGGTCGTGCCGGATGAGTTCCCGGCGGACGGCGGGCCAGGGGTCGAGTCCGGGGTGGCGTTCCGCGAGGGTTCCGGCGATCTCGGTGAGGTGGTTGACGAGCAGGCAGTACACGAGCCGTTCCCAGCCGGCCTCCCGGGACACCTCCGGCAGCAGCTTGACGCCCTCGGCGTCACGGAACAGCGCCTGCACCGGTGTGCCGTCGGCGTCGACGGCCACCAGCGTGTTCTGGACGTGCGCCTCCAGTACGACGCCGTGGTCGGCGAAGGCCGCGAGGGCCGGCGGGACGACCACCCGCAGATACGCCGCCCACCAGGCCGCCGGATCCTTCGTACGGTCCAGCGGGCTGCCCGCGAAGCCCTCCACCAGGCCCGCCGCGAGCAGGGGGGTCGCGCCGGGGCCGACGTGGTCACGCAGTCCGTCGCGGACCAGGACCGCCAGCTCCTCGAAGGCGAAGTCGGCTGTGCGGTAGCCGCGGTCGCTCAGCCAGGCCGCGGGGGCGGGAGCGCCGACCGACGTGCGGGCGTCGGCTCCCGGCGCGAGGGCACGCGTCGCCGCCGCGTCCGTCCGGCGCAGTTTCAGCAGGTCGTGGCGCCAGAGGCGGCGGATGTCGTTCGTGATGCGGACGTCCAGGCTGAACTTCAGGAAAAGGTCGTGGTCGGGGGCGTACAGCGTGCGGATCGCGGCCGTGGGCCAGGTGTCGGACGCCGTCGTGCCCAGCCGGATCAGCCGGCCGTCGGCGAAGGCCGGGGCGAGGTCGCGGCCGACGAGGTCGAGTTGCCAGGGGTGGGCGGGCAGCACCCGGTAGCCGGGCGGGACCTCGCCGTGGAAGAGGGCGTCGAGGGCCGAGGTGTCGCCCTCCTCGACGACCGTGTCCTCACGCACGCCGAGCAGCACCAGCGGGAAGTGGGCGTGCGCCTCGGGGGCGTACGGCAGCCAGCCCGCTACCGGGCCGCCGCCGCGGGCCTTCGGGGCGGGGTGGTGGGGGTGCCCGGTGATGAGGCACTGCTCGGAGCGCAGGTAGAGGTCGTCGGGCGGGACGGCCCGGTCCCGGGCGGTGAGCAGCGCGGCCACCGCGTCCCGGCTGTCGATCATCTCGGCGGGCAGTTCGTGATTGGACAGGCCGGTGTGCCCGCGCAGTTCCTCGGCGACGAGCTTGACGAGCTCGGTGTGGCCGAGCCGGTGCCAGGCGCCCGCCGCGTACACCTCCGGCTCGGCGGGCCGTCGTGTCCCGCGCACCCGCAGCAGGCGGTCCCCGCCGGGGAGCCGGTGGACCGGTCGCTCGCCGGGATCGGCGGGGTCGGCCGGGTCCCCCAGCGGGCGGCCCACCTCACGCAGCAGGCAGTTGAGCAGCGGCGCGGCCGCGTACGCGTCGGCCAGCTCCGCGATGTCGCCGACCGGCACGGCGGCGCATGCTGGTGCAACGTCGTGCGGTGCGGCGTCGTCGCCGTCGGGCAGGGGCAGGAGGTCCACGCGATCCACTCGTTCCCTACGGTCCGTTCCGGGCGGAGACGATCAGTATCGCTGTCGTCACCGCACGCGGTGACCGTCCAGTCGTAACCGACTCGTACCCGAGGAGCCCGACCGTGTACCGACCCCCCAGCGCCGAGGCCGAGGTCGCCGCCGAACTGGCCGCCGTACGCCCCGACCTCGTGTCGCGGTTCTCGGCCGAGCTGCCCGGTGCCCGGGCGGCCGTCCTGACCCGGCTGTGGCGCGCGCTGGCCCATGAGCCGCTGCCGTGGATCACGCGCCGCGAGCCGGCCGGCGACGGGCTCACCCTGCACCTGTCCGACGGCCGCCGGCTGCACGGCCCGGCCCCGGACCCGTACGCCACCGCCGCGTACGTCACCGCCGTACGGCTGGAAGCGGTGGAGTACGACCGTCCCGAACTGCTGCTGACGGCGCTCGCCGTGCCGCACGGTGCCGCCTTCGCGGCTGAACTCGGCCACAGCGTCGCGTCGTCGGCGCTGTCCCGGGCCGGGCAGCCGGATCACCCGGACGAGTGGCCGGCGACCGACTGGGAGTGGGAGCAGCGGGTGGTCGACGGGCATCCGTACCACCCCAACTGCCGTTCCCGTCCGGGTTTCTCGGTCGCCGAGCAGCTCGCGTACGGGCCCGAGCACCGACCGCTGGTGGAGCTCGGGCTGGTGCCGGTGGCGGCGGACGAGTGTCTGGTGACGGGCGAGTGGCCGCGGTGGCTGCGGGACGGGGGGCGGGTGGTGCTGCCGGTGCATCCCTGGCAGGCGGCGCATGTGCTGAAGCGGACGGGCGACACCGGTGTGGGCGCGCGACCGCTGATGTCCCTGCGGACGCTGGCCCTGCCGACGGGGCCGCACGTGAAGACTGCGCTCAGCGCCCGGCTGACGTCCTCGGTGCGGGACATCTCCGTCTACTCGGTCTCCCTTTCCGCGACCCTGTCGGCGTTCGCGGAGTCGCTGACGGCGTACACGGACGGCCTGCTGCACGTCACCCGCACACTGGGCGCGGCCACCGCCGACTCGCCCGACCTGGCGGCCGTGCTGCGGGAGTCGCCGCAGGAGTACGGGTCGGCCGGGGAGCGTGTGGTGCCGGTGGCGGCCCTCGCCACCACCGAACTGCCCCGGTCCGCCGACTGGCTGGCCGGGTTCACCCGGCTGGCGCTCACGGTCGGGCTGCGGCTGCTGGAGCTGGGCGTCGCCCTGGAGGCGCACGGCCAGAACCTGCTGGTGGTGCTGTCAAAGACGGGCGCCCCACTGCGTCTGGTCTACCGCGACCTCGCCGACATCCGGGTCAGTCCGCGGCGGCTGGCCCGGCACGGCGTCCCGGTGCCCGCGCTGACCGGACGGATCGTCACGGACGAGGTGACGACCCTGCGGCGCAAGCTGTTCGGTTCGCTGGTGGCGGGCGCGCTGGCCGGAACGGCCGGGTCGGCGGCGGCACTGTGCGCCGCGCTGGAGACGGCCGTACGGGATCTGCCGCGCACCCCTGACCTGGTGGCACTGCTGGAGGAGCCGCTGCCGACGAAGGCGTTGACGCTGATGCGGCTGTCGCCGGGGGTCGCGGGTGACCAGTGGGCGCAGTTGCCCCGTCCGCTCGGCCCGGTCCCGCGCGGCCACTGAGCGAACCCCGCTGTGCGGCGCGCCCGGTCCGATCAATAGGATCCGGCGATGATCAGAACACAACGGCTGGCGGTGGGGATCTGCTCCCTGCTCGCCGCGTTCACGGCCGGGATCGCGTTCCCGGCCGGGGCGCTCGCCGACGAGACCACCGCCGACGCACCGAAGGTCGACCTCGTCCTCGATGTGAGCGGGTCGATGCGCGCGAACGACATGGACGGCACGTCGCGGATGGCCGCGGCGAAGCAGGCGTTCAACGAGGTGCTGGACGCCACTCCCGAGGAGGTCCGACTCGGGATCCGCACCCTGGGCGCCAACTACCCCGGCGACGACCGCAAGACGGGCTGCAAGGACACCGCGCAGCTCTATCCGGTCGGCCCGCTGGACCGGACCGAGGCGAAGACGGCGGTGGCGACCCTCACGCCCACCGGCTGGACGCCGATCGGCCCCGCCCTGCTGAAGGCCGCCGACGACCTCGACGGCGGCACCGGTTCCAAACGCATCGTGCTGATCAGCGACGGCGAGGACACCTGCGCCCCGCTCGACCCGTGCGAAGTGGCCCGCGAGATAGCGGCCAAGGGCATCGGCCTGACCATCGACACGCTCGGTCTGGTGCCGAGCACGAAGCTGCGCCAGCAGCTGAGCTGCATCGCCGAGGCGACCGGCGGTACCTACACCTCGGTCGAGCACACCGACGAACTGACCGACAAGGTCAACCAGTTGGTGGACCGGGCGGCCGACCCGGTGGTGACGCCGGTCGCGACGGAGGGCGCGGCCGCGTGCTCCCAGGCGCCGACCCTGAAGTCCGGTCTGTTCACCGACCGCGCGGAGTTCGGCCAGGAGCGCTGGTACCGGGTGGACGTGAAGCCCGGCCAGGAACTGCGCGCCTCGGTGAGCGTGAGCGCCGACCGGGCCGTGAACCCCGACTACGGGGTGCTGCTGCGGGCGGCCACCGTGCACAGCCGCGAGATCGTGCGCGGCGAGGCGGCCGGCAACGGCCGTACGGACGTCATCTCGACCGGGCTGCGCTACCCGAAGGCCGAGAGCGACGAGGAGGACGCGCCCGCCGAGACGGTGTGCCTCCAGGTGACCGACTCCTTCTCCGCGGCCGCCGGCGTGAAGACCACGCCCGGGCTGCCGCTGGAGCTGACGGTCGACGTGGTGGACGGCCCGTCCCAGGCGAGCGACGTGGCCTCGTTCGGCCTCGGTCGCGGCTGGTGGCTGCTCGGTGCGCTGATCGTGGCCGGTTTCCTCGCCGGTGTGCTGTGGGGCTGGCTGTCGCGCTGGCGCCTCGCGGTCTGGAGGACCAACTGATGCGAATCACACGAGTGTTGAGCCTGTCCTTGCTGGCCCTCGGGCTGGCCGCGGGCCCCGCGGCGGCCGATTCGTCGCCCTCGGCGAGCCCCTCAGACGACAGCGGTGCGCCCACCTCGGCGGGCACCTCGTTCCGTACGGCGACCGAGATCGAGCAGGGTCAGACGGCGACGGCGAGCGGCTCCGCGGGCGACTACCTGTACTGGTCGTTCCCGGCGGACGCCGGACAGCGGCCGACCGTCGAGGCGACGGTGAAGCTGCCGGACGCGCACGCCGGCCAGTCCTGGCAGATCGACGTGTACGACGGTCTGCGCCGCCGTCAGGCCTGCCAGTACGGGGCGCAGACGCGCACCGCCGCCCAGGACGCGGCCTCCGTCGAGCTGGCCTGCACCCTGCGCACGGTCCGGGCCTGGTCGGAGGCATGGGCCAACGACCCGCTGCCGGGCACCTATTACCTGCGGCTCACGGTCGTCGGCCTGAAGACCGCCGACCTGGGCCTGCCGGTGAACGCCGAAGTGCGGGTGGAGTCCAAGGACATCGGCGGCTCGGCGGCGGTGGACGGCTCGCTGTCGGAGCCGCTGGTGCCGGGGATCGCGGTCAAGTCCCGCACGGAGTCCGCCGAGTCGGACGATTCCGGTGATTCCGACGGCTCGACGAAGTCGGCGGTGCTGTCCAGCATCGAGCCCGACGACGGCTGGTCCTCCGGCTGGTGGTCCGACCGCTGGGTGTGGACCGGGCTGGGCGGCGTGCTGGCCGCGCTCGCGGGCATCGGCGGGTACCGGCTGACACGCGGTTCGGGGCGGCCGTCCCGGGTGCCCCCGGCCGTCTGACCACGTCGGGGCAAGGCCCGTCCGTCACACCGCCGGAACGGCCTACGACACACGGGCGGAAGGCCCGTCGCGTTCGCGCGGCGGGCCTTCCGCGTGTCCGCGTGTCCGCGTGTCCGTCCGCCCCGCCCCGTCTGGCTCGCGCCTCGCTCACGCCTCGCTCACGCCTCGCGCAAGGCCTTGGCGAGCGTGCCCTCTCCGGTCACGTGGATCCGTCCGTCGCGGACGGCGTCCGTCACGGTCAGCTCCCCCCGTCCGATGGCCGTACAGGTGTCGGTGTCCAGCACCAGTCGGGCGTCCGGCTCGCGGGGCGCGGGCCCGTCGCCGTGGACCGGGCCGCCCCCGGCACCGACATACAGATGGAAGTCGCCTTCCTCCAGGACGACTTCGACGAGCCCCTCGCCCTCCAGGCCGCGCAACAGCGGCAACGCGAACCAGTGCGCGCGTACGGCGTCCGTGGGCCTCCGCTCCCCCAGTTCGGCCTGCCCCCACTCACCCAGGGCCTGCAGCGCGTGAATCAACTCCCGCCCGCGTCCGCTGAGTTCATAGACGTTGGCCGCGCCGGGCGGCGGAAGCCGGCGCCGGGTGGCCAGGCCGTCGCGTTCCATGTCCTTCAGCCGGGAGGCCAATACGTCCGTGCTCACGCCCGGCAGGTCGGCGTGCAGGTCCGTGTAGCGGCGCGGGCCGGCGAGCAGCTCCCGGACGATCAGCAGGGTCCAGCGGTCGCCGACGGCGTCGAGCGCGCGGGCGACGGAACAGTACTGGTCGTAGCTTCGGCGAGGTGACATGCGGCGCAGTCTAGACATGTTGTTGGACTTTCCAAGCTGCCACTTGGTAAAACCAAGTACGCAACATCGCGAACCGGAGGGCGCAGCGCATGGAGTTCCGGCAGTCGAACAAGCTCAGCGAGGTCTGTTACGAGATCCGCGGCACGGTGATCGAGCACGCCGACGCGCTGGAGGAGGCGGGTCACAGCGTGCTGCGCCTGAACACCGGCAACCCCGCGCTGTTCGGCTTCGAGGCGCCGGAGGAGATCCTCCAGGACATGATCCGCATGCTCCCCCAGGCGCACGGCTACACGGACTCGCGTGGCATCCTCTCCGCCCGCCGCGCGGTGGCCCAGCGTTACCAGGACCGCGGCCTCGAGGTGGACGTCGACGACGTCTTCCTCGGCAACGGCGTCTCCGAACTGGTCTCGATGGCCGTCCAGGCCCTGGTGGAGGACGGCGACGAAATCCTCGTCCCCGCCCCGGACTTCCCGCTGTGGACGGCCGTCACGACGCTGGCCGGCGGCAAGGCGGTGCACTACCTGTGCGACGAGCAGGCCGATTGGTACCCGGACCTGGACGACATGGCGTCGAAGATCACCGACCGCACGAAGGCGGTCGTGATCATCAACCCGAACAACCCGACCGGCGCGGTGTACCCCAAGGAGATCATCGAGGGCATCCTCGACCTGGCCCGCCGACACGGCCTGATGGTCTTCGCCGACGAGATCTACGACCAGATCCTGTACGACGACGCCGTGCACCACTCGGCCGCCGCCCTCGCCCCCGACCTGGTGGTCCTCACCTTCTGCGGCCTGTCGAAGACGTACCGGGTGGCCGGGTTCCGCTCGGGCTGGCTGGTCGTCACCGGCCCCAGGCAGCACGCGAAGGACTACCTGGAGGGCCTGACCATGCTGGCCTCCATGCGGCTGTGCGCCAACGCGCCCGCCCAGTACGCCATCCAGGCGGCGCTCGGCGGCCGTCAGTCCATCCGCGAACTCACCGCGCCTGGCGGCCGGCTGCACGAACAGCGCAATGTGGCCTGGGAGAAACTGAACGAGATCCCGGGCGTGTCCTGCGTTCGGCCGAAGGGCGCGCTGTACGCGTTCCCGCGCCTCGACCCCAAGGTGCACAGGATCCACGACGACGAGAAGTTCGTCCTGGACCTGCTGCTGCGGGAGAAGATCCAGGTGGTCCAGGGCACCGGATTCAACTGGCCCACCCCCGACCACTTCCGTATCCTCACGCTCCCCCACGCGGACGACCTGGAGGCGGCCATCGGACGGATCGGGCGGTTCCTGAGCGGGTACCGGCAGTAGCGGGCTCCTAGCCTGGGGGCATGGGTGATCTCTTCATCGTCCGGCACGGTGAGACCGAGTGGTCGCGGTCCGGACGGCACACCGGGCGGACGGACGTCCCGCTGACCGAGCACGGCCGGGAGGAGGCGCGCAGCCTGGTGCCGCTGATCCGCTCGCACCGTGTCGGCGCCGCGTTCGTCAGCCCCCTCCAGCGGGCGCGGGAGACGGCGCAGCTCATCGGGTTGCGCGACGCGCGGATCGACGTGGACCTCCAGGAGTGGGACTACGGCGGGTACGAGGGCGTCACGACCGTCGAGATCCAGCGCACCCGACCGGGCTGGTTCCTGTTCACGGACGGTGTCGCGCCCGGGCCGCCCGACCGCCCCGGGGAGACGCCGGAGCAGGTCGGGGAGCGCGCCGACCGGGTGCTGGCCAAGGTGGACGCGGCGCTCGCCAACACCGAGGGCGTCGTGGTGCTGGTGGCGCACGGTCACTTCCTGCGGGTCCTCACCGCCCGCCGGCTGGGGCTGCCCCCGCAGGACGGGGCGCTGTTCCAGCTGGCCACCGGATCGCTGGGCCGGCTGGGCACGGAGCACGGGCGGCCGGTGATCGCCGGCTGGAATGTCAGAGCCCGGACGTAGCCTTCGGATGGGCTGTCCGGGTCGTCCGGCGGCCGGTGGGCCCGGGAGGGAGGCATGCCGTGACACGACCGCCGACCGCCGCGCAGCGGCGGGTGATCGATGCCGCCGACCCCGTGACCGGGCGGCTGCGGGGCACGGAGGCACAGCTCGCGGCGCTGGTGGGGCGGGGACTGGCCTTCCGGCACCCGAGACCGCCGCACGACCACTTCCTGACCCCGGCAGGACACCGGATACGGGAGACGGTCGACCGGCCGCCCCCGGAGCCGGCCGCCGGGGCGCCCGCGACCGCCGGGGTGTTCGCCGCGCGCGTCGGCGGCGAGGACGAGCCGGAGACGGGCTCCGGGCCCGCCCGGAGCCGTGAGGTGCACAGTGCCTGGCAGGGCCTGCTGGAGCTGCGCCGGATGACCAACCCGTCAGGTGCCACCGACCTGCCGTGCGGCTGGGAACGGACCCATCTGGTGCGGGCCGCGGCGCTCGCCCTGGAAGCGGCCGGGCACCGCCCCGCGGGCCGTGACACGGACGGCTACCGGGTGCGCGCGACCCCGCAGCCG
Organism: Streptomyces sp. NPDC059582; assembly: GCF_042735715.1. Lineage (NCBI taxonomy): Bacteria > Bacillati > Actinomycetota > Actinomycetes > Kitasatosporales > Streptomycetaceae > Streptomyces > Streptomyces sp. NPDC059582. The sequence goes on from NZ_JBHWCC010000002.1 coordinate 57,413, forward strand.
GAGGCCGTCGCCGTGCGCGAGCCGGACGGCGAGGCGCTGCGGGCCTGCGCGCTCACCCTGGAGCGGGCGGGCTGGCAGGTCGGCGAGCACAGCGAGCCGCGCACCAGGGACCGCTATCTGCTGGCATCCCCGCGCCGGGCGTGACGGCCGCGCCATGCCAAGATCGGTGGGCAGTGCACCGAAGAGCATGACCACGAGCGACGAGAAGGGGAAGCAGTGAGCGAGCCGTTTTCCGTCCGGGTGACCGTCCGCGGCTACGAGACGGACGCGCAGGGCCATCTCAACCAGAGCGTGTACCTCAACTACGCGGAGCACGCCCGCTGGTCGCTGCTGCAGGCGGCGGGGATCACCCAGACCCGCCTCGTCGGCCAGGGCGTGGGCCCGGTCTCCCTGGAGACGACCATCCGCTACAAACGGGAACTGGTCGCCGGTGACGAGGTCGACGTGACCTGTGTCTTCGTCTGGGGCGACGGCAAGACGTTCCGGATCGAGCAGACGATCCGCAAGGCGGACGGCACGGTGGCGGCCGAACTCACCGCGGTCGGCGGTCTGCTGGACCTCAAGGAGCGCAGAATGGTGCCGGACCCGCGCAAGCACTTCAAGGAACTGGCCGCGGATCCGGGCCTGTTCGGACTGTAGGCACGCGGCGCCACGTCGGCCGGCGGCCGCCTGCACCTCGGCGGCCGCCGGTTCCCGCGCGCCGCCGACCGGCGCCGAGGAAGGTGTGCGGGCGCCGATCAGCGTGTGAGCGTCTTACCGGCGCCGATCAGTACACGGGAGCCGTGCGGGCGCCGGTCAATGCGCGGGCGCCGTGCGGGCGTCGTCAGTGCGCGGGCGCCGTGCGGGCGCCGGTCAATGCGCAGGCGCCGTGCGGGCGCCGGTCAATGCGCGGGCGCCGTGCGGGCGTCGTCAGTGCGCGGGCGCCGTGCGGGCGCCGGTCAATGCGCGGGCGCCGTGCGGGCGCCGGTCAATGCGCAGGCGCCGTGCGGGCGTCGTCAGTGCGCGCGCCGGTCAATGCGCAGGCGCCGTGCGGGCGCCGGTCAATGTGCGGGCGCCGTGCGGGCGTCGTCAGTGCGCGCGCCGGTGCGGGCGCCGGTCAATGCGCGGGCGCCGTGCGGGCGTCCGCGATCTCCTCGCCCGGCTCCATGGGCGCCGTGACGTCGTCGGCCTCGCGGCCCGCGCCCAGGTGGTTGAAGACCAGGTTCAGGACCACCGCGCTCACGCAACCCATGGAGATGCCCGAGTCCAGGACGATCCTCGCCGTCTCCGGGAAGGCGTGGTAGAACTCCGGCGCCGTGATCGGGATGATGCCGACGGCCAGCGAGACGGCCACGACCAGGATGTTGTTGTCCTTCTCCAGACCCGCCCTGACCAGGGTCTGGATGCCGCTGGCGGCGACCGAGCCGAACAGCACCACGCCCGCGCCGCCGAGCACCGGGCGCGGCACGACGGCGATGAGCGAGGCGGCCGTCGGGCACAGACCCATCAGGACGAGGAAGCCGCCGCCGACGGCGACCACGAACCGGCTGCGGATGCGGGTCATGGCGACGAGGCCGATGTTCTGCGCGAAGGCGCTGCACATGAAGCCGTTGAAGAGGGGGCTGATCGCGGAGCCGAGGGTGTCGGCGCGCAGGCCGGCCGCGATGGTCCGCTCGTCCGCCGGGCGTTCGACGATCTCGCCCAGCGCGAGCATGTCCGCGGTCGACTCGGTCATCGAGACGACCATCACCACGATCATCGACAGGATCGCGGCGGCCTGGAACTGCGGTGCGCCGAAGTGGAACGGGGTCGGGAAGCCGACCACGTCCGCGTCCGCGACCGGGGAGAAGTCCGTGACGCCGAAGGGAATCGCGAGGAGCGTGCCGGCGACCAGGCCGAGCAGGACGGCGATCTGTTTGACGAAGCCGCGGGTGAAGCGGCGCAGCAGGAGGACGATCACGAGGGTCGCGGCCGCGAGGGCGAGGTAGGTCGTCGAACCGTAGTCGTCGGCGGCGGGATTCGGGCCCTGCGCCCAGCCGAAGGCGACGGGCAGCAGCGAGACGCCGATGAGCGTGATGACGGTACCGGTGACGACCGGCGGGAAGAAGCGGACCGCCTTGCTGAAGAAGGGGGCCGCGAGGAAGCCGAGGACACCGGCCACGACGACCGCGCCGAAGATGACCGGCAGGGCGTCGGACTTGTCCTCGGTCGAGGCGACGATCGCCGTCATGGGGGCGACCCCGGCGAAGGTGACGCCGTTGACGAACGGCAGACGGGCGCCGACCTTCCAGAAGCCGAGGGTCTGGAGGAAGGTGGCGAGTCCCGCGGTGAACAGGCAGGCTCCGGTGAGGAAGGTCAGTTCGGCGCCGGTCAGGCCGATGGCCGCGCCGACGATCAGGGGTGGGGCGACGACTCCCGCGTACATGGCGGCCACGTGTTGCAGGCCTGTAGTCGCCATCTTCAGGGCGGGGAGTTTCTCGTCGGCGGGGTGGACGGACACAGCGGCTCTCCTCCGGTCGGTTACACGTCGGCTCTGACGTGGGGTTCATGGAGGTGGTGCGGTGGTGCGGTGGTGGGGTGATGCGTGGGGTCGTGCGGGACCGGGTCCGGGGACGGTGACCGTGCCGGGGCGCGCGCGTCCACGCGCGCCCCGGTGACGGCCGGCGCGCACCCTGTCCGGGTCCACGGCCGCCGGCCGGGAGCCGTCCCTCCCGGCCGGAGTTCCTCGGCGGCTCAGCCCTGGGCGGCGATCCGCGCCAGGCGCTGTGCCTCGGCCCGCGTGGAGCGGGCGATCTCGTCCTCGTCGGCGGTGAGCAGGCGTCCGTTCTCCACGATCTGGCGGCCGTTCACGAACGAGGCCGTCACCGGGGCCGCGGCGCCGAAGACCAGCGCGGTCACCGGGTCGGCGATGGAGGCGTGGGCGATGGTGTCGAGTTTCCACAGCACCAGGTCGGCCAGCTTGCCCGGTTCCAGGGAGCCGGTCTCGGCCGCCCGGCCCAGGACCTGCGCACCGCCGTAGGTGCCCAGGCGCAGCGCCTGACGGGCGTTCAGGGCGGCCTCGCGGTGCGCGCCGAGGCGGTTGATGAGCAGCGCGTTGCGCAGCTCGGTGTGGAGTTCGCCGGACTCGTTCGACGCGGTGCCGTCGACGCCGAGGCCGACCGGGACGCCGGCCGCGAGCATGTCGGGGACCCGGGCGATGCCGGCCGCCAGCCGGGCGTTGGAGGACGGGCAGTGTGCCACGCCGGTTCCCGTTCGGGCGAAGGCCGCGATGTCGGAGTCGTTCATGTGGACGCAGTGCGCCATCCAGACGTCCTCGCCGAGCCAGCCGGTGGACTCGAAGTAGTCGGTCGGGCCCATGCCGAACAGCTCGTGGCAGAACTTCTCCTCCTCGACGGTCTCCGAGCCGTGGGTGTGCAGTCGCACCCCCTTGCTCCGGGCCAGCTCCGCGCCCTGGCGCATGAGTTCGGTGGAGACGGAGAACGGGGAGCAGGGGGCCACGGCGACCTGGGTCATGGCGTCGAAGGAAGGGTCGTGGTGCTCGTCGACCGTCGCGGCGGTGGCGGCGAGCGCGCCGTCGAGGGTCTCGACGGCGAAGTCCGGCGGCAGTCCGCCGTCCTTCTGGCTGCGGTCCATGGAGCCGCGGGCGAGGGTGAAGCGGACGCCCATCTCGCGGGCGGCGCCGATGATGGCGCCGGCGAGGTCGCCGGAGCCCCGCGGGAAGACGTAGTGGTGGTCCATGGCGGTGGTGACGCCGCCGCGGGCCATCATGGCGAGCGAGCCCCGGGCCGCCGCGTGCACCATCCGCTCGTCGATGCGCGCCCAGGTCGGGTAGAGCGCGACAAGCCAGTCGAAGAGGTTGTGGTCCGTGGCCAGACCACGGGTGATCCACTGGTAGAAGTGGTGGTGGGTGTTGACCAGGCCGGGGGTGACCAGGTGACCGGTCGCGTCGATCCGGCGTACGACGTTCTCCAGGCCCTCGGGGGCACCGCCCGCGCCCACCGCCTCGACGCGGTTGCCGGCGATGACCACGTGCCCGGCGGTGAACTCGGTGTCGCGCGCGTCGACGGTGGCGATCGAACAGTTCTCGATGACGATGCGCTGGGCTGCTGCCATGGTGCGTCCTTTTCGCTCTGTGGAGAGGGCACGGCAGGACCCCGGGAGTTTTGAGTGCCGCGGCCGGGAGCCATGTCCGAGGTCAGGTCCGAAGGCCAGGTCCGAAGGTCGTCTCCGGTGCCCATGTCCGGTGCCATGTCCGGTGGCCGTGTCCGGGAGCCGCGGGTGCCGAGAGTGCGACGGGTGCCCCCAGCCCCCTGGGGGCACCTGGATACGTCAGTGATCGGTCAAGGGTCGGTCAGAGGTTGGTGAGGTCCACCGGGATGCGCGGCTCGCAGCCGTCGCGCAGGACGGTGGCCTCGATCAGGCCGTACGGGCGGTCGGCCGCGAAGTAGACGGCTCCGTCGGCGGTGTCGTTCTTGAGGCCGAACGGCTCCAGGTCCACCAGGAAGTGGTGCTTGTTCGGCAGCGAGAAGCGGACCTCGTCGATCTCGCTGCGGCTGTCGATGATCCGCGAACCCATCTGGTACAGGGTCTGCTGGAGGGAGAGCGAGTACGTCTCCGCGAAGGCCTGGAGCATGTGCTTGCGCGCCTGCTCGTAGGACTTCTCCCAGTTCGGCATGCGGTCCGCGTCGTCGGTCCAGTTGAACCGCCAGCGGGCGGAGACCTGGGTGGCGAGGATACGGTCGTGGGCCTCGGGCAGGGTCGTGTACTTGTCCTTGACGAAGCCCCAGAACTCGGAGTCGGTCGAGTTCATCACGACGAGGTCCTTCAGCCCCGAGACGACCTCCCACGACGAGCCGTCGTACGTGATCTGGGTCAGGCGCGTCTCCTGGCCCTTGCGCACGAAGGAGTGCTTGGCCTCGTCGGCGCCGATGAACCGCGAGTCGGCGTCGGAGGTCTCGATCCGCTCCCAGGCGTACTCCTCGATGCGGATGCGAGCCGTCGTGATCGGTTCCTGGCTGGTGACGAAGTGCCGGGCCAGGTGGATGCCGAACTGCTCGGCCGACTCGATGCCGTGTTCCTTGGCGAACGCGTAGACCGTGTTCTTGGTGGTGTCGGTCGGCAGCACGCTGGCGTTGGAGCCGGAGTAGTGGACCTCGTCCATGTCGCCGGAGAGCGCGACGGAGACGTTGAGGTCCTTGATGTGGTGGGTGGCGCCGTCCCGCGTGATCTTCACGACGCGGTTCTCGGCCTTGCCGTACTGGTTCTGTCCCAGGATCACAGGGCGGCCCGGGCGGGCATTGTCTGCCATCTTCTGCTAGCTCCCTCGGTATACGGAGTAGCCGAACGGGTTGAGCAGCAGCGGTACGTGGTAATGCTCGCCGGGCTTCACGGCGAAGGTGATCGCCACCTCGGGGAAGAACGCACCGCTGTCCCGATTCGCGGGGGCGTCCTGCTGCGCATCGGCTTGCTTCTTCGCGGTTGTCTCGAAGTACGGCTCCACGGCGAAGTCGAGCCGTACGTGGGTCGTTCCCTCCGGCAGCGCCGGCAGGTCCTTGCACCGCCCGTCCGCGTCGGTCGCGGAGCCGCCGAGCGCCTGCCAGTCCGCCGCGTGCCCGGCGCGGGCGGCGACCCGGACGGCGACGGCCTCGGCGGGGCGGCCGATGCTGGTGTCCAGGATGTGCGTGGACACCGAGGCCGTGGTGCTGGTGCTCATGCTGGGTCAGTCCTCTTCGACGAGTCGGGCCAGTCGGATACGGTTGATCTTGCCCAGCTCTGCGCGGACGATCTCCCGCTCCCGCTCGGGCGAGTTGCCGATCCGCTCCCTGGCCGCGTCCCGCATCTGCTCGCCGGTGCGTCCGGTGGCGCAGATCAGGAAGACATGGCCGAACGTGTCCTGGTAGGCCAGGTTGAGTTCGAGCATCTCCGCCCTGAGTTCCTCGGAGGCGCCGGCCATGCCGCGCTGCTCACGGGCCGAGGCCGGGTCGCCCGGCTTCGGGCGGCCGATCGGCGGGTGGCCGGCCATGGCCTGCGCGAGGTCCGCGGCGGTCAGCTCGGCCATGGCCGCGTCACTGGTCGCGTAGAGGTCGTCGACGGTGGCGTAGGGGCGGGCGGCGAGCAGCCGGGCGACCCACGCCGTGGCGGCACAGGCCTCGTGGAGGGCGGCGGAGGCCGCGTGTTCCTCGAGGACGTTGAACCGGGCCAGACCCGGGGACGTGGAAGTCGAAGTCACGGGAGCCTCCGTGGCCGGATGCGGCCTTCATGGCCTGATACGGCCTTCGTGCTGAACGGGCTGCCGTTAGCTAACGCCCTCCGAAAGACGGCGTCAACACTTTGTTGAAAATTCTGGGTGACTGGCCCGGCGGCGCTCAGCTCCCCTTCTCCCGGTTGAGGTAGTTGTAGACAGTGAAGCGGCTGACGCCGAGCGCGCTCGCCACGGTCTCCACGCCGTGCCGCACGGAGAAGGCGCCGCGCGCCTCCAGCATCCGCACGACCTCCTGCTTGGCCTTGCGGTCGAGATCGGCGAGCGGCTTGCCCTTCTTGCGCTCCATGGCGGCCAGGATGTGATCGAGGGAGTCGGCGAGCTGCGGCAGACGCACGGCGACGACGTCGACCCCCTGCCAGGCGAGCACGACGTCGTCGGGGCCGGCCTCGTCGGGCGGGAGTATCTCGCCGCCCATGGCGTCGACCAGCGGCTTCACGGCCGTGATGAAGGACTCGTCCCCGCCGCCGGTCATCTGCCGTCCTCCCCGACCACGTTGACCTGGAGCGAGATCCGGGTGGCACCGGCCGCCAGGGTACGGCGCAGCAGGGCGTCCACGGCCGTGAGCACCGCGTCGGCGCCGCCCTCCGCCGTGTTGCCGAACGGGCCGACGTCCACGGCGTCCAGCGCGGCACCCTCGACGACCTCGCGGGCCACCAGCGCGTGCGCGGGGGCCTCCTCGAGGTCGAAGGGCTCGGTCGTGAACTCCACTCTCAATCGCACGCGCTCAACCTAACGCCCGGCACCGGCTTCCGCCGAGCCCCTCTTGACAAGCGACGACGAGCGACGGCAATCTTCCATTAAGCAGAAACGAACTTCCGTAATACGGAAATCGCAACCACGGAAGGGAGCGCCGAGCCTCATGCCGGGTTCTGAACCGAGCACAGCCTCCGAGCAGCGCTTCGACGTCAACCTGTCGATCCTCTTCACGGAACTCCCGCTCCTGGAGCGCCCCGCGGCCGCCGCCGCGGCCGGCTTCGGCGCGGTCGAGCTGTGGTGGCCCTGGGTCGACTCCGCCACCCCCGAGCAGTCCGCGCTCGACGCCCTGCGGAAGGCGATCGAGGACGCGGGCGTCCGGCTGATCGGACTGAACTTCTACGCCGGGCAGCTACCAGGACCGGACCGCGGCGCGCTGTCGATCCCCGGTGCGGAGTCGGAGCGGTTCCGCGCCAACGTCGACGTGGCCGCCGACTTCGCCGGGTCGCTCGGCTGCGGGGCGCTCAACGCCCTCTACGGCAACCGGGTCGAGGGCGTGGACCCGGCCGAGCAGGACGCGCTGGCGCTGGAGAACCTGGTGCTCGCGGCGCGGGCGGCCGACCGGATCGGGGCGGTCCTGCTGATCGAGACCCTCAACGCGCCGGAGTCGCCGCGCTATCCGCTGGTGTCCGCGCCGGCCGGGGTCGGCGTGGTCGACAGGGTCAACGAGGCCACCGGCCTGGACAACGCCCGCTTCCTGATGGACCTGTACCACCTGTCCATGAACGGCGAGGACCTGCCGCGGGTGATCGAGCGGTACGCGTCGAAGACCGGCCACGTGCAGATCGCCGACAACCCCGGCCGCGGCGCGCCCGGCACGGGCACCCTCCCCCTCGACGACCTCCTCGCCCAGCTGCGCAAGGCCGGTTACGAGGGCTGGGTCGGCCTGGAGTACAAGCCGGGCGGACGAACCGGCGCCGAGGCCTTCGCGTGGCTGCCGGCCGAGGCCCGAGCGGCCGGCTGAGCGCCCCCACACAGACGTAGCAGAGCAGTCAGAGAGGCACCCTCACCATGAGCAGTCTTCCCAAGGTCGCCTGGATAGGCCTCGGCATCATGGGCTCCCCCATGTCCGAGAACCTGATCAAGGCGGGGTACGACGTCACCGGCTTCACCCTGGAGCAGGAGAAGCTGGACCGCCTGGCCGCGGCCGGCGGCACGGCGGCCGGCTCGATCGCCGGGGCCGTCCAGGACGCCGACGTGATCATCACGATGGTCCCGGCCTCCCCGCAGGTCGAGGCCATCGCCTACGGCCCCGACGGCATCCTGGAGAACGCCAGGTCCGGCGCCCTGCTCATCGACATGTCGTCGATCACCCCGCAGACCTCGGTCGACCTGGCGAAGGCGGCGAGGGACAAGGGCGTGCGCGTGCTGGACGCCCCGGTGTCCGGCGGCGAGGCCGGTGCCGTGGAGGCCGTGCTGTCCATCATGGTCGGCGGCGAGCAGGCCGACTTCGACGAGGCCCGGCCGGTCTTCGAGGCGTTGGGCAGGACCATCGTGCTCTGCGGACCGCACGGCTGCGGCCAGACCGTGAAGGCGGCCAACCAGCTGATCGTGGCCGTGAACATCCAGGCGTGCGCCGAGGCCGTGGTCTTCCTGGAGAAGTCCGGCGTGGACCTCGCGGCGGCGCTGGACGTCCTCAACGGCGGCCTGGCCGGCTCCACCGTGCTGACCCGCAAGAAGGACAACTTCCTGACCCGCGACTTCAAGCCGGGCTTCCGGATCGACCTGCACCACAAGGACATGGGCATCGTCACGGACGCGGCCCGCAACGTCGGCGCCGCCCTGCCCGTCGGCGCCGTGGTCGCCCAACTGGTCGCCGCCCTGCGCGCCCAGGGCGACGGCGGCCTGGACCACTCGGCCCTGCTGCGGGCCGTCGAGCGCCTCTCCGGCGCGCGGGTCTGAGACTTCCGGGCCGCGGCACCGCTGACATCTGTCCTGTCGCGCCCAGGCGGTGCCGCGGCCCGGAACCCACTTCGACAGCCGCGCACTGCGCGCGGACTGACCACGAGACGGCGTCCGGGGCCTGACGGGAGGTCACGCACCGGACGCGCAGCCCGCCGGGGCCGAGCGACCCGAATGAGGGGTGGTCGCCGGACCGGCGGGCGGGCGAGGACCGCGGCGGCGTGCGAGCCAGTGCGGTGGTGAAGGTCCCGAGGCTCCTTCTCGACCTGAGGGGAGGAGCCCCGGTGCCGTCGTCGCCGCCGCGGTCCCAGCCATCTGCCTCACGGGGAGGCAGGGGAGGCAGGGGGCCACCGAGCACCGGGCCACCGAAGCACCGGGCCACCGAAGCACCGAACCCCCGTACCCCGTCCGGCGGCGCGAATGTCCTGTCGCGCCCAGCCTCGCGCCGCCGGACGGCCACCACTCCACGCGAAGCCTCACCTGAACCCACCTGAACCCCACCGGCCGGGAGCGCCGGATGCGGACGGTCCCGCATCCGGCGCTCCCCCGCGTTGTCCGGGGTGCGGATCCGTCCCGCCCGCAGGAGCCTGAAGGCATGACGATTCCACCGACCGAGTTCCCGCACATCGTGGTGCACGCCCCGGCACTGGACGGCTCCCGGCGGGTCACCACGGGCGACCAGACCCTCGGCATCGCCAGCCACCTGGACGACGTCGTCGAGATCCTGCGCATGGCCGACCTGGACCGGATCGAGGTCGAGCAGAGCGACCTCATCGAGTGGCAGGGCGGGGGCCCGGACGACTGGCCGGGACTGTCGGAGCACGAGGCCCGCTGACGGCCCCTACGGCGCCGGGCGTATCCGGTCTACGCAATCCTCAAATCATGCTCTGAACCGGCCCGCCGAGGCTTCACCCGCCCCCGTGGGCGGGCACATTCTTGTCACGCGGGGCCCGTCGGCACGGGGGCGGCGGGCCTCGCACGGGGGGTGTGTCATGAGCAGCGACGCGACGAGCCGGCTGGAGCCGCACGAGATCGCACGGCTGCGGGGAGGTCCGCGCGCCGCCGTCACGGTCGCCGTACTGGACCTGCATCTGCGTGGTGCCGCCGCCGCGGGCCGGCCGGGCACCATGCGCAGTGCGGGCCCGGCGACGGGGCAGCCCCTGGCGCCGCTCGCCAAGGCCGTGCACGCCGCGCTCCACCGGCCCGCGGGCCTGCGGCAGTTGCTGGACCGGCCGGTGGTCCGGCGGGCGCTCACCGACCTGCGCGGCGAACTCGGGGCGGCCGGCCTGCTCAGGGCGTTCCCGCCCGGCCGCACCCGCGCGGGCCGCCGCACCCTGAGGACCTTGCGCGCGGAGCACCCGCTGCCCGCCGACGGGTCCGGTCTGTCGACACGGGACAAGCTGCTGGCGGTCGCCCTGTACGGCGACCGAGCTCTGACCGGGCTGGTGCCCCGCTTCGCACGCGAGGCGGGGTTGGTCGGCCGGGGCGGGAGCACCGAATGGGACCTGCCGCAGTCCTGGAGCGGGGGCGGAGGCGGCGGCGGAGGCGCCGGGTGCGGGACGGCCTGAACCCGCGAGCCGCCCGCGGGCCCGGAGACGGGACGAGGGGGCGGCCCCGCCTCCCCGGCCGGGCCGCCCCCTCGTCGTGCCGTGCCGACGGGCGGGTCAGACCTTCAGTGTCCTGATCGAGGTCGGCGCGTGACCGGGCTCGGTGGCGAGCTCCTCGAACTCCACGACGTCGCCGATGTCGTTGGTGGTCGACATGGAGATGTTGGTGACGCGCTCCAGGATCGCCTCGACGACGACGGGCACCTGGTGCTCGGCGGCGAGCTTCTTGGCCTGCTCGAAGGCTGCGGCCAGCTCGTTCGGGTCGGTGACCCGGATGGCCCTGCAGCCCAGCCCCTCGGCGACCTTCACATGGTCGACGCCGTAGACGCCCAGCTCGGGCGAGTTGATGTTCTCGAACTCCAGATTGACCTGGAAGTCGATGTCGAACGCCCGCTGCGCCTGCCGGATCAGGCCCAGGTAGGCGTTGTTCACCAGGACGTGGACGTACGGGATGCGGTGCTGCGCGCCGACGGCCAGCTCCTCGATCATGAACTGGAAGTCGTAGTCGCCGGACAGGGCGACGACCGGCGCCTGCGGGTCGGCCTTGGCCACGCCCAGCGCGGCCGGGACGGTCCAGCCGAGCGGTCCCGCCTGGCCGCAGTTGATCCAGTGGCGCGGCCGGTGGACGTGCAGCATCTGGGCGCCCGCGATCTGCGAGAGGCCGATGGTGGAGACGTACCGGGTCTCCGGGCCGAAGGCCTTGTTCATCTCCTCGTAGACGCGCTGCGGCTTGATCGGGATGTCGTCGAAGTGCGTACGGCGCTGCAACCGCGCCCTCTTCTCCTGGGCGGCGGCGGCCCAGCCGGAGCGGTCGGGCAGCTCACCGGCCGCCTTCAGCTCCCGCGCCACCTCGACGAAGAGTTCCAGGGCGGCCTTCGCGTCGGAGGCGATGCCGTAGTCCGGGGCGAAGATCCGGCCGATCTGGGTGGGTTCGATGTCGACGTGGACGAACGTCCGCCCGGCGGTGTAGACGTCCAGCCTGCCGGTGTGGCGGTTGGCCCAGCGGTTGCCGATGCCGAGGACGAAGTCGGACTCCAGGAAGGTCGCGTTGCCGTAGCGGTGCGAGGTCTGGAGGCCGACCATGCCGGCGTTCAGCTCGTGGTCGTCGGCCAGGACGCCCCAGCCCATCAAGGTCGGCACGACCGGGATGCCCGTCAACTCGGCGAACTCGACGAGGAGTTCGGCGGCGTCGGCGTTGATGACCCCGCCGCCCGCGACGATCAGCGGCCGCTCGGACGCGTTGAGCAGTCCGATCGCCTTCTTGATCTGGGCGCGGGTCGCGGCCGGCTTGTAGACCGGGAGCGGCGCGTACGTCTCCGGGTCGAACTCGATCTCGGTGAGCTGGACGTCGATCGGGAGGTCGATGAGCACCGGACCGGGGCGGCCGGAGCGCATGAGGTGGAAGGCCTGCTGGAAGACGCCGGGGACCTGGGCGGCCTCCAGCACGGTGACCGCCATCTTGGTCACCGGCCTGGCGATGGCGGCGATGTCGACGGCCTGGAAGTCCTCCTTGTGGATCACGGAGGTCGGGGCCTGGCCGGTGATGCAGAGGATCGGGATCGAGTCGCCGATGGCGGAGTAGAGCCCGGTGATCATGTCCGTGCCCGCCGGGCCCGAGGTGCCGACGCAGACGCCGATGTTGCCCGGTCGGGTGCGGGTGTAGCCCTCGGCCATGTGCGAGGCGCCCTCGACATGGCGGGCCAGGGTGTGGTGGACGCCCCCGGCGGCCTTGAGCGCCGCGTAGAAGGGGTTGATCGCCGCGCCGGGGACACCGAACGCGTCGGTGACGCCCTCGCGCTTGAGGATCTCGACTGCCGCGCGGGCAGCGGTCATACGAGCCATGGAGTACTCCTGCTTCGGCTGTCGGCTTCGCTCTCCCGTCGCGCCCCGCGTGAGAACTACGTCCTTGCGGCGTTCAGACTTCCGCATAATGGAAACTAACTTCTACTATCTGGAAGCACTGTAGGTGGGACGAGCGAAGGCGGTCAAGGGACGGACAAGCGGGGCCCGCGTGGAGGACGATGGGGGCGCTGTCCCCACGTGACGTCGTCCAGGAGCGGGCCATGTCCGAGAGCGTGCCGGTGCGCTGCCCGGCCTGCCGGCGCGAGCACCGCTACGCGGCGCCGTCCTATCCGTGCGCGTGCGGTGCGCCCGTGGCCCCGCGCCTGGACCCGCGCGGGGCGCCGACGGCCCCCGCCCACCACGTCTGGGAGGAGCAGTGGGTCACCCTCGGCTGCGTCTCCTGCGGGCGCCGGACCCAGTGGCCCGCACCGGAACTGGGCTGCCCGTGCGGCACACTGCTGCGCATCCCGGTCGCGGGCGGCCCCGAGCACCCGGCGGCAGGCGCACCCATGCCCCCGCTGACAGGCGCACCCGTACCTCCGCCGGCGGGCACACCCGTACACCCGCTGACAGGCGCACCCGTACCCCCGTGGGAGAGCGCACCCGTACCTCCGCCGGCGGGCACACCCGTGCGCCCGGCAGCGGGCGGGCCCGAACTCCCGGCGCCCAGCGGCCCGATGCCCCCGTCGACGAGCGGCCCCATGCCTCCGACGACGAGCGAGCCCGTGCCACCGTCGGCGAACGGCCCCACGCCCCCCTCGGCGGACGCACCTGTGCCCCGAACAGCGGACGCGTCCACGCCCCCAAAAACCGGCGCACCCCTACCCCGGGCGGCGCGGCCCGCCTTCCGCCCCGTCCCCATCCGTACCGCCGTGGACGCGGTCACGGCCGCCGCCCGCTATCTGCGCGGGCTCGGCTATCCGGACGTGCGCCGGGCCGACCAGCGGCAGCCGTCCGGCATCGGCCTGGCCGCCCGCGGCATCCTCGCGCAGGTGGATCCGACGGTCCGCCCGGCCTCCGTACGAGACGTGGAGTGCCTGTGGCTGACCGCGATGACGGACTCCTCGACCTGCGCCTACTTCTCCCTCGCCGGCTACACCCGGGACGCCCGCACCCGCGCCGACACCCTGGGCGTCCCCCTCTTCGTCCTCGACCTCATGGGCACCCCGCGCCCGGTGAACGGCTCGGCGGACCGGTTGCACGCGTCGGGGGCGTCCTGACCGGCGCCGGGGCGGCGCGGCGCTCCGTCGCGCCGCCACCACACCACGGGCGCGGCTCCGGCTCCCGCTCCGGCACGCGGGCCGTCAGGCCTCGGGCGCGTCCCGTACGGCCCACTTCTCCCGCAGTTCGACCTTGCGGACCTTCCCGGACACCGTCATCGGGAAGCCGTCCAGGATCTGGAGTCTGCTCGGGACCTTGTAGTGGGCCAACCGGTCCGCGCAGAAGGCGCGCAGTTCCGCCAGCGTGAGCGGGTCGGCCGGGTCGGCCGGGATGACACAGGCGAGGACCTCCTCGCCGTACCGTTCGTGCGGCACCCCGACGACCTGGACGTCGCGGATCCTCGGGTGGGCGTAGAGGAACTCCTCGATCTCGCGCGGGTAGATGTTCTCCCCGCCCCGGATGATCATGTCCTTGATGCGGCCGACGATCTCGACGTACCCGTCGTCCCGCATCACGGCCAGGTCACCGGTGTGCATCCAGCGCCCGGGGTCGACGGCCTCGGCGGTCTTCTCCGGCTCGCTCCAGTAGCCGAGCATCACGCTGTAGCCGCGAGTGCACAACTCGCCCGCGGTGCCTCGCGGTCGGGTCACCCCGGTCGCCGGGTCGACGACCTTGACCTCGATGTGCGGCAGGACGCGGCCGACGGTGCCGGTGCGGTGCTCCAGGTCGTCGTCCCTGCGCGTCTGGAGCGAGACCGGGGACGTCTCGGTCATGCCGTAGCAGATGGAGACCTCCTCCATGTGCATCTCGGCGACGACCCGCTTCATCACCTCGACCGGGCAGGGCGAGCCCGCCATGATGCCGGTCCGCAGCGACGAGAGGTCGTAGTCCGCGAAGTCGGGGAGGTTCAGCTCCGCGATGAACATGGTGGGGACGCCGTACAGGGAGGTGCAGCGCTCCCGCTGGACCGCCTCCAGGGTGGCCTTCGGCTCGAAGGACGGCGCCGGGATGACGATGCACGCGCCGTGGGACGTGGCTCCCAGGTTCCCCATCACCATGCCGAAGCAGTGGTAGAACGGGACGGGCAGGCAGACCCGGTCCTGTTCCGTGTAGCCGACCGTACGTCCCACCCAGTAGCCGTTGTTGAGGATGTTGTGGTGGGAGAGCGTGGCACCCTTCGGGAAGCCGGTCGTGCCCGAGGTGTACTGGATGTTGACCGGGTCGTCGCAGCTCAACTCCGCCTGGATCCGAGCGGGTCGGTCGTGCGGCACCCGCGCGGCGCGCGCCGTGAACGCCGCCCAGGAGGGATCGCCGATGTGGACGACGTCCCGCAACTCCGGGCACCTGCCGCGGACCTGGCCGACGAGCGCCCGGTAGTCGCTTCCCTTGTGCGCGAGGGAGGCGAACAGCACCGAGATCCCGGCCTGTTTCAGCACGTACTCCAACTCGTGCGCGCGGTAGGCCGGGTTGATGTTCACCAGGATGACGCCGATGCGGGCGGTGGCGTACTGGACGAGCACCCACTCGGGACAGTTGACCGCCCAGATGCCCACCCGGTCACCCTTGGCCGCTCCCAGGTCGAGCAGGGCGCGCGCCACCTCGTCGACCGCCGCGCCGAACTCGGCGTAGGTCCACCGCCGTCCGGACGCCACGTCGACCAGTGCCTCACGGTCGGCACACGCGGCGACCGTCCGGTCGAGGTCGGCGCCGATGGTGTCGCCGAGCAGCGGGACCTCGCTGGTCCCGTGGGCGTAGGAGAGTGCGGTCACCGGAAGTCCTCCTCGCGGTACTCGTCCACCGAGCCGGCCGCCGTGGCCTCGCGCAGCTCGATCCGGCGGATCTTGCCGGAGACCGTCTTGGGCAGCGGGGCGAACTCCAGGCGGCGGATGCGCTTGTAGGGCGCGAGGACCTCACGCGCGTGCTCGAACAGCACCTTCGCCGTGTCGGGGCCGGGTGTCCAGCCCTCGGCGAGCACGACGTACGCCTTGGGCACGGCCAGCCGCAGATCGTCCGGCGCGGGCACGACGGCCGCCTCGGCCACCGCCTCGTGCTCCAGCAGGGCGCTCTCCAGCTCGAAGGGGGAGATCTTGTAGTCGGAGGCCTTGAACACGTCGTCGGACCGCCCGACGTAGACGATGTATCCGTCCTCGTCCCGGGCGCCGATGTCGCCGGTGCGGTAGTAGCCGCCCGCCATCGCCTCCGCCGTGCGGTCCGGGTCGCCGTGGTAGCCGGTCATCAGGCCCACCGGCCGCGCCGACAGGTCGAGTGCGATCTCGCCCTCGGCCACGCCGGGCGCGCCGGACACCGGGTCGAGGAGTTCGACGCGGTAGCCGGGGCTCGGGCGGCCCATGGAGCCCGTCTTCAGCGGCTGCCCGGGGCTGTTGGCGACCTGCACGGCGGTCTCGGTCTGGCCGAAGCCGTCCCGGATGGTCACGCCCCAGGCCCGCCGGATCTGCTCGATGACCTCGGGGTTGAGCGGCTCGCCCGCGGCGACGACCTCGCGCGGCGGGGTGCGCAGCAGGGTCAGGTCGGCCTGGATGAGCATGCGCCAGACGGTGGGCGGGGCGCAGAAGGTCGTCACGCCGGCCCGGTCCATCTCCGCCATCAGCCGGGTCGGGTCGAAGCGGCTGTAGTTGTGGATGAAGACGGTCGCCTCGGCGTTCCACGGCGCGAACAGGTTCGACCAGGCGTGCTTGGCCCAGCCGGGCGAGGAGATGTTCAGGTGCACGTCGCCGGGTTTGAGGCCGATCCAGTACATGGTGGCCAGATGCCCGACCGGGTACGAGATGTGGGTGTGCTCGACCAGCTTGGGGTGAGCGGTGGTGCCCGAGGTGAAGTAGAGCATCAGCGGGTCGCCGGCGAGGGTCGGACCGTCGGGGGTGAAGGCGGGGTCGGTCCGGTACAGGTCCTCGTACGACAGCCAGCCCTCGGTTGTGTCGCCGACCGCGATCCGGGTGTACGCGCCGGGCACCTCGTCGAACTTGCCGGTGTCCTCGGCACGTACGACCACGTGCCGGACCCGGCCGCGCTCGACGCGGTCGCGCAGGTCGGCGGGGCCGAGCAGCGGGGTGGCCGGGATGACGACGGCGCGCAGCTTCATGGCGGCCAGCGCCGTCACCCACAGCTCGGCCTGGTTGCCGAGCATGACCAGGATCCGGTCCTCGGCACCCACCCCCTGCCCGCGCAGCCAGTTCGCGGCCTGGTCGGAGAGCACGGACAGCTCGGCGAAGGACATCCGGGTCTCGGAGCCGTCCTCCTCGACGATGTGCAGCGCGATGCCGGCGTTGCCGTACGCGATCACGTCGAACCAGTCGAGCGCCCAGTTGAAGTGCTCCGGGCGCGGCCAGGCGAAGCCGTCGTAGGCGGTGGCGTAGTCCTCGCGGTGTTCCAGCAGGAAGTTCCGCGCACTGCGGAAGAGGTCCGTCGCCGTCGTCATGTGTCCTCCTCGGGGCCGGGCCATTGCCGGGCCGCTCTCTGCCATCGTGTAATCCGTGATGCAGGTCTCACTACCCCCGAACGGGGGTGTGCGCCGCACGGAGGCCGCGATGAAGGGGCGAGAGGGGCGAGAGCGTGGCAGCAGACGCGAACGGAGTGACGGAGATCCGCGGCGCGCTGGCCCGGCTGCGCCGTACGACGGGGCTGCCGGTGGCCTTCGGCGGTCTGGTCGACGTCGGACGGCGGCAGATGCGCATCAGCGAACTGAGCGGCAACGCGACCCCCGCGCTCAGCGCGCTCGCGGTGACCGCGGGCAGCGGCCTGGGCGGCAAGGCGGTGGCCCTCGCCCGCGCCTGCGCGGTGACGGACTACTCCTCCTCCCGGCAGATCAGCCACGAGTACGACACGGCGGTCGCCGCGGAGGGGCTGCGCTCGGTGCTGGCGGTGCCGGTCGTCGTGCGGCGCCGGGTGCGCGGTGTGCTGTACGGGGCGCTGCGTACCGCCCAGCCGTTGGGCGACCGGGCGCTGACGGCGGCCGTCGAGGCGGCACGGGACGTGGAGCAGGCGCTGGTGGTGCGCGACGAGGTGCGGGACCTGCTGACGGCGGCCCGGCCGGCCCCGGCCGCCGATCCGGGTGCCGCGGCCTCCTGGGAGCAGGTGCGGGAGGCGCACGCGGCGCTGCGCGCGCTGGCGCCGAGGATCACGGACGCGGGGCTGCGCGCCGAACTGCTCGCGGCGTGCGGGCTGCTCACGCCGACGGCTCCGGCGGGCGCGGCGGGTCTGACGCCGCGTGAGGTGGACGTGCTGTCGTGGGTGGCGGCCGGGGCGACGAACGCGGTGGCCGCGGAGCGGCTGGGGCTGCGGCCGGAGACGGTGAAGGCCTACCTCAGGTCGGCGATGCGCAAGTTCGGCGCCCGTACGCGCGGGGAGGCCGTGGCGGCGGCGCGCCGGACGGGAGTACTGCCGTAGCTCCCCGGCCCGTGGACCGCGGTCGGCCGTGAACCGGGGAACCGACGTGAACCGGAGAACCGGGTATGAACCGGGGAACCGGACGTGAACCGGAGAACCGGGTATGAACCGGGGAACCGGACGTGAACCGGGGAACCGGGTATGAACCGGGGAACCGGACGTGAACAGAAGGATCCGACCGTGAACCAGGGAACCGGACGTGGACCAAGGCCGGATGGTCTACGCCAGCGGTCTTGAAATCGGCCACTTTCGGACAGAATGAAGGTTCTCCATTCATCTGCCCGAGCCATGAATTTCTATATGCATCATCGTTGTTATATCCCTCACCACGCCGTCCGTCCGAATTTCAAAGAGACGTTGCCTAGAATTTGGTCCGGACACGACACACGGAGGGAGCGGTAACCGTGCAACGGGACTTCCAGGAGCCTGCCCGATGCCGCCCCGACCTGGTCATCGGCAGGGAGGAGTTGTTCACGGCGGCCCGCGAGCAGCTCGGCCGGGGCGGCAGTGTGCTGCTGCACGGCCCCGCCGGAATAGGAAAGTCGACCGTGCTGCGGGCATTGGCCGCGGAATACGCCCAGGTGGCCCGTACCGTCTTGCGCTGCTCCGCGACCGAGTCCGAATCCCACCTTCCGTTCCTCGCCCTGGCCGACCTCCTCGGCCTGGCCCTCGACGAGGTCTCCGACAAGCTGCCCACCGCCCAGCGCACCGCGCTGGAGTCGGCGATCACCGGCCGCGGCGAGTCCTCCCTCCAGCGCGACGGTCTCGCCCTGCGCCTCGCCGTGCTGTCGGCCCTGCGCGCCCTCGCCGCCGCGGGACCCGTCCTGATCGTCGCCGACGATCTCCAGTGGCTGGATTCGGCCAGCGCGGAGCTTCTCGGGTTCGCCGCCCGCCGCCTCGGCGACACCCCGGTGCAGATGCTGTGCGCGGTGCGGACCGAGGGCCAGGAGTACGACCGCCAGCTACGCGCGTCGCCGCCGGACACCCTCGCCGTACGCCTCGACCCCCTTTCCCGCGCCCACGTCTCCGCGCTGCTCGACGACCGCGGCTACACCGACCTGCCCCGCTCCACGGTCCGCGAGATCCACCGCACCAGCGGCGGCAACCCGCTGTTCGCGCTCGAACTGGGCCGCGCCCTCGGCGAGAACCCCACCCCGCCCGGACCGGGCGAACCGCTGCCGGTGCCCACCTCGCTTCGGGCCCTGGTCCTCAGCCGCCTCGACATGCTGTCGGACGACGTCCGCCGCACTCTGCTCGTGGCCAGCGCGGGCGCGCGCCCCACCCTCTCGCTGCTGCTCGCGGCCGGCCGTGAGAACGCCGAGGCGGAGACGGCCCAGGCGGCCCGGCTCGGGCTGCTGGCGACGGAGCCGGAGGGCCCGGCCGTCCGGTTCGCGCACCCGCTGATCTCCGCCGCGCTGTACGCGGAGGCGCCCGCGCAGGAGCGTCGGGCCGCGCACGTGGCCCTGTCCACGGCGGCGTCCGACCCGATCGAACGGGCCCGGCACCTGGCCCTGGCGACCACCGGCACCGACCCGGACGTCGCCGCCCGGCTGGCCGGTGCCGCCGCGCTGGCCCGGGACCGCGGTGCCCCGTCGGTCGCCGCGTCCCTCGGGCTGCTCGCGGCCCGGCACACCCCGGTGGGCCGGACGCCCGGCCCGGACGACCGGCGGTTGCAGGCCGCGGAGGACGCGATCACCGCGGGCGAGGTGGAGCTCGCCCGGGACATCGCGCACGACGTGCTGACCCGGGCCACGTCGCCCGCCGAACGGGTGCGGGCCTGGATGGTGGTCATCGAGTCGGCCGGTCAGGCCCTGGGCGACGTCGACGCGGCGTTCCCGCAGATGCTCGCCGACGCGGGCGACGACCCGCGGCTGCTCGCCCTGGTCCACTACCAGCTGGCCTGGCGCGGGCTGGTCGTCGAGGGCGACTTCGGCGAGGCCCGGCAGGAGGCCGCGCACGCGGCGGAACTGGCCGCGCGCGGCGGCGACCGGCGCACCGAGCTGATGGCGCTGTCCTTCCAGGCCTCGACCGAGACCCTGATGGGCCACGCGGACGCGCCGGCGACCATCAAACGGGCGCTCAAGGAGCCGCAGGACCCGTATGTGGCGTGTCATCACAACGGCGCGGGCGCGGCCCGATTCCGCTGGCTGATGATGAGCGACCAACTGCCCGAGGCCCGCACGACCATCACCGCGCTGCTGCGCGAGGTGCAGCGGCGCGGCATGGTCGAGAGCGAGGTGCACTTCCAACGCTTCCTGGCCGAGACCGAGTTGCGCTCAGGCCACTGCGGGCGGGCCCTGGACCTGGCCCGCGAGAGCCTGCGGCTGGCCCGGGACTCCGGCATCGGGCTGGGTGCCTCGGCCATGCTCACCTCCCTCGCGGAGTCCTCCGGCGGCGAGGTGGACCGGGCGCTGGAGCTGGCCCGGGAGGCGGCGGAGCGTGCCGAGGAGGACGGCGACCAGATGTACCTCTCCCGGGCCCTGGCGGCCTTCGGCTACGCCCAGTTGGTGGCGGGGGACGCGGCGGGCACGGTCCGTTCGCTGCGCCGGGTGCGTGAACTGGAGCTCGGGCTCGGCATCATCGACCCGGCGCGCGGCCGCTGGCAGAGCGACCTCGCCGAGGCCCTCGTACGGATCGGGGAGCCGGGCGAGGCGCAGGACGTGATCGACGTCGCGCGCGAGCACGCGCTGCGGCTGGGCCGGGAGAGCGTGCTGGCCGTACTGGACCGGTCGGAGGCGCTCGTGCGGGCGGCCCGCGGCGACCAGGACGCCGCGCTCTCGCAGCTGACGTCCGTTCAGGACCGGCTCGCCAAGCTGGGGTACGGCCTGGAGGAGGCGCGGGCCGCGTTCGCCCTGGCCCGGCTGCGCACCGGGCGGCCGGGGCCGACGTCGTACGACGAGGCGGCGCGGCTGTTCCGGCGCTGTCGTGCGCTGC
This sequence comes from Streptomyces sp. NPDC059582, assembly GCF_042735715.1. NCBI lineage: Bacteria > Bacillati > Actinomycetota > Actinomycetes > Kitasatosporales > Streptomycetaceae > Streptomyces > Streptomyces sp. NPDC059582. The sequence continues at coordinate 78,257 of NZ_JBHWCC010000002.1, forward strand.
CCTGGCTGCGGCAGGTGGACGCGGCGGCCGCGCAGGAGCCGGTGGAGCCGGTCGTCGCCGCCCCGCGGGATCCGGCGCTCGACGCGCTGGAGGGGCTCGCCGCGATGGAGCGTCAGGTCGCCGCGCTGGTGATGGAGGGCGCGACCAACCGGGAGATCGCCGCGCGACTGTACATCAGCGTCAAGACGGTCGAGGCGACGCTGACCCGCGTCTACCGCAAGCTGGGCATCCGCTCGCGGGTGGACATCGTCCGGTTGGCGGCGGGGCGCCGCGCGAAGTGAGCCTCTCGCGGGTTTACTGCACTGGCGGGTTTGCCGAGCGGCCACCGAGGGTTTTCCCTGCCCAACTCCCTTAGGGGGTTCCCTCATTGGGAGGCGGCCGCTCCGGGTCCTAGTTTTTGGGGTGTGCCGCCGGCCCGGGCACACGGGGGTCGGTCCCGCGGCCTCCGTGCAGCACCCCCCACACCCGCGCGCCCCCCACCGGCATCCCCCACTGAGGAGACTCATGTTCGGGCTCAACCGCGCCAAGAGAACCGCCGCCGTCGTCGCGGCGACCGCCGCCACCGCCGCGACCGCGTTGCTCAGCGCCCCCACCGCTGCAGCCGCCCCCCAGCCGATCGTCGGCGGCACGACGACCACGACGACCACGTATCCGTTCATGATGCAGATCACCGACGCCTCACAGAACCAGTTCTGCGGCGGAACCCTGGTGTCGGCGACCAAGGTCGTCACTGCCGCGCACTGCATGGTCGGCGAGACCACCGGCAGCGTCAGGGTGGTCGGCGGACGCACCTACCTGAACGGCACGAACGGCACGGTCAGCCGGGTCAGCAAGATCTGGATCAACCCGGGCTACACGGACGCGACCAACGGTGACGACGTCGCCGTCCTGACCCTCTCGACGTCGATGCCGTACACCAAGGCGTCCTACGTCTCCTCCTCCCAGACCAGCGTGTACGCGGCCGGCGCCACCGCCCGCATCATCGGCTGGGGCACCACCTCGGAGAACGGCAGCTCCTCCAACCAGCTGCGGACCGCGACCGTCCCGATCGTGTCCGACTCCAGCTGCCAGAGCTCCTACGGTTCGGACTTCGTCCGGACCGACATGGTTTGCGCCGGATACAGCTCCGGCGGCGTCGACACCTGCCAGGGCGACAGCGGCGGTCCCCTGCTCATCGGGGGCGTCCTGGCAGGGATCACTTCTTGGGGCGAGGGCTGCGCCGAGGCGGGTTACCCGGGTGTCTACACCCGGCTGACCACCTTCTCGAGCCTGGTGACCGCGCAGGTCAACTCGTAGCCCGGCCGGGCCACCGAGGTCGCCTCAGGTGAAGACCGGGGGGCGTTGCGAGCTACCACGAGCAGCCCGCAACGCCCCCTTTCCATGCGCCCGGTCCGGTCGTCCGCCCGGGCTCAGGACGTCCACGAGTCCGTAGGTCGTACGACATCCGCGAGCCCTCACCCTCCTACGACGGTCCCGAACCGGATGTCGTACGCGGCGCCCGGGTACAGGACGGCGAGCATCCGCTCCCCCTCCGCGGCGACCTCGTCCCGCTGTGCCCTGCCGAGCGGGCCGAAGGGCTCGACGACGAGGGCGTCGTCCGACAGCTTCCACAGCCCGGCGAGGAAGCCGTCGACGAGGAGGGTGCGGTGGGCCTGGTTGCCCTGCCAGCTGCGCCCCCGGAGCTCCTTCGGTACGACGCGGGTGCGGTCGGCGTGGGAGAGGAGCAGGTTGTCGAACTCGGGCAGGAAGCGCGGCGGGGCCGGGGTGTCCGGGTCGGGCCGGGGCGCGTCGGGGAGGTCGAAGAGCTCGACGCCGCTGTCGTCCCGGAAGGTGACGAGCCGGGGGCGCAGCCGCTCGAAGGCCGCACGCAGCCGGGTCAGGCCGGCCCAGGTCTGCATGTCCTTGACGGAGGCCGGTCCGAAGGCGGCGAGGTAGCGCAGGACGACGGCCTCGGCCGCCGGAGCCGGCTCGGCGGCCCGGCCGAGCCAGCGCTCGGCGGTGGTGAGCTCGACCTGGCCGCTGCGCCCCCACAGTCCGCGCGGGGTGACCTGGACGAGCGGCAGCCGGCAGCGCGCGGCGACGGCGAGGGCCTGCGGGTCGGCGTCGGGCCACTGCACCAGCAGCGCCTCGCGCAGCTGCTTCATGGTGCGCGGGCTCTCCTCGACGAGCTCGCGGGCGAGGTCGGCCAGCCGGTCGAGGTCGACGCCGGTGAGCCCCGTGCGGAAGTTCGTCAGTTCGCGGTCGCGGGCGGACTGGACGAACGGGCGCAGGGTGAGGCAGTCGTCGGCGGTGTGGGTGTGGATGGTCGAGCGCATGGTGACGATCCGGACGACGTCACGGTCGGCCATCAGCCCCGAGAGCGTGGCCGGGGCGAAGCCGTCGAGGCGGGCGGCGAGCGCGTGGTACGGCGGTTTCACGTTCTGTGCCTGGAGGCCGAGCAGGTGCTCGACGGCCGCACCGACGGACAGCGGCGAGCGGCGCAGGAGCAGCTGCCGGGAGAGGGTCGCGCGGTTGAGGGCGCGGGTGCCGAGCAGCGGGGCCGGCGCGGCTGTCGTCGTCTTCGTCATGTTCCGCACGCTAGTGTCGCTTGCGGACACCTTCTGTCCGCAAGTCTCCCGGGATCCTGACCTCGTACGACACCCCACGCTCTTTGTCCCGTATATCCTGCTACGAGCTCAGGACGAGCAAGGAGAGCAGACAGACCACGCCGGCCGCGCGGACCGCACCGATATCGTGGATCACACGGATCATAGGGATCACGCGATTCACATGGATCACGCAGCCGTAGGCTCGACCGAGAGGCAGCCGCGATGCCCGAGCGACGTCCCTCCTCGAACAGCGCCAGGAAGTCCGTCTGGCACCGCTATCTGCCGCCGTCGGAGCCGCCCCCGGCGCCGCCCGCCGATCCCGCCGACTCCGGCCCCGAGGACTCCGGCCTCGCCGACACGGCCAGCATCGTCCAGGCGGCCCTGTACCGCGACGGCGTCCGGGTGTCCTCCCCCGCCTCCCTCGCGGAGACGTTCCGGGAGCTGCGTGAGCAGCCGTCCAACATGGCCTGGATCGGCCTGGCCCGCCCCACAGAGGCCGAACTCCACTCACTGGCCTCCGAGTTCGACCTGCATCCACTGTCGGTCGAGGACGCGCTGGAGGCACATCAGCGCCCGAAGCTGGAACGCTACGGCGACACACTGTTCGTCGTTTTGCGCGCCGCCCGCTACCTGGACGCACTCGAGGAGGTCGACTTCGGCGAACTGCACGTCTTCGTCGGCCCCGACTTCGTCATCACGGTCCGCCACGGCGCGGCCCCGGACCTCTCCGCCGTCCGCCGCCGCATGGAGGAGACACCGGATCTGCTGAAGCTGGGCCCGGAGGCGGTGCTGTACGCCATCCTCGACGCGGTGGTCGACGGCTACCTCCCCGTCGTCGTCGGCGTCCAGAACGACGTCGACGAGATCGAGACCGAGGTCTTCCGCGGCGATCCCGAGGTCTCCCGCCGTATCTACGAACTCTCCCGCGAGATGGTCGAGTTCCAGCGCGCCACCCGCCCGCTCGTCGGCATGCTGCACGCCTTGATGGCCGGCTTCGCCAAGTACGGCACGGACGAGGAACTCCAGCGCTACCTCCGCGACGTGGCCGACCACGTCACCCACACCAGCGAGCGCGTCGACAGCTTCCGCCAGGCCCTCCAGGACATCCTCACCGTGAACGCGACCCTGGTCACCCAGCAACAGAACGCGGAGATGCGGACGTTGGCGGAGGCGGGTTTCCAGCAGAACGAGGAGATCAAGAAGATCTCCTCGTGGGCGGCGATCCTGTTCGCACCCACCCTCGTGGGGACGATCTACGGCATGAACTTCGCGCACATGCCGGAGTTGCACTGGGTGCTGGGATACCCCTTCGCGGTCCTGCTGATGGCGGTCGTCTGCACCAGCCTGTACGTCATCTTCAAGAAGCGGGACTGGCTCTGAGCGGCGAACCTGGGTACCACCACCCCGAGGACCGCCGACCGCGGTGCACCGGGACGACTCCGGCGCGGGAGCCGGGCGGCGGCATGGATGCGGCGCGGGGGCGAACTGCCTGGCGACCGACCGATTCCTGACGGACACGCCAGCCGGCCCACCTCGGGCGATCCGGAAATTAGGGAAGCCTTCCTTAAGTGTCTACAGTTGCGTAGACTCCGTGCGGTCGGGCCACTGCCCGCCCACACCGACACCTGCGTGAATCGAGGCACACTCATGTCCCGGAGACCCCGTCGTCTGCTGGTGGGCACCATCGCGTGCGTGTCGACAGTCGTCTCGCTGTCGGGGTGCGCGCAAAAGAACGCGGGTACGGGTGACGCGATCAAGGTGACGGCCACCGACACCGCGTGCGAGGTGTCCCGGAAGGAGTTCCCGGCCGGACACGTCGAACTCGACATCGAGAACAAGGGATCCAAGGTCACCGAGGTCTACATCCTGTTCCCGGACGACCGGATCGTCAGTGAGCGCGAGAACATCGGTCCCGGCACCAAGCAGACGGTCACCGCCGAGGTGAAGGCGGGCGACTACACCGTCGTCTGCAAGCCCGGGATGAAGGGCAAGGGCATCCGCCAGGCCGTCGAGGCCACCGGTGGAAAGGCCGCCCAGCGCGACCCACGCCTGGACAAGGCCGTCGCCGACTACCGTGAGTACGCGCAGGAGCAGGCCGACGCCACCGTGCCGCTCGCCGAGACCTTCGCGAGCGCGATCAAGTCCGGCGACCTGGAGGCCGCCAAGAAGGCGTACTCCCCCTCGCGCCTCGGCTGGGAGCGCACCGAGCCGGTCGCCGAGTCCTTCGGCGACATCGACCCGAAGACCGACACCCGCGCCGACGGCCTCGAGGACGGCCAGAAGTGGACCGGCTGGCACCGGCTGGAGAAGTCCCTCTGGCAGGACAAGAAGATCACCGACGAGGACAAGACCCTCGCCGACGAGCTGGTCACCGACCTCGAGGACTGGCAGAAGCGGGTCGGCAAGGCCGAGATCACCCCGACCTCCATGGCCAACGGCGCCAAGGAGCTCCTCGACGAGGTCGCCACCGGCAAGGTCACCGGCGAGGAGGACCGCTACTCGCACACCGACCTGGTCGACTTCAAGGGCAACGTCGAGGGCGCGCAGAAGGCGTACGAGCTGCTCAAGCCGGTGGCGCAGGAGAGCGACAAGGCTCTGACGACCGAACTGGACAAGCAGTTCGCCGCGCTGGACACGCTGCTGGACAAGTACCGCTCGGACAAGACGTCGTACGACTTCGTCTCCTACGAGAAGGTCACCAAGGACCAGCGCAAGGAGCTCTCCGACGCGGTCAACGCGCTCGCCGAGCCGCTGTCCAAGCTCGCCGCAGCCGTCGCGAAATAGAGGACGACCATGACGGACACGCCCCCCGCGCAAGCCGCGCCGACCGCTCGTTCACGGCGTTCGCTGCTCGGCTGGGGCGGCGCGGGCCTCGCGCTCGGCGCCGTCGCGGCCGGCGGCGCGGTCGCCATGACCCGCGCCGGCAACGACCTGGATCCGGCCGCCGCCGGAACGGGTGCCGGGATCGACTTCCACGGCGCGCATCAGGCGGGCATCTCGACGCCCGTGCAGGACCGGCTGCACTTCGCCGCGTTCGACGTGAAGACGGACGACCGCGCCGAGTTCGTGCAGCTGCTGAAGGACTGGACGGCGGCGGCGCGGCGGATGACCGCCGGGAAGGCGGTCGGCGAGGGCGCGTACGGCGGGCTCGCCGAGGCGCCGCCGGACGACACCGGCGAGGCGCTGGGCCTGAAGCCGTCCCGGCTGACGCTCACCATCGGCTTCGGCCCGTCGCTGTTCGGGAAGTTCGGGCTGGCGGGCGAGCGCCCCGAGGCCCTGATCGACCTGCCGAAGTTCGCCGGTGAGGCACTCGACGCGGCCCGCTCGGGCGGTGATCTGTGTGTGCAGGCGTGCGCGGACGACCCGCAGGTCGCCGTGCACGCGATCCGCAACCTGGCTCGCATCGGCTTCGGCAAGGTCGCCATCCGCTGGTCCCAGCTCGGCTTCGGCAAGACCTCCTCGACGACCCCCGACGCCCAGACCCCGCGCAACCTCATGGGGTTCAAGGACGGCACCCGCAACATCGCGGGCACCGAGGCCGACCGGCTGAACAGGTTCGTGTGGGTCGGGGAGAAGGACGGCCCCGACTGGATGGTGGGTGGTTCCTACCTCGTCGCCCGGCGGATCCGGATGCACATCGAGACCTGGGACCGGACCTCGCTCCAGGAGCAGGAGGACGTCTTCGGCCGCGACAAGGGCGAGGGCGCGGCGGTCGGCAAGGCGAAGGAGCACGACCCGCCGTTCCTGAAGGCGATGAAGCCCGACGCGCACGTCCGGCTCGCCCACCCCGACTCCAACGGCGGGGCGACCATCCTGCGCCGCGGCTACTCCTTCACCGACGGCACCGACGGCCTCGGCCGGCTGGAGGCCGGTCTGTTCTTCCTCGCCTACCAGCGTGACGTCCGCGCCGGGTTCGTCCGGGTCCAGCGCAATCTGTCCACCGACGCGCTCAACGAGTACATCCAGCACGTGGGTTCAGCAGTGTTCGCGATCCCGCCCGGCGTCCACGACACGGACGACTGGTGGGGCCGCACGCTGTTCACCGAGGAGGCGTAGCCCGTGTTCTCCAACTACCTGATCGGACTGCGCGAGGGCCTGGAGGCCTCTCTCGTCGTCTGCATCCTGATCGCCTACCTGGTCAAAACCGGCCGCCGGGACGCCCTGAAGCCGATCTGGATCGGCATCGCCGTCGCCGTCCTCATCGCCATGGGCTTCGGCTGCGCCCTCGAATTCGGTTCCCAGGAGCTGACGTTCGAGGCGCAGGAGGCGCTCGGCGGGTCGCTGTCGATCCTCGCGGTCGCCCTGGTGACCTGGATGGTCTTCTGGATGCGGCGCACCGCCCGCCACCTGCGGTCCGAGCTGCACGGCAAGCTGGACGCGGCCCTGGCGATGGGAACGGGCGCGCTGGTCGCCACCGCGTTCCTCGCCGTCGGCCGCGAGGGCCTGGAGACCGCCCTGTTCGTGTGGGCCTCGGTCCACGCGGCCAGCGACGGCACCCCGCGCCCGCTGGTCGGGGTCGCACTCGGCCTGGCCACGGCCGTCCTCCTCGGCTGGCTGTTCTACCGCGGGGCCCTGAAGATCAACCTCGCCAAGTTCTTCACCTGGACCGGCGGCATGCTCGTCGTGGTCGCGGCGGGCGTACTGGCCTACGGCGTGCACGACCTCCAGGAGGCCGACTGGCTGCCCGGGATCAGGAACCTGGCCTTCGACATCAGCGACACCATCGACCCGAGCAGTTGGTACGGCACCCTCCTCAAGGGCGTCCTCAACTTCCAGCCCGACCCGACCGTGTTCCAGGTCACGGTGTGGGCGCTCTACCTGATCCCTGTGATGGTCCTCTTCCTGGCACCCGAACGCTCCCGGACCGCACCACGCCCCGCGAAGGTGTCCGAAGCGTCCCCCGCCGGGCAGTCCACCCTCGCGACCGACTCGGCCTCGGCACGGTCGCAGTCGGAGCCGGACGCCTCCTGATCACGCGCGGCACGCACGTCCGGCCCGGTCGGCCGGTGAACGCGCACAGGAACAGAACGCAACCGAGCCGGGAGAGCGGTGTACGAATCGAGAGAGCCCGTCACCGAGACGGATCCCGCAGCCGCGGCGGCCGGGGTGGTGGCGTGGCTGGGCGCCCGCGACCAAGTCGAACGCGAGCTGCGCGACGCCGTGGGCGGGCAGGCCAGTCACCGGGACGACACGCTGGCGAGGATGGCCGACGTGCTACAGGCGACGGCGCACGGCCTGGGGCAGGAGGCAGCCGCGGTGTGGGCGGGGGTTCCAGTCCGCGTCCTGGAGAGCTGGTTGCGGCGCGATCCCGCCTTCGCCTCCGCCGTCCGGTCGGCCGCCGCGCTGTCGGCGGCCCATGGCCTCCGGCCCGGCGGTGAAGCCACCCCCGCCATGGTGCGGGTGGTGATAGCCGCGCTCGGCCAAGGCGTCACCTGGCCGGCGGCCGCCCGTGCTGCGGGGCTCACCCCGTACCGGCTCCGACAGTTGTGGAAGGCCTCGCCCGTCCTCGTCGCTCTCGTGGACGCGGCACGCAGGACACGGCCGCGTAAGTCGAAGGGTTACGTGCCGGCCGCCTACTGGCCCAGGCGAGCGGGCTGGGCGGCGAACGCGTACAACTACCGTCTGGTGCAGCTGGACGATCCCGCGCTCCCGGTCCCACACGCTCAGGACACCTGATCCGTGGCAGCCGGTCGGCAAAGAGGCACGTCCCGCCTCCGTGTGGCGAACCGCCTCGCGAAGCCGTGGGGGCACATCACCCGAAGGCCGCGCGGTCATGGGGAAGTTGCGGGTCCGAGCAGTACACCACCGATGTCTCGCGAAGACCCCGGATCAGGGGTCGGATCAGTGTCCGGCCTCGTCCAGCAGCCGCCGCAGCTCAGCCTCATCCTCACTCGTGAGCCCTTCGATGAACCGGGCCAGCACCGTGTTCCGGTCCCCGTCCTGGTCGAGTTCGCGGTGCATTCGGCGGGCGGTCAGGCCATGGGAGTCCTCGACCGGGAAGTAGACGAAGCCACGCTTCGCGGGGCTGCGGTCGACAACGCCCTTGTCGTGGAGGCGGGCCAGCAGTGTCGCGACCGTCGTCCGGGCCAGGGGCTGGGGCATCGCGGACCTGACCTCGGCGGCCGACTGCGGTCTCCCCGCCGCCCACAGCGCGGCGAGTACGCTCGCCTCCAGCTCTCCGGCAGGTCGGCGCTCACCGTCACCCTCGATCATGACCCCTCCCTCTTCGTCGGCTGTGCACAGCACAGCAGAAGCGGTTCCGCCCCGGACCCATTATCGGGGGAGACCGCCTCCCGCAACGTCCAGGGCCCCGATGCCGTCCCTCGAGGGTGAGCTGCTCGGCGTTCGGCACCCCGGGGTTATCCGGCAGCGGTCCGCGGGCAGCAAGCGGGCTCTACTCCTCGCCCCGCATACTGACGAGACCATTTCGATGCGCCTCAGCGACGAGTTGGGCGCGGCTTCTGACATCGAGCTTCACCATGGCACGATTTATGTGCGTTTTCACGGTGAGATGCGAGACGATCAAGCGGATGGATATTTCCCTGTTATCCAGTCCGAGAGCCGCGAGGGACACCACCTCCCGTTCCCTCGGAGTGAGGTCACCGAACCTCTCCTCCATTTCGTCACTGGCACCGGTGTGCGCCAACGGGAATATCTTGTCGAGGACGCAGCGAGTAGCGGCCGGGGACAGGTGCGCGTCGCCGCGGCCGACAGCCCTTATCGCCTCGACGAGATCCTCCGCCTGATTCCCGATCTCGAGGAATCCGCTGACTCCGGCATTCAAGGCCCCGAGCACCCAGGTCTCCGCGATGACATCGGCCAACATCACCACCCGGACGGCGAACGCCCATGGCGCCTGCATAATCTGACGCGATACCTCGATACCGTCGATTCCCGTCGCGCGAGCGTAGACGAGGACCACGTCCGGTCGCAGGTCGCGGGCCAGCCGGACACCCTCGATCCCGCTTTCGACCGCTGCGATCAGTTCGATTTCCGATGCACTGCCGACGAGCTCTTCAACACGGGAGTGCACAGAAGCCTGGCCGTAGACCAGCAGCACACGGAGCATCATCCACACCTTCACTGATCAATCGACTAATGCGCCGGGATGACGAAAGGGCACTTGACGTGCATCACGCGTCTTCGGCGCGACCTGCCGCCCGGCCACCGCCGAGCGCGTCGATGTCGGAATGGCAACCCGCCGATTTCGGCACCCCCCGAGCGCATGTACCGTGGGCCGCAGCGAATGACCGTGCAAGCGGGGCACCTTGATGCGACCTCCACAGGAGGCGACGGAAGCTGTCCGCGGCCCTGTAAACGGTCTACGACACTGTAGTCGAAGCCGAGGATGAGTGTGTAGATGGCCTGCCCTGGAAGGCGTGCTGACTCACTTGCCGGGCCGGCGACAAATACCGTGCCGATTGCCCAGTTGGACGCATGCGCGATGAGTGTGTGCCGTCTCGTCGTGCCGAAGGGCGGCTCATGCTGACTCCGCTGTTCGTCGTGCCCCTGGTACTGCCGTTCGTGCTGTGTCTGGCCACCAGCCGCGTGTCGGTGTGGGCGCGGCCGACGGCGGCCCTGTGGATTCTCACGGCGACCACGCTCGTCTCGGCCGTGGCCTGTGTCGTCTCGCTCGCCGCCTTGGTCCTGACCGGCCTCTTCCTCGTCCCGGGCTTCGCGAGGTTCAGTCACTTCGTCCGCCACCTGTGTACGCCGTCGGCCCACGCGGCGGCCGGGTTGGCGATCCTGGCCGCCTGCGCGCTCGCCGTCGGCGGCCTGCGGTTCGCACAGGCCGCCGTACGGCACGGCCGCACGCTACGGGCCGCCCACCGCCAGGTGGCGCGGCTTCCCGTCGTGGGAGACCTCTGCGTCGTCGATTCACCCAGGCCCGACGCGTACGCCTTGCCCGGCCGCCCCCACCGCATCGTCGTGACCGCGGGCATGCTGCGCAGCCTCGAGGCGACGGAGAGGGAGGCCCTGTTCGCGCATGAGCGTGCCCACAACGCCCAACGGCACCACTACTTCCTCACGGCCGCCGAGATCGCGGCACACTGCCATCCCGCTCTGCGCAGAGTGCGCTCGGAGATCCGTCTCGCGGCGGAACTCGCGGCCGACGAAGCGGCGGCCAGAGCGGTCGGGGACCGCAAGCTGGTCGCCGTCGCCGTGGCGCGGGCCGCGTTGGCCAGTCATGAAGCGGGTCCCAGCACACGGCCCTACCTCACCCTCGGCGCGGCGACCGGTCCGGTCTCGCGTCGCGTGGCCACCCTCCTCAAGCCGTCGACGGCCCGCCGGGTGTCGCCGGTTCTCGCGTTCCTCCTGGCTCTGGCCGTTCTCACGTCCGCGAGCGCGACCGTGGCGGCGGTGCTGCATCTGCGCCACGAGGTGGGCGAGGCACAGGGTCTGATCCCGCGCTGACGCGTGTGGGGGAACGATGACGCTCACTCGTCCTCGTCCTCCCGCCCCTCCGGGGACGGCCCGGCTCGGCGGCGCCCCCTCGCCGCCGGCAGGGACGCGACTACGGGGCGGGAGCCCAGCAGCTCCTGCGTGGCCGCGTGCCGCGGATCGGCGAAGACACCTGTCGTGCGGCCGGACTCCACCACTCGTCCGTCGGCGAGGACGGTGATCGTCTCGGTGCGGTCCCGGACCAGCGTCAGATCGTGGCTGATGACGACGAGCGTCATGGACCGGTCCTGCCGCAGCTGCTGGAGCAGATCCATCACCGCGTCACCGGTGGCCCTGTCGAGTGCGGACGTGATCTCGTCGCAGACCAGGACGTCGGGTTCGGCCGCGAGCGCTCTGGCGATCGCCACTCTCTGGCGCTGACCTCCCGACAACTCGTGCGGATAGCGGCCGGCGAAGGCTGACGGCAACCCGACCTGGTGCAGGAGGTCCTCGACGGCCCGGTCGACGGTGCCGGAGGCGGTCCGGCGGTGCACACGCAGGGGTCTGGCCACCGAAGAGCCGACGGTGCGACTGGGATTGAGCGCGCCGAGAGGGTTCTGGGTGATCAGCTGTACGCGGCGGCGCTGCTCGCGGCTGCGGCGCCCCATGGCCGTGGGCAGGGTGACGCCGACCAGCCGCACGGTGCCGGACCGGCTCTTCTGGAGCCCGACGAGGGCACGGGCCAGCGTCGTCTTGCCGGAGCCCGACGCTCCGACGACGGCCGCGGCCGAGCCCCGCTCGACGGAGAAGCACACGCCGTCCAGTGCCGGACGTCCCGCCCCCCTGCCGCCGAACGTCACGCTGAGGTCCTGGACGTCGAGGAGGGGGGCGCTCGCGGCGCCGGTGTCCGGGGCCGGTGCCACCGGCGTCCGTCGGGCTGCCACGACCGGCTCCGGCGGTCGCTTCGCCCGCTCGTCCCGCACGTCGTCCAGACCCAGTTCCACGACGTCGTCCGCGAGCCGTTCGACGACATCCGGGTCGTGGCAGGAGAAGGCCACGGCGAGATGGTGCTCGTGGGCCAGGCGGCGCAGCAGTTCGGCTATCTCGTCGGAGCACCGGGTCGAGCCCGGCCGTGGGCTCGTCCAGGAGCAGCAGGGCCGGTCGCTTGGACAGGGCGCGAGCCAGGGCGACCCGGCGCAGCTGGCCGCCCGAGAGTTCCCCGGGGCGGCGCGAGGCAAATCGATGCTCGGCCGGCAGCCGGACCGCCGCCAGCAGCTCGCGCGCCGCCGTGGGTGCGCGGTCCGCGCTCAGCTCGTTGAGGAGCGTCCGGATACGCAGCCGGGGATTGAGTGCCGACGCAGGGTCCTGGCCGACGTAGGCGATCTCGGTTCTGCGGATCACACGGCGTTCGCGTTCGTCCAGCTCGAGCATGTCGTGGCCGAGCACGTGGACACTGCCGTCCGAGCGTGCCGTACCCGGTGGCAGGTGTCCGAGCAGCGCGCGCAACAGGGTCGTCTTGCCGGCGCCCGACGGACCGGTGACGGCGACAAGCCGGCCCGGGCGCAGACCGAGGGACACGTTCTTGAGCAGCTGGCGGCCGTCCGATGCCGTGACGCCGAGGGTGTTCACCTCGGCCACCGGTGCGGCGAGTCGGGTGACCGTGTCCAGGTGCTGGTCTGGGGTGTGGTTCACAGCAGGGTCACCGCTTTCCGGCCGGTCTGCGGCGCCAGGGCGGCGGCCGCGAGGTTGACGGTGAGCGCCAGCAGACCGACCGCCGCGCTGGGGGCGAGGACGGCCCAGGGATTCAGGAGGATCCCCGGTGAGTTCTCCCGGATCATCAACGCCCAGTCCGCTGCGGGTGGTTGAGGACCGACTTGCAGGAATCCCGACATGGAGACGACATAGACCGCCTCGACGAACCTCAGGCCGAGCACGGCCAGCAGGGTGGCGCGCAGGTTGGGCAGTACCTCCCGCACCACGAGGAACCAGAGGCGTTCGCCGCCGGCGGCGGCTGCCTCGACGTAGCCGGATGCGGCGACGGGGGCGGCGGCGTGGGCGGTGAGGCGGACGGCGTAGGGCAGGCCCAGGACGATCGCCGCGACGACCACGGCGAGGCGGCCGCCGCCTGGCCAGGACAGGGCCACCAGCATGATGCCCAGCACCGCGGGGAGGAGGATCAGCACGTCCGCGGCGCGCTCCACGACGCGGCCGACGGCAGGCCGCAGAGCACCGACCGCCCCGATGACGGCCGCAGCCGCCGTGACCACCACGGCGATGAAGAGCGCCGACAGCACGAGTTCGCGACCGCCCGCCAGCACTCTGCTGAGGACGTCGCGGCCCAGCTGGTCACCGCCGAGGAGGGCTCCGTTCCCGGACTCGGCGAAGGGAATGTCGACGGGTTCGTCCACCGCGTGCGGAGTGATCCACGGCCCGACGAGGGCGAGGACGACGAGCGCGGCGGCGGGCAGGACCCGGAGCGCAACCGCCGGCGAGAAGGAACGCTGCCGCGTCCGCGCGGTGTGGGGGCGGCGAGAGCCTGTCAGCGGCTTCAACTGCGGCCTCCATCGGTACGTCGGGGTGGTGAGAGGAAGTCGGCAGGGCTCCGGACGGTCATCTGCGGCCCACTGCCAGCAGGTCGCAGCAAGTCGGCGACCAGCAGTACGACGGTGATGGCCGCTCCGGCCAGCACGGTCACGCCGGCGATCACCGGGGTGTCGCGGTCGGCCACCGCGGAGGCCGACACGGACCCGATCCCGGGATAGTTGAAGATGGTCTCCACGGCGACAGCTCCTCCCAGGAGCACTCCTGACGAGGTGGCCAGCCCGGTGGCGATGGTCGGCAGGGCGCCCGGCAGCACATGAAGCAGCAGCACCCGGCGCGGCGACAGGCCGTCGAAGACCGCTGCCTCGACGTAGGGGGCGCGGGCCTCGTCGGCGAGGGCCGCACGGGCGATGCGCGTGTTCCAGCCGGTCTGCGGAATGGTCAGGGCCAGGACGGGAAGGACGAGCATCGTCCAGGAAGCGGGATCGCCGTCGCCGTCGGTGAGGGTGACGGCGGGCAGCCATCCGGTCCACAGCGACAGCACCAGGACGAGCGCGACGGCGACGACGAACTCCGGGACGGCGAACACGGCCGTCGACGCGCCGGTGACGATCCGGTCGAGGCGCCCTTCGGGTCGCAGCGCGGCGCAGGACGCGAACGTCAGTGAGAGCAGCGCCGTGAGAACCAGGGCTGTTCCGCTGAGCACCAGGGTGTTGGGGAACGCCGTGGTCAGCAGGTCGGTGACGCGCCCACCGTGTGCGGAGGTCCCCAGGTCGCCGGTGGGCAGGCCGGACATCCAGTCCCAGAACCGGACCAGGACGGGTCTGTCCAGGCCGAGCGTCTCCCGCCGTCGGGCCAGGTCCGCGGCGCTCTCTCCGCGTTCCGAGGTGGCGCCCGCGGCGTCGCCGGGGAGCAGCTCGACGCCGACGAAGACGACGGCGAGGAGCGTCGCGAGGAGCACGGCACGTTTCAGCACGACGAGGCCGACGCGGGCCGCGATCCGCGCCACCGCCGACCGGGCCGGTCGTTCCCGGACAGACGTCACCGGGAGAACGGCCGGCTCTGCGGGGCCCGGGATCAACTGGCCAGCCATGCCGTCTCGAGCTGGACGCGGCCGTAGCCGGGCAGCGTCGGCAGTCCGCGCACCTTGGCGGCGGCCAGGTCGACGCCGTCGGCCATGCCCCACAGCAGGTAGCCGGAGCTGTCGTACTCGATCTGCTGCATCTGCTGGAGCAGTTGGGTGCGCCGGGCCTCGTCGGCGGTGCCGATGGCCTTCTCGTACGCCGTGTCGAAGGCGGTGTCCTGCCACCCCGCCTCGTTCTGCCCGCTGTCGGAGACCATGGTCTTGCTGGCGAAGAAGACCACCGAGTCGTTGGTGCCCCAGTACGTGGTGTAGAGGTCACCCTTCAGCCAGGTCGCGTCCCAGAAGACCGCGGACTCCTGCTTGACGACCTCGACCTTGACGCCGGCCTCGCGGACCTGGGCGGCGAAGAGGGTGGCCGATTCGGCGAGTCCCGAGATGTCCTCGGTGGTCTTGAGCTCGTAGGTCTTGGACGTGTCGAATCCCGCCTCCTTCAGCAGCTGCTTGGCCTTGGCGAGGTCGCGGGTGCGCCGCGGGACGCCCTTGGCGTAGGCGGGGTCGCCGGTGCCCAGGATGTCGTTGGCGACGGTGCCGTAGCCGGACAGGACCTGCTTGACCATGGCCTCGCGGTCGACGGCCAGGCACAGGGCCTCTCGCACCTTGGCATCGGCGAAGGTGCCGTCGGCGGTACGCATGACGATCGGCATCGCCATGTCGTTGGGGCGCCGGACGGTCTGGATGTCGCCGCGCGTCTTGGCGGTGCGGGCGGCGATGGCTCCGGCGTTGGAGGCGAGGTCGATCTGTCCGGCGAGCAGCGCGTTGGCCATGGCCTGCTCTCGACGGCGCCATCGACGTCCTGATCGGCGCCGTCGGCACCGGCGGCGCCCTCTGCGGCACCGGCCGCGAGCTGAGCAGGCTGATATCCGGCTTCACCGTCATCGGCGTGGAACCCAAGGGATCGATCGCCTTCGGCGGCCCCGCCCACGACTACTACCAGTCCGGGACCGGCACCCCCGAGGGCGCCGAGATCGGTGCCCTGGTCGACTTCGACCTGATCGACGAAGGCGTCAAGGTCGGGGACGTCGAAGCCTTCGCGACCTGCCGGGCCGTCGCCCGCACCGGCCTGCTGATCGGCGGCTCGGCCGGCGGTGTCGTCCACGAGGCGCTGACCCGCCTTCCCGACCTGCCGCCGGGCACGACTATGGTCGCCCTGGTCAACGACGGCGGGGAGAAGTACATGGACACCGTCTTCAACGACGACTGGATGAGCGAACGGAACCTTCTGAGCCCCGACACCGAGCGGGAGATCGACGAACTGCTCACCAAACTGCGCGGGAACCGGTGGACCACATGCTGACCACCCTCCTCCGCGACAGCCGCGCACTCGGCGTGCTCGCGGTTCCGCTCGTCCTCACCCAGCTCGCCCAGGTCGCCCTCACGACCACCGACACGGTGATGATGGGACTGCTGGGCACCACCGAACTCGCGGCCGGCGGCCTCGCCATCGTGATCTTCAACCAGATCCGCACCATGGGCGTCGGCCTCGTCACCTCGGTCGGCAACCAGGTCGCCGCAGCCGCGGCCCGCGCCGAGCGGCCGGCCGACGACACGGCCGGCGCGCGGGAGTCGGCGCACGACGAGGTACGGGCCATCGTGCGCGCCAGTCTCGCCGTCGCCACCCTCGCCGGGATCGCCGGCGCCCTGCTGATGATCCTCATCGGGCAGGCGCTGGCCTGGCTCGGCCAGGACGCCGACGTGGTCCACCTCACCCGGAACATGCTCTACGCGCTCGCCCCCGGTCTGCTGCCGTGCCTGTGGTTCCAGGCCGTACGCCAGTTCACCGTCGGTATGCGCCGCCCGCAGGCACTGCTCCGGATCACCCTCGTGTCCATCGGTGTGAACGCGGGCCTGAACTGGGCCCTGATCCATGGCACGTTCGGCCTTCCCCGGCTAGGACTGACCGGCGTCGGAATCGCCACCTCGACCGTCTACCTGCTGTCCTTTCTGGCCCTGTTCCTCGCCGCCAAGAAGGACACCGCGCTCTCCGCGCACCTCACGGTCGACATCACCCACACCGACCCGGCCGTGCTCAAGCGCGTCCTCGGTCTCGGTGTGCCGATCGCCGCCACCTACGGCTCGGAGGCCGGGTTCTTCTCCGTCACCGCCTTCATGGCAGGCTCCTTCGGCCCCGACGCGCTGGCCGCGCACACGGCCGTCAACCAACTCGTCTACATCGTCTTCCAGGTGGCCGTCGGCCTGTCCCACGCGGCGTCCATCAACGTCAGCCGGGAGCTCGCCCTCGGCGACCACGACGGCGCCCGGCGCATCAAGAACACCGCGCTCGCCTGTGCCGCCGCCGTCATGACCTGCGTCGGCGTGCTGTACCTGACGGTGCCGCGCCTGGTGCTGGCGCCGTTCCTCGACAGCGGTTCCGGCCAGGCCCTCACCCTCGCCACCCACCTCCTGATCGTCACCGCCTTCCTGCAGTTCTTCGACTGTGCGCAGAACATCGGCGTCGGACTCCTGCGCGGGCTCGACGACACCAGGAGCGGCTTCCGGATCACCCTCATCGGCTACTGGGCCGTAGGACTGCCCGCCGCTTGGCTTCTCGCCTACGCCCTCGGCCTCGACACCCTCGGCATCTGGCTCGGCCTCCTCACCGGTCTCGCCGCCACCGCCACCCTCCTGCTGCGCCGCTACAGCGCCGCCCTCGCCGTCGCCCGGCCGCTCACCGCGGCGACCGTCTGAACCGGCGCGCGCGGGCGGCCGGTCGGCGGCCGCCCGCCCGCCCGCCCGGCACCTCAGCGCGGCTGCCCGACGTCCTTGCGCGTCACCGCCAGATGAACGACGAGGCCGAGTATGACCGCCAGGAACAGCGCGCTCGTCACCACCGTGCCGAGGCCGAGCCCGCCGTCGCCGGTCGGCTGGGAGAGATAGTCGCCCATCGAGGCGCCCAGGGGACGGGTGAGGACGTAGGCGATCCAGAAGCTCCACACCGCGCTCAGCCCCAGCGTGCGGTGCGCGATCGCCACGGCGGCGATGGCCAGGGCGAACAGCACCGCGGAGAGCCGGTAGCCGAGGGCCATGCGCTCGGCGACCAGGTCGCCGGCCGCCGTTCCCAGGGCGAACGTGAACAGGACCGCCGACCAGTAGAAGGACTCACGGCCGGTGGTGTCGATGCTGTGGATCGACAGGGTCCGCTCGCGCCGGTACCAGGCGACGAAGACGACCGCGAGCAGGAGCGCGAAGACCGTGGTGCTCGTCTCCAGCGGGACGCCCATGTTGTCCGTGAGGTTGTCGCTGACCAGGGTACCGACCACGCTGATGAGGGCGACGGCGAGCCAGTACACGCCCGCGCGGTAGGCGGTCGTACGGAACTGCACCACCAGGACGACGGCCAGCAGCGCGCTCATCAGCACGGACACGCCCGTCAGGCCCAGGCCGGCCTGGTCGGCGAGCAGGTCGGCCGCGGTCTCGCCGACCGTGGTGCACAGCACTTTGATGACCCAGAAGTAGGCGGTGACTTCGGGGACCTTGTTCCAGCGCGGCCGGCACGCGTCGCGGGCGGGGGCGCCGCGCTCGGCATCGGGTGTCTCGGAGATTTCGTAGGTCATGAACCCGACGGTGCCAGCGGTTGCCTGAACGCTTCCTGACCGCTGCGGTGTGCTGCCGCCCTGGCACTCGCCGTCCGTTCACCATGAGCCCGTGGACGCCTCACAGCAGCGCATACCGGGAGTCCGTCCCGCCCCCGCCCCCGTGCCGGAAGAAGGCCGCTGTGACCCCTCCGACCGCTGCCCGCCCCACGACTGAGCCCCGCCCTCCCACGGAACGCGCCGCGTCCTGGCTGCGCGTCCGGCTCGGCCGTGCCGTCGTCCTCGCCTACGCCACCGCGCTCCTCCTGCCCGGCCCGGGGCTGTGGTTGCGCCGCCCCCAAGCCCTGCCCCTGACGCACTTGACGGTGCACACGGGACCGCTCCTGCTGTCCCTGGTCCTGTTCTCGGCCGGGCTCCAGGTGCCGGTGCGCGCGCTGGGCCACCTGCTGCGGCGGCCGACGGCCCTGCTCGCCGGGCTCATGCTGCACCTCGCGATCCCGCTGGCGGTGGTGCCGCTCGTCGCCTTCCTGCTGCGGCGCACCCCGGACACCGACGGTGGCAGCGGGCTGCTGACCGCGATGATCCTGACCGTGGCGATGCCCGTCGCCGCCGGCGCCACCGTGTGGACCGACAAGGGCGAGGGCGACCAGCCGACGATGGTGGGCCTCGTCCTGGCTTCCACCCTCGCCAGTCCGCTCACCACCCCCTTCCTGCTGGCGACCCTGGCGCCGCTCCTCAGCGGCGGCTACGCGGACACACTCGCCGCCACCGGCCGGCTGGCCGAGGGCGGGTTCGCGCTCACGGCCGTGGTCCTGCCCTGCGCCGGAGGCCTGCTGGGCGCGCTCGTCCTGCCGGCGCGGTGGCTCGGCCGTCTCCGCGGGACGGTGGCGCCGTCGGCCCTGGCCGGTTCGCTGGTCCTGACCTACGTCAACGCCTGCGGTGCGCTGGGCGCCGTGCTCGCCCGGCCCCGCCCACTGCTGTTCGCCGCCGCGCTCGGGGTGGCCTGCCTGGTCTGCGGGCTCTCGTTCGCCCTGGGTCGCGTCGCCGCCCGCGTCCTGCGACTGGAGGCGGCGGTGGCCTCGTCGCTGACGCTGGCATGCGGCATGAACAACAGCAGCGCGAGCGCGGTCCTGATCACCGCCTCGCTGCCCGGCAAGCCCCATCTCCTCCTGCCGGTGCTCGCCTACGGGCTGCTGCAGAAGGCGGCCGCGAGCCGGATCGTCACCCGGCCACAGCCGTCACGGTGCGGTTGCTGAGGCGCGCGGCCCGCGCAGCCGACGGCACCTTTGGAGAGCGCGTCTCAGCGAGGCGCGACCGCCGTCTCCCCGTACCGCTTCGTCAGCTGTCGCGCCTCGATCATCACCGCTCCCTCGCGTGGTGATGCCGGACCTGTCCGGTCCTGTCACCTACGACGCTACGAGTGGGACGGCCGGAGACCGTGGTACCCCGGGGATCGATGGCGGGCGGACGGCAGTACCGCGGTACTGCCGTCCGGACCGTGGGTCTTCCCCGTCGGGCACGCTAGGAAGAGACCACCTGCCGTTGCACCGGCGTGTTCTTCCTCTCCCGCGCCTGGGCGTAGGCCATCAAGCCGCACAGGACGACCAGCAGGACGGCGGAGGACCCGATGGTGCCGAGGTTCAGTCCGCCCTTGGCGACCGGCTTGGTGAGGAAGTCGCCGGCCGTGGCGCCGAGCGGGCGGGTGAGGACGAAGGCGATCCAGAACAGCAGCACGTTCGGCACACCGGGCACCTTCATCAGGGCCACCAGTACCAGCAGGGCGCCGGTCACCAGGGCCGCGCCGCCGGCGTAGCCGAGGCCGGAGCTGTCGGACAGGAAGTCGCCCATCGAGGTGCCCAGGGTGTTGGAGACGAGGATCGCCGACCAGAACAGTGCCTCACCGCGAAAGGTGACGATGTCGCGGATCTGGAAGGTCATGCCGCTGAGCTTCCAGACCGCGAAGACGGCCACCAGGATCGAGATCAGGATCGCCGCGCCGGTCGGATACCCCAGGCCCAGGCCCTGCGGGCCCCAGCCCAGTGAGGTGGCGTCGCCGGAGAGGAACGCGGCACTGGCATCGCGGTTCATGAAGTCGGACATCGTGGTGCCGGCCATGCTGGTCGACAGGATCACCGTCCAGTAGAAGAACGGGTTGTAGCGGCGGGAGCGCAGTTGCGCGACCAGCGTCACCACGAACAGCAGGAACAGGGCGATCGTGGTGAGGAAGTAGCCGATCTTCAGGGTCTGCGCGAAGAGGTCACCCGCTGTCTCGCCCAGCGTCGTCGCGGCGATCTTCATGACCCAGAAGGCCAGGGTGACCTCGGGCAGTTTCTTCATCACCGACCGGGTCGGGCATGCGCTCGCCCGGTGCGTGCTCGCGGCTTCGTCGAGGTCGGGGTGGACTTCCGGATTCTCCATGGTCGGGCACTCCCTGATGCGGTGGGGGAACGGCAGCCGCCCGACGACGACTGACGCGTTATCAGATTCTGGCGATCACCGCCTGAACACATCCTGAACAGCGCTGTCGGCAGCCCTGCCGGGTGGTACCGCTGGCTCAGCCGGCGCCCTCGTCCGCCGTGTCCTGGCGGACCGGGGGACGAGCAGGGTGAACGTGGCCGGGCTCCCGCTCGGCAGGGAGAGCCTGCCGCCGAGGGAGACGGCCAGATCGCGGGCGAGGGGCGCCACCGCCCGGCTGCCCCGCATCACCACCCTGCGTGGCCACGGCTACCGCCCGGAGACGGCAACCTGACAGACCCGCCGCACAGGTCCGCTGCACAGACCCGCCGCACAGGTCCGCTGCACAGACCCGCTGCACACGTCCGCTTCATTGCGCCGCGGCGGGGAACGTTTGCCGCCACAACATCGTCTACAGTTCAGTAGACCGTCTACAGAACTGTAGTCGACCGTCGGCGTCATTCCGCCTCGCCCGACGGCCGGTGCGAAGGGGCTCCCCATCATGACCACTTCCATGGACCTGGCGGCACAGCTCGCCGTCAATGTGCTCGACGCCCAGTCACTGCTGTCCGCTTTCGGAGTGCTGGGCGTGGCCGTGGTGCTGTTCGCCGAGACCGGCCTGCTGATCGGGTTCTTCCTCCCGGGCGACTCCCTGCTGTTCACCGCCGGCCTGCTGTGCACCGGCACCGCCGACCGCGGCCTGAAGCTGTCGCTCGCTCCGCTGCTGCTGGCGGCGGCGGTGGGAGCTCTGGCGGGCTCGCAGTGCGGATACCTCCTGGGCCGCAGAGCCGGCGGCGCGCTGCTCGCCCGCAGCCGCTCGGCCCGCCTGCACGAGGGTGCCGACCGCACGAGGGAGTTGCTGGAGCGGTACGGGTACGCGAAGGCGATCACACTGGCCCGCTTCGTTCCGGTGGTGCGCACCGTGGTGAACCCCATGGCGGGTGCGCTGGGGGTGCCGGTGCGGACCTTCACCCTCTGGCAGGTGACGGGCGGCCTGGTGTGGAGCCTGGGTCTGGTGCTGGCGGGGTGCGCGCTGGGCTCCTCCGTGCCGAACGTGGACCGCTATCTGCTGCCCATGGTCGCGGCGATCGTGGTCCTGTCACTGATTCCGGTCGTGTCCGAGGTGTTCCGCTCACGCCGGGCCGCGAAGGCGAGGGAGTCGCGGGGATGATCATCGCTCTCGTCGGCTCGTCCCTGGACGGCTCGGCCTATACCGATGTGGTGAACCTCGCCGGGCGCTCTCCGTCCTGGCTGGACACGGCCGTGTCGGCGTGGTCGACGTACGGGCTCGCTCTGTTCCCGGTGCTCATGGCCATCGGCTGGTGGCGTGCCCGGCGGGTGGGAGCCGCGGCCTCGGTGACGGCGCTCGCCGTACCGTTCGTCGTGGTCGTGGCCTTCGGGGTGGATACGGCGCTCAAGGCGCTGGTGCGCGAGGACCGTCCCTGCCACGGCCTGCGCGTGAGCACGCTGGAGGCGTGTCCGGCGCCCGGTGACTGGTCCTTCCCCAGCAATCACGCGGCCATCGCCGCCGCGGCGGCCGTCGCCCTGCTGTTCGTCCGCCGCCGGCTCGGCGCGGTCGCGGTGGTGGCCGCCTGCGCGATGGCCGCCTCCCGGGTGTGGATCGGCGTGCACTACCCCCACGACGTGGTGGCAGGGGTGCTGGTGGGCTCCCTGGTCGCGCTCCTCGCCCGGTCCGTACTGCGTCGGGTCTCGCAGCCCTTCGCCCTGCGCGTCATGGCCACACGGCTGCGTCCGCTGGTGGTGGCGTCATGAGGCGGGGCGATGTCACCGAGTTGGCCGGCAGTTGCGGCCTGGGCGCCTGGACGGCGTTCGGCGTGCTGGCCCTGGTCGTCGCGGGCCACGACGGTGTGCCGATGTTCGCGGACGGCGACCTGCTGACCTGGTCCGTCACCCATCGGCCGGACATGGCGGTGGCGTTCGCCCGCGGAGTGACGGACACCGGGACGGGTGTCGTCCCATACGCGCTGGCCGTGCTGGCCGGCATCATCGCGGGACGCACCACGCGGCAGCGCGTGACGGCCGTGGCGCTCTGTCTGACCTGTCTCGGGACGGGGCAGGCACTGCGGTACTGGGTGATGACCCTCGTCGCCCGGCCCCGGCCGCCCGGCGCCGACTGGGAGACGGCCGCCTCGGGATGGGCGTTCCCGTCCGGTCACACCACCACGGCGGCCCTCACCGCCGGACTGCTCGTCATCGCCGTCTGCGTGCGCGGTCCCCGGGGCAGAACTCCCGTCGTCCTGGCCGTCGCCGGCTGGGGCGCCCTGGTCGGACTCACACGCGTCTACCTCGGCGTCCACTGGTTCACCGATGTCGCCGGCGGCTGGCTGTTCGCCCTGGGCTGGCTGGGCGCGTGCCTGTGCGCCGTGGCCCGGTGGCTGCCCGAACGGTTGACCCCCGGTACGGGGATCACCGCACGCCCACAGAGGGAGGACCATGCGCCACACGATCCTGGTCGTCGAGGACGATCACGCCCTGCGTGACGTCCTGATGCGCGGGCTGCGCGACGAGGACTTCGACACGGTGCCGGCGCCGGACGGCGCCACCGCCCTGCGGCTGGCCACCGACGACGTCGCCGCCGCCGTGCTCGACGTCGGGCTGCCCGACGCCGACGGGCGAGACGTCTGCCAGGCGATGCGGGCGAACGGATTCCTCTCCCCCGTCATCTTCCTGACCGCCCGTCACCGGCTCCCCGACCGGCTGGCCGGATTCTCCGCCGGGGGCGACGACTACCTGCCCAAGCCGTTCCACCTCGCCGAACTGGCGGCCCGTCTGCGGGCGGCCGTCAAACGCGCCGCGCCACCGGCCACGGTCACGGCGGGCGATCTCGCCCTGGACGCGGTCCGGCACGTACTGAGCGTCCGCGGCGGCCAGGTCGATCTCACACCGACCGAGTTCCGCATCCTGGCCGCGCTCATGGCGGCCTCCGGCGGGATCGTACGGCGCCGCGAACTGGTCCGGGCGGGCTGGCCCGAGGGCGCCCGGGTCCACGACAACACCCTCGACCAGTACCTGACCCGGCTGCGCCGCAAGCTGCGCGAGGCGGGCAGCGACCGGACGATCGGCACCGCCCGCGGCATCGGGCACCGCCTGTCATGAAACGCACGGGCCACGGGCCACGGCGAGCCGCGGCCGGACTTCTGCGCCGCGTGACGCCCCAGACGTTGCGGGGCGGACTGTCGCTGGTGGCACTCACCACGGCCACCCTGCTGATGACGGTCCTCACCGTCGCTTTCGACACCGCGGCCCAGCAACGCCTTCAGCACCAGGCGGACGACGAACTGCGCACCCACGCCGCCGCCGTCGCGACCACCGTCGACACGACGGGCGGGACCGTACGAGTGCTGGAGACCTCGCACGACGACCTCCTCGACACGAACGTGTGGATCTACGCCGGTCCGCGCCTGCTGGAAGCACCACCGGCCGGCCGGCCGCTGGCCGACGTGGCCGCACGACTCGCCGGGGGCGCCGGGCGCGACGGGCAGAGGTGCGTCACCGTCGACGTCCACGGACCGTTCCGGCTGTGCTCGTACCCGATCTCCCGGGGCAGGAGCGACGCCACCGTGATCACCGCTCTGGACCTGTCCCCCTACCGGAGCTCCGCCGACACCCTGCTCCGGGGATCGCTCGCCCTGGACGCCGTCATGCTCGCCTGTACCTACGCACTGACCCGGCTGGCCGTCGGACGCGCGCTGCGTCCCGTTCGCACGATGACCGACCAGGCCACCCAGTGGAGCGCCGTGGCCTCCGGCCAACGCTTCGGCAGCACGCGACACCCGGCCGAACTCGCCCGCCTCGGGACGTCGCTGGACGCCATACTGGACCGGATCCGCACACTGCTGCGCCACGAGCAGCAGCTCACCGGGGAACTTTCGCACGAGCTGCGTACGCCACTGAGCCGGATCATCGCCGAACTGGAGTGGTGGCAGAGCCGTCCCCGCACGCCCGACCAGACCCGCGCCAGTCACCAGGTCATCGCCGATGCCGCCGAGTCCATGCGCACCATCTGCGACACCCTCCTGGACGACGCACGCGACGGCACGAACACCGCTCCGGGCACCACCGAGCCCCTTCCCGCCCTGCGCCGACTCGCCGAAGCTCTGCACGTGCCCGGTCATCTGACGGTCACCGTCGAAGGCTCCTGCCCGATGGTCGGCGTCTCACCCGCCCTCCTCGACCGCATCGTCAGCCCCCTCCTCGCCAACGCCTGCCGATACGCGCTGTCCGGCGTCGCCGTCCGCGCACGCCAGGTGTCCGACGGTGTACGCATCGACGTCACCGACGACGGGCCCGGCGTGCCGGCGCCGTTCGTGGCTCGTCTCTTCGAGCCCGGCCGACGGGCGGACCCCGGCGACGGGCACGGCGGAGCGGGCCTGGGCCTGCCGCTGGCCCGCCGCCTCGCTCGCTCCGTCGGAGGCGAGGTGACCTACGACCCCGGGCACACTCCGGGGGCACGGTTCGTGGTCAGCCTGCCCGGCCGCTGACGGTGGCCACCCCACCGCGCCCGGCGGTCGGTCCGCGCGAGCTCGGCCGCTTCCCCTCGCTCGTCCACCTGCGCGGAGCTGTCGGACGGCGGGTTCGACAACATCGTCGCCCCGACCAATCCCCGGCCCGCGCAGGATCGGATTACGTCCGGAGATGTCCCGGCCGTGGAGGGCGCGCAGTGAAGGAAGCCGTGTATATCGGCAGCAATCCGTCGAAGGCTCCGGACCTGCAGGAGCTGGTGGGCCGGGTGGCCCTCGGTGACGAGCCGGCGTTCGCCTCGGTCTACGACACGGTCGTCGGGCCGGTGCTGGGTGTCGTGCGGGCGGTCCTGCGCGATCAGGCGCAGTCGGAGGAGGTGGCCCAGGAGGTCCTGGTGGAGGTGTGGCGCACCGCTCCCCGCTACCGCTCCGACCGCGGGACGGCCATCAACTGGATCCTCACCCTGGCGCACCGCCGGGCGGTGGATCGGGTGCGCTCGGCGGAGGCCGCGGCCGCCCGGGACCACAAAGCCGCATTGCTGGAACGGACACCCGAGTACGACGAGGTGACCGAGCAGGTGGAGGCGCGGCTGGAGCGGGAGCAGGTGCGGCGCTGTCTGCGGACGCTGACCGAGATCCAGCGCCAGGCCGTCACCCTCGCCTACTACCGCGGGCTGACCTACCGCCAGGTGGCGGAGGCGTTGGCGCTGCCGTTGGGCACGGTCAAGACCCGGCTGCGGGACGGTCTCATCAGGCTGCGCGACTGCCTGGGGGTGACCGCGTGATCACCGCCGACCTGCACCGGATGACCGGGGCCTACGTCCTGCACGCCCTGTCCGGCGACGAGCGAGAGGCGTTCG
This sequence comes from Streptomyces sp. NPDC059582, assembly GCF_042735715.1. Classification (NCBI taxonomy): domain Bacteria; kingdom Bacillati; phylum Actinomycetota; class Actinomycetes; order Kitasatosporales; family Streptomycetaceae; genus Streptomyces; species Streptomyces sp. NPDC059582. The sequence goes on from NZ_JBHWCC010000002.1 coordinate 104,237, forward strand.
AGAAGCACCTCGCGGGCTGTGAGCCGTGCGCGCAGGAAACCGCCGAACTCGCCGCCACCGCCGCCCGCCTGGGCCTCGCCGTGTCGGTGCCGCCGCGCCGGGAGTTGCGGGAGCAGGTGCTGCGCCGGATCACGACCGTCCGGCAGGAGGCACCCGGCGCCGCCCCGCGGCCGCTCGCCGCCCGCGTTGGCCGGCGCACCCGCCTGCTGTCGCGCTGGGCGCCGGCCGCCTGCCTCGCGGCAGCGACCGTGCTCGGCGGCACCACCGTGTGGCAGCACCGGCAGGCGGAGGACGCGCTGAGCCGCGCTCACCGGGCCGAACAGGGAGCGGAGCAGATCGCCGCCGTCCTGAGCGCGCCGGACGCCGCGACCCGGGCCGCGAAGCTGGCCGACGGCGCCACCGGCACGGTGGTCGTCTCGCGCGAGCGGGACAAGGCGGTGTTCGTCGTCTCCGGGATGGCGCGTCCGCCCGCCGGCAAGGTCTACCAGCTGTGGTTCGACGACGGCGGCACGATGCGCTCCGCCGGCCTGATGGACCCCGGCCGCGCTGACCAGGCGGTCCTGATGCGGGGCACCGTCGACGGGGCCTCGGGCATGGGCGTCACCGTCGAGCCCGTGGGCGGCTCGGGCCGGCCCACCTCCGCACCGCTGGCCCTGATGAAGTTCCCCGTCTGAGGGGTTCCGCCTCCGCGATGTCCGCCGATGCGCGGTCAAGGCCGACGGGATCGGCCCGGACGTGCGACCGTCCGGCCGTCCGGGTCGCGTCAGCGGGGAGCGATCGCGGCCTCGGCCGCCGTCTTGATGCGCACGCCGAAGGCTGGGGCGTCCTTGCGGGCGGCGGCGAGCCCCAGGCCGACGAGCAGCTTGCCCAGCCCGTGGCCTTCCAGGACGTTGAAGATACGGACCCGGGTCCTGCCGTCGGCCAGCGGCTCCAGGTCGTAGCCGCCCTCGCGCGCCATCACGCTGTTCTTCGACACCTCGGCCCACCGCAGCTTCGCCGGGGCCTCGAATTCGGTGATGCGGAACTCCCGGGCACTCTTCATCCCGGCGTCCTTGACCGTGCTCCGGAAGACCGTGCCGACGGCGGTCGGGGCGTCCGGGACCCGCTCGATCCTGAGCACCCGAGGGCTGAACTGCGGATCGTTGCGCCCGTCGGCGAGGTAGGCGAACACCTCTTCGACCGGCCGATCGACCTCGACCACTGCTTCGAACTGTCCTGACATGGGCACTCCTGATCGGTCGAGTCGCAACGCGCCCGCGACTTCGGCCTGTCGTGCGACACCGCGACCCTACGGGACCACCTGGCATCCCGCGAGACGAACGGCACGACCACACGCGAGCGCACCGGACCTCGGCTCGACGGCCCGGCCGGGGTCGGTTCAGAACACCCGGATCGGGATCTCGGCCGGGTCGGTCAGCAGCTCGAAGATCTCCTCGTCCAACCGGACCAGGGTCACCGAGGCGCCGGCCATGTCGAGCGAGGTGCAGTACTCACCCACATAGCTGCGCCCGACCTCGATGCCGCGCTCGGCCAGCTGCTTGTGGGCCAGTCCGTACACCAGGTACAGCTCGCCGATCGGGGTGCCGCCGAGGCCGTTGACCATCAGCGCGACGCGGTCACCGGAGGCGAACGGCAGGTCGTCCACGACCGCGTCGACGAGCTCGCGCACCATCGCGTCCGCAGACCGGAGCTTCTCGCGCTCACGGCCCGGCTCACCGTGGATGCCCACGCCCATCTCGACGGAGTCCTCGGGCAGGTCGAACAGCGGCGAACCCTTCGCCGGCGGCGTGCAGGCGGTGAGCGCCATGCCCATGGTGCGGGTGACGGAGTTGACCTTCTCGCCGATCCGGTACACCTCGTCGAGGTCCGCGCCCCGCTCGGCGGCCGCGCCGACGGCCTTCATCACGAAGAAGTTGCCGGCCACCCCGCGTCGGCCGACGGTGTACGTCGAGTCCTGTACGGCCACGTCGTCGTCGATGAAGAGCGTACGGACGTTCACCCCGTCGGCCTGGGACAGCTCCTCGGCCATCTCGAACGCCATCCGGTCCCCGGTGTAGTTGTTGACCAGCAGCAGCACGCCCATCGGGGAGGCGACCAGCTTGACCGTCTCGTAGACGAAGTCGGCGGGCGGCGCGGCGAACACGTCGCCGGGACAGGCGGCGTCGAGCATGCCCTTCCCCACGGTCATCACATGCGCGGGCTCGTGACCGGATCCGGAGCCCTGCACGATCGAGACCTTGTTCCGCTGCGGGACGTCGGAACGCATGATCAGGTTGTACTCGGGGACGTACGTCAGCGTGTCGGGGTTGGCCAGGGCCAGTCCCTCCAGCATCTCGGCGACGTAGTCCTTCGGGTCGTTGACGAACTTCTTCATGCCGTAACTCCTCCTGGTCCAGCCGGTCGCGTCAGTCGCGTGCGTCCCACTCGGCGGCGACGCGCTCCGCCATGACCGCGATCGCCACCGCGCCCGGGTCCGGTGAGCCGATGCTGCGCTCCCCGGTGTAGCTCTGGCGGCCGCGTCTGGCCTGCATGGATGTCGTCGCGTCGGCCGCGGCACGGGCGGTCGAGGCGGCCAGGGCGGCCAGTTCCGCGGCGCCGGGCGCCGGTTCGCCCGCGGCCAGCCGCCGCTCCAGTGCGTCGGTCATCGGGATCAGCGCGTCCAGCAGTGTCTTGTCGCCGAGGTCCGACCGGCCCCGCGTCCTGATCCCCTCCGCGGCGGCCCGCAGCATGGCCACCGCGTCCGCCGCGTTCAGCTCCGGCCGGTCCTTCACGGCGCCTGCGGCCCGCAGGAAGGCGGTGCCCCACAGCGGCCCCGACGTACCGCCCACCCGCTTGGAGATCACCAGAGCGACCTTCTTCAGGAACTCGGCCGGTGCGTCAGAAACGAGGTCGTCCCAGTCGGCGAGCACGATCTCGAAACCGCGGGCGAGCGAGTACCCGAAGTCCCCGTCCCCCGCGACGGAGTCGAGGTCGCCGAAGTCCCGCTCGTTGTCCACCGCGGTGCGGGCGATCGTCCGTACGACGAAGGTGAGGTCGCCGCCGGGCGACGCCGACGACGGCGATGACGATGGCGCTGACATGTCTCTCCTGACTGCCGCGAAGTCAGTGCGGTCGGGGGTCGGATGGGGTGGAGTCGGCAGCGGTGTCGCCGCGGACACCGGGATCGGCGTCGGCGGTGAGCAGACCGGTCAGGTCCCCGAGCTCCACATACGGCCCCGGGTGCACTGCGCGCGGATCGCTCAGTACCCGGGCGACGGTCTCCCGCGGCGGCGGATCGCCGAGCGAGGTGACCACCAGGGAGGCTCCTGTGAAGTCCTCCTCACCGGTGTAGGCGCTGGTCGTGACGGCGCAGGCGAGCCCGGCGCCGAGCGCGGCCAGCATCCCGTTGCGGCTGTCCTCGATCGCGACGACGTCCGCGGGGTCCAGACCGAGCCGCCGCACGGCGAAGGCGTAGATGTCCGGGGCGGGCTTCTTCCGCTGGACCACGTCCCCGGCGAAGACAGCGAAGCGGGCGGCCAGTTCCGGGCCCATGGCGAGTTCGAGCACGCTGCGCACGGACGCCTCCGCCGAGGTGGACGCGACCGCGAGCGGCCACCCGGCCTCGTATGCCGCCTCGGCGATCCGCCGCACGCCGGGCCGGGGCGGAATACGTCCGCTGCTGATGATCCCGGTGTAGATCTCGGTCTTGCGCCGGTGCCAGGCGGCGACCTGCTCGTCGAGTGCGGCCGGGTCGGAGGGCAGACCGGCGGTGGCGACGAAGTCGGGGGTCAGCAGCGTCCGCATCCGCTCCTTGCCGCCGCCGACCTTCACCTTCTGCGCGTACTCCGCGTCGCTCCACCGCACCGGCAGACCGAACTCCTCGAACGTCTGGTTGAAGGCGGGCAGATGCCCGTCGCGTTCGGTGTCTGCGAGGACGCCGTCGCAGTCGAAGACGAGGGCCGGCACGGCTAGGCCGCCCGCCCGGCGCTGCCGAAGAGACGCATCAGCGAACCGGCCAGCTCGACGACGTCCTGCCGGACGGCCCGGAACAGCGAGGGCGGATCCCACTTCTGCCGCTCCTGAGCCGTCCGCAGGAAGGCCAGGTTCGACTTCATGTACGTCTCCTTGAGCGCCGTCGAGATGTTGACCTTCGCGCACCCCCGGGAGATCAGGTCGCGGAACTGTTCGTCGGACAGTCCGCTGCCGCCGTGCAGCGCGATCGGCACCGGATAGGCGGCCACGAGGTCGGACACGCGCTGGGCGTCGAGCACCGGCGCCTGCTTGTACGACCCGTGCGCGTTCCCGATCGCCGGAGCGAAGACGTCGACCCGCGTGGTCCGCAGGAACTCCAGCGCGACCGCGAGATCCTGCTGCTCGGCGGCGGTGTCACTGCCGACGCCGTCCTCCACACCGGTGATCGACTCGATCTCGCCCTCGACCGCGGCGCCGAACGCACGGGCTTCCGCGACGACCTCGACGGTCTGCCGCATGTTCTCCTCGACCGGCAGCTTGGAGGCGTCGAAGAGGACGGAGTTCCATCCCCGGCGCAGGCACTCGGTGATGACCTCGCGTTCCGGACAGTGATCCAGGTGCAGGGTGACAGGCACCTCGATGCCGGCGGTCATCGACGTCCACATGGCGTAGAGCACGTCGCTGCCGATGGACCTGACCGTCTTCACGGAGGTCTGCACGATCACCGGCGACCTGTTCTCCACCGCTGCCGCCAGCACGGCCTCCAGGGTGAGGTCGTTGAAGACGTTGATGGCCGGTACGGCGTAGCGCTCGTCGAACGGCTTGGCGAGGATCTCGGTCAGCGGTGTCACACCCACGACGCCTCCACGTCTTCGCCCCCGGCCCTTCCATTCCACGCCAGCGCCTCACCCGCCGCCACTTTTGTCCCGGGCGGACCGCGATCCGCCCGCCGCCCCCGTCACCATGCCTCGGACTCGGTCGAGGACCGCCCGGCCGGCTTCCTGTGGTCCCGTCCGGCACGCACTCGAAAGGCCGGGGGTCGCTGGTCACCCGAAGGGCCCAGCACAAGTTGCGTCACCCGTACGGCGGGCCTGACGTGCAGGGGGTTGCCGCGCCCAGAAGCCTAGGATCCGACACCGGACAGGGGGACTTAAATCCGTATTGCGAAGTTCGTAGTGCCCGGACATCGCCGGACCCACCTCACGAGTGAAGGAGACGGGATGTCGCACCGCGTCGGCAGAACCCGGTGGCGGCGTTTCGCGGCAGTCCTGGTACCCGGCGTCACGGCCTGCGCGGTCCTCGGCATCGCGATGGCACAGGGGGCGCTGGCCGCGTCGTTCCTCATCTCCGGCTATCGATTCCAGGTCACCGCTGACACGCTGACCGCTCGCGGACTCAGTATCTACACCATGGTCGACGTGACCAAGAAGCACGAACTCGTGCCCGTCCTGGTCACCGGGGCCCGGCAGGCGACGGTCTCCGGCCTGTGCGAGTCCGCCACGCTCGACCTGCCGGTGCTGGGCACGTACACGGTGACGCTCACCGGCGGCGACGAACGTCCGGCCGAGGCCACGAACTTGTTCATCGACGCGACCCTGGTGGCGGCCGGGCAGGCGGATTTCCGGAACGTCGACATCGGCATCGCGCAGGGGGCGATCACCAAGGGACCGATCGATCCGGGCGACCGGGACTCGCGCTTCTTCGACCCCAGCGGCCTCGGGCAGCAGGCCACGTCGGTCACCCTGAACGACGTGAGCGTGACCACGGTCGCGGTCTCCGCCGCCACCTTCAACATTCCCAACCTGCGCCTGCGGATCGAGCGGGGCCGGCACTCGTGCTCCTGACTCCAGCGGGCGGACCGTGCGTTCAGGCCGCCGCCCACCTCGCACGACCACGCGCACGACGGACCGCCGATCAGGACGACACATGAGCACCAGATTCTTCGCCGGACGGCCGCTGCCGCACGTCACCGTGGCGCGCGCCCGCGACAGGTTCAGGACCTGGCGTGGTGAACGCCCTTTCTGGGCCGGATTCTTCACCTTCACGGCGGCGCTGCCCATCCTGTACTGGCCCTACGCGAACCTGGACCTGGGCGGCGTCCCGCTGGCCCTGTCCACCACGTCCGGAGCCGGCTCCCTGATCATCGGAGCTCTGCTCATGACCCTGGGGATCACCCTCTGGTACCACCCCCACCATCGCGTGTTCGCGGGGATCGTCACCCTGCTGCTCGCCGTCGTCTCCTTGCCCGTCGCGAACTTCGGCGGCCTCCTCCTCGGGCTGATCTCCGGCCTGATCGGCGGCTCCCTGGCCTGCGCCTGGATGCCGCCGGCCGCCGCTGCCGCCACCGCTACGGCTACCGCTACCGCTACCGCCGAGCAGCCGACCGCGGGGGCGGCAACAGCGGCAACAGCAACGGAGAACCACGTGTTCACGGCCGTTCCGGCGGCGGACGACAACGCCGGCACGGGAGACGAGACAGGTGGCCACTGACAACGGCAGCGAACAGACCACGGCCCCGTCCGAGCCCGGACCTCACCCCCTGGGCCGCGTTCCCTCGCCCGGTTTCGTGCTCCGCCGGGTACCGCAGCCCATCGCCTGCGCGCTGGCCGTGGCCGCCGTACCCCTGGTCCTGCACCTCCCCGCACCCCGGCCGTCGTCCCCGCTCCCCGGTCCCGGCAGCCCTGTGGCACCGGCGAGCGCACCGACGACACCTACGGACACGGCGCCGACGCCACCGGGCGGCACGCCGGTCCCCACGGGCACCACCTCCCGACCGGCCGTTGCCCCGCCCACCGTCGTCGGCCCCCGGGCCGCGCCCACACATGTCACGCAGGCGTCGGCGAGCGCCGCACCGACCGCCGCGAGCGCTCCACCCGCCCCTCCGCCGACGCGCCTCGCGAGCGCCTCGTGGACACTGCGCGCCGACCGGCTCGTCCTGCGCGCCCTCACCTTCCACGGCGTGGTCACCGTACGCACCGGAGCCGGCGCCACCCGGGTGCTGAAGTTCACCGCACGGTCGGTGGAAGCCCTCGACCTCGACGTGACCGCGGGCCGGGGAAGCGCGGCGGCACGCCTGCGAACCAGGCCCGCGACCACGTCCACGCTGAAGGGACGGGGCGGCGACGGCGTGGTGACCGTGTACCTCCACGAGCTGTCCGGCGAGGTCACGGCCCTGGACGGTGCCCCGCTCCCGCCGGACCGCACCGTCACCATCACCCCCGACGCCGTACCTCCCTGGCTGTCGGACGCTGCCGCCCCCACCCGCACCGTCACCTTCGCGGGCGTCACCGCCTCCCAGCTCACGCAGTTCGGCGGCGACCTGTCCCTCACAGGTCCGCTGTTCCGTACCGGGGCCGGGTGACCACCCGCATACGTCCACCGATGACCCCGACCGCCGCTCCCCGGCCGTCCCCGCGCCCCGTACGCACGCTCGCCTCGATCGATGCCGGGCTCGGCCCGCGTGCTACCGGAAGACCCCGGCCATCCCTACCGGGGCGCTGCGCACGGCGGCACGCCCCCCGGGAGGCCCGTCCGTGCTCGGGCGGTCCCCGCAGGGCATCGGGACGGCGGCGTTCGCCCACCTGCGTCCCGACCACATCGGCCGGCCCGGCGCCGAGCCGCCCCTCTCCACCCGGGCCCCCGCGGCCGGCGACCAGGCACGCTCGCGGGTCAGCGGGCGGCTTCCCCCTGGGCCACCTCGACCTCGTGGTGGAAGTCCACCACGCCGGTCGACGCGGCGACACCGGACAGCAGCGCGCAGACGGCCAGGAGCAGGGCGACGGCGCGCGGGACGCGGGAGGGGCGGCAGGGCGGGGCGAGGAGGGCGGCGACCCGCTGGGGGACGGGTCCGGTCGACACCGCGGGCGCGAAGGACGGACGGGGCGAGTCGGCGGCGTGGCCCGCCAGGGCGGCGCGCGCGATGGCGCGGGCGGTCAGGCGCCGGTCGCCGACTGCGGTCGCCGCGGCCTCGTCGGCGGCACGTTCCGCGGCCAGCCGGATCGCGTCGCGGGCCGAGCGCAGCGCGGGATGGCAGTGCGCGGCGAGTTCGGCGGCGGCCAGGAAGTAGTGGTGTCCGCCGGCGTTGTGGGCGCGCTCGTGCGCGAAGAGGACCTCGCGCTCCCGGGCTCCGAGGCTGCGCAGCATGCCGGTGGTGACGACGATGCGGTGCGGGCGGCCGGGCAGGGCGTAGGCGTCCGGCTGAGGGGAGTCGACGACACAGAGGTCGCCCGCGGCGGGGTGCCGGCCGGCCTGCCGGCGGGCGAGGCGCAGCGCCTTCGACTGGCGCAGCGCGGAACGCCCGAGCGTCACCACCGCGACCGTCAGCGCGCCGATCGCCAGTGCGGCGGCGGGGGCGAGGACGAGGTCGGAGGGGGCGCGCAGGGGGTGGATCAGTTCGCCGAGCGCGGCGAAAGCGGGCAGCCGCAGCAGTCCGGTCAGGACCAGGGCCCCGAGCGAGGCGACGCAGGCGCCCGCGAGCACCAGCGCGCAGACGGTGAGTGTCCACAGCGCGACGACGGGGCGCGCGCCCCGCAGTGCGCGCCGGGCCAGCGGTGGCACCGCGAAGGGCAGCAGGAGAGGAGCGATCAGCAGGGTGGCGGTCATGTCCCGTCCCCTTCCAGGAGCTGGCGCAGGACCCGCTCGTCGTCCGGGCCGAGCTGGGCGACGAAGCGGGCGAGGACCCTCTCGCGGTCGTTGTCGCGGTCGAGCTCGCTGTGCATGCGGCGGGCGGTCAGCCCCTGGGGATCCTGGGCCGGGCGATAGGCGAAGCCACGGCCCTGTCGCTGCCGCGCCACGACGCCCTTCTCGTGCAGCCTGGTCAGGATCGTCGTCACGGTCGTACGGGCCAGGCCGGAGTCGAGTTCGAGCTGTACCTGCGACGCGGTGAGCGGCAGGCCGGCGGCCCACAGCACGGCCATGACGGCGGCCTCCAGCTCACCTGCCGGTCGGCGTTCGTCCTTCGCGTCGGTCATCGCAACGATCCTCCCCCGCATTCGTCCACAGTGTCGTAGATCGTCTACAGGATTGTAGTCCCGCACCGCTCACACCGCCGAGCGGCGGGCCAGCACTGCCAGGACCAGGAGGCCGGGGGCCATCGGCAGCCAGGCGGTCAGCAGGCGGTAGCCGAAGACCACGGAGACTGCCGCCGCGCTCGGAGCGCCCGCCGCGGTGAGGGAGAGCGCGAGTGCGGCGTCCAGGGAGCCGAGTCCGCCGGGTGTGGGCAGCAGGGCTGCCACGCCGCTGGCGACCAGGTACGCCATGACGACCCGGCCCTCGGACAGCGGCAGGTCGAGGGCGTGGACGACCGCGACGATCACCGTGGCGTGCAGCAGCGCGAACGCGAGCGAGCCACCCCACAGCGCGCACGCCCGCGCCCCGCGCCGGTGCACCTCGCGCACGTCGGCGAGGACCTTGCCGGCCGCCGGCCGCACCCAGGCGCGCAGGCGTCGGTTCAGCGCGAGCGCCGCGAGGGCCGCGACGACGCAGCCGGCGACGGGGAGCAGCACGAGAAGGTGCGGCACCCGGGCCGTGAGGCGCAGTGTGCCGGGCGAGGTGAGCAACAGAGCGATACCGAGGAGGAGCCGTACGATCCCGCCGGCCGCCGCCTTCACCGCGAGCGCGGTCGCCGAGCGGGTGGTGGACAGCCCGCACCGGGTCAGGAAGCGGAGGTTGACGGCGGTCGCGCCGGTGCCGGCCGGCAGCAGGTGGTTGGCCGCGGACGCCGCGAACTGCGTGGCGACGAGCCGTCCGGGCGGGAGGCGTTCGGCGACCGCGCCCTGCTGGACGACGGCCGCGCACACCCAGGTCGCGAGGGCGGCCAGGCCCGCCGCCAGGAGCCATTCCCGGTCGGCGGCGGCGAGCCGGTCGGCTCCGGTGTTCAGGGTGTCCCGGTGGGCGGCGAGCAGTGCGCAGGCCGCCACGGCTACGGCCAGGGTGATGCCCAGCTGCCAGTACCGGCGTCGGCCCCGGACCGGCGCCGGCTCGGTCGCGGTCATCGTCACCGCCTCCGCTGCGCGTAGGGGGCCAGGTACGCCGACAGGCCGCCCGCGTGCCCGGCCGGCCAGGAACGGGCGTAGGCCGGTGGAGGCCCGCCGGGCGCGGCGAGGGCGGCGACCGGTGTGGTGCGGGCGGCGCGGGCGACCGCGGACGCGGTGGTGCGGGCGTCGTGCCCGACGGCCGGCGCTGAGGCGCACCCGGCGTAGAAGGCGATCGGGGGCGCCTGGTAGCCGGTGACCAGGCAGGGCGGCCGTACGCCGAGGAGGCGGAGCGCGGCCGCGGTGCGGGACCAGTCGCGGTGGGCGGCGGTGGTGCGGTGCACGGTGCTCTCCAGAACGGCGTACTGGACGGCCAGGTGGCCCGCCAGTCCCAGCGTCAACAGGGTGACGGCGACCGGCCGCCGGGTCCGGCCCGGTGCGGCGGCCAGGCGGGCGAGGCCGTCGGCGACGGGGATCGCGAGCAGGGCGTAGGCGGGGAGGAGGAAGCGGGGAGCGGCGTAGCCGATGAGGAAGAGGTAGGGGACGGCGGCAGTCGCGGCGCAGCCCAGGGGCAGCAGGGTGGGTGCCGGGCGCCGGGCGCGCAGGGCGACGACCGCGGCGAGGACGGCGAGCAGCGGCAGGGCGAACCACCAGGCCGTCACCGCCGGGCCGGGCATCGGTCCGGTGCAGGGGCGGCACAGCACGCGCCCGCCCAGGCTGCGCAACTGGTCGCCGACGGCGAGGTGCCCGCCGAGGCCGCCCTGGAGGCGGGAGGCGTCGGACAGGCGCTGGGCGAGGCCGCCGTAGCCGAGGTAGGCCTCGACCACCCACTCCGCCGCCCCGGCGACCAGGCCGGCGAGCAGGGCGGCGGGAAACACCGGGCGGTACCCGCCGCTCGCGCGCCGCCACGGCCACAGGCAGCGCGCGAGCAGTGGCAGGACAACGTAGACGGCGTCCATGGGACGCATCCACGCCATCAGGGCCGCGCCCGCGAGCACGCCTCCCACGGCCGCCCGGCCGTGCGGGCCGGGGGCGGCCCCGGCCCGCAGGAAGCAGCCGACGCAGATCAGGGCGCCGATCGCGACCCAGTAGTTGGGCATGGCCTGCGGGCCGTAGAAGAGCGTCACCCACAGCGAGGCGAACAGGGCGCCGCCCAGGGCGAGTACGCGGGCCGGGAACAGTCCGCGCCAGACGCGCAGGGCCAGGAAGAGGGCGAGCCCGGAGAGCACGGCCAGGAAGACGCGCAGCAGCGGGGTGGACGCCGACCAGGCGGCGATCGGTGCGACCAGGAGGGGGACGCCACGGGCGCGGGGCGCGCTGAAGAAGGCGGCGGGGGCGTGGCCGCTGACCTGGCTGACGTACACCGTCTCGTCCCAGCCGAGGCCCATGCCCGGTCGTACGAGGACCAGTTGGGCGAGGGTGAAGGCGGCCGCGACCGCACCGAGCCACGCGACACCGCTCCCCCGCCACGGCCTGACGGCGGCCCGCCACCACGTGCCGACGGCCCGCCGGGGTGCGAGGGCCGCTCCCCACGGCCTGACACCGGCCCACGGCGTGACGGCGGCCCCTGGTGGCGGACCGGGTCGCCGCAGCGCGTCCCGGGTGGCGTGCGTGCTGCCGGCCATCGTTCACCCCTTGCCCCTGCGCGGTGTAGGGCGACGGCGCGAGCGGTTGTTGTCCCTACCCGCAGTACGGTGGCCGACCGGGACGGCGCCGGCCCACTCGGGAGACCCGAACGGCGCAACGCAGGCCAGCTGGAGGGTGAACCCGGCCGCAACCGCCGCGCGCCCACCCGGGTCTGCACGACGGCGTCGGCGTAGGCGTCCCCGTCCCCGTCCGCGTCCGCGTCGGTGTCACCGCGCGGCGAGCTCCTGGTACATCGCGTCCACGTCGCCGGACAGCTGCGCCTTGACCCACCGGGTGAGGTCGTCGGCCAGTACCTCGTGCGCTCCCGCCTCGACGCCGTCGAGTGCGGCGACGGCGATGTCGTGGGGGCTGGTCTTGGGCGCGTCGATGCCCTCCGTCATGTCGGTGTCGACGTAGCCCATGTGCAGCCCGGTGACGTCGATGCCGCGCGGCCGCAGCTCCAGGCGCAGGGAGTTGGTCTGCGACCACATGGCCGCCTTGGTGGCGCCGTAGGTGTTGCTGTTGGCGATCCAGGACAGCACGGAGTGGACGTTGAGGACATGGCCGCCGCCGTTGCGCTCGATGACCGGCACGAAGGCGCGGGTGACCAGCAGCGGACCGTAGAAGTTGATCTCGAACTCGCGGCGCACGTCGTCGAGCGGCGAGTCGAGGTAGCGGGTGCCGGCCGCGACGCCCGCGTTGTTGATCAGCACGGTGACGTCCTGGGCCGCTTCGGCGGCGGCCGCGACGGAGGCGGGGTCCGTCACTTCCAGCGCCAGCGGAACGGCGTCTGGGTGGGTCACGGTGCGCGGGTCGCGGGCGGTGGCGTAGACCGTGCGGGCGCCGCGGGCGTACAGCTCCTCCACCAGGGCGCGACCGATACCGCGGCTACCGCCGGTGACGAGGACAGAAGCGTCCTTGAGCGTGGTCATGTAAGTCTCCAAGAAGTGGAAAACGATCGGTTTCCAGCATCGTAAACCGATCGGTTTCCACTGTCCATCTCGCGCCCTTATCGTTGACAGTCACATGTCATCCATATCTCGCCCGCGATCGATTTCACGAACGATGTTCGAAATCTAGGACAGGGTCAGAGCGTGACCGACACCTGGAATCCCCTACGCGTCGCCCCAACCACCCCGTCGGCACGTCCGGCACTACGACCACCCGCTCCAGGCGCAGGCCCCGAGCACGGCGACGGATCACGCGGATGCGGGCGCTTTGCGCCCGATAAGGCACTATAAATCCCGTGTATACCTCTTATGTATAGTCACGGCATGCCTTCTCTGACCATGAAGATGAAAAAAACGGGGGCCGGGTTGCGTGCCCTCACCATTTCGGTGGCGGCCGCTTCCCTGGCGCTGGCTCTGACCGGGTGCACCCGGCTCGAGACCACGGCGCCGAGCGCCGCCCGCGCCCATCCCACCACCCAGGCCCGCTACGGGACCGTCGACTGCCGCGAGGCCAAGTGCATCGCGCTCACCTTCGACGCCGGACCGAGCGAGAACTCCGCCCGCCTGCTGGACATCCTGAAGGAGAAGAAGGTCCCGGCGACCTTCTTCCTGCTCGGCAAGCGCCACATCGAGAAGTACCCGGAGCTCGTCCAGCGCATGGCCGACGAGGGCCACGAGGTGGCCAGCCACACCTGGGACCACAAGATCCTCACCGAGCTGAAGCCGGCCGAGATACGCGCGGAACTGGAGCGGCCCAACAAGGAGATAGAGCGCCTCACCGGCCACCGGCCGACGCTGATGCGCCCGCCCCAGGGCCGCACCGACGACACCGTGCACGACATCTGCCGCGAACTCGGCATGTCGGAGGTCCTGTGGAGCGTGACCGCCAAGGACTACACGACGACCGACTCCGCCCTGATACAGAAGCGCGTCCTGGACCAGGCCTCCCGGGACGGGATCATCCTGCTGCACGACATCTACCAGGGGACCGTGCCCGCGGTACCCGGGATCATCGACGCGCTCAAGGAGCGGGGGTACGTCTTCGTGACCGTGCCGCAGCTGCTGGCGCCGGGCACGGCGGAACCCGGGAAGGTGTACCGGCCCTGAGGCGGCGCGGGGGCGCCTCAGAAGACGACCGTCCAGCCCTCCCGTCCGGCCTGCTCGGCGGTGTACGAGACGCCGTGCACCTTCAGGCCGGCCGCGTCGAGCAGGGTGATCTCGCCGCCGTGGTTGCCCAGCCGGGCGCCGCCGGCCAGATCCACCCGCAGGACCGCGCCTGCGGCGAGCGCGCCGGGCGGCACCGCGGAGCCCTGCCCGATCCGGTCGACGATCCGCCAGCCGGTCAGGTCGACCGGGTCGGGCGAGGCGTTGAGCAGCGTCACGCTCTCCGCCTCCGGGGCGGGCCCGCGCGGGTCGACCAGCGCCGCCACCACCCGGACCGGCTGCCCGCCCGGCTCGCCGCGCGAACCGTCGACGTCGTCGAGCGCGTGGCCGGTGACGTCGTCGGTGTGCCAGGACTGGCTCTGGAAGGCGAGGAAGACGCCGGTCCAGCGCGAGCGGTCCGGGAAGTGCAGCAGCAGCCCGCCGTCCTGCCAGACCCCGTCGTCGCCGCGGAAGCGCCGGCTGTTGCCCTGGTTCATGTGGATGTCGTGGACGCCGTTGCCCGGCAGGAAGCCGAACACCTTGTCCTCGACAGCGGTCTCGGGTCCCCAGCGCTCGCCGAACACGTACAGCCGGGCGTCCGGAGCGCCGACCGCGCGCAGCACTTGGTGGTCGAGGAGGTCGGCGAGGTCGTTGTCGGGGCCCGTGACGTCCGGGGGCAGCGTCCGCATCAGCGCCGGATCGAAGAGGTTGCCGCGCACGAAGTCGAGGTGGGGGCCGCCCGGGCCGGACGGCAGGGTGTTCCAGCCGCTCGGCAGAGCGGCCAGGCGGTCGGTGACAGGATGCCGGAAGTCGTCGGCGACCAGGTAGAGCAGTTCCGAGGGCCGCTCCTGCGAGAGGACGTTGACCGACGCGCGGTAGTGCGTGCCGACGTCGTCCGTGAGGTGGATCTGATAGTGCGGTGAGTCGACGGCACCCTCGCGCCGGGTGTCGACGGCCCGCGCGACCAGTACGCCATGGGTCTTCAGCGGCATGACGACCAACTCCCCCTGGAGAAAGGCGGATTGCCCGCCCGTGGGAAAAATGGTAGGCCTCCGGGCCCGTCCCGGCCCGTCCACGCGACGCATCGCCCGCACTGTTCCTGTGTACGTCTCCTTGTCGACACCGCACTGGGCGAAACGGGTGACTCGGGGACGAACACGCAGGTGGCCCTGATCGCTTGCTTACGATCGTCCCGTGGTCAACTTCGAGCTCGAACGCACGGCACCGCTCTCCCTCGACGAGGCGTGGCGCCGGCTCACGGAGTGGCCCCGGCATGGCGACGTGGTCCCCCTGACCCGAGTCACCGTGGTCACACCCCCGCCCACCCACGAGGGCACCCTGATCGTGGCGCGTACGGGCATCGGCCCACTCTCCTTCGCCGACCGGATGGAGGTCACCCGCTGGCAGCCGCCGGACGGTGACGGGCCGGGCCGGTGCCGGCTGGAGAAGCGGGGCCGGCTCGTGCTGGGGTGGGCCGAGATCGAGGTGCGGCCGGGGCCGGGCGGGCGGGCCCGCGTGGTGTGGCGCGAGGAGGTGCGGGTACGCCCGCTGCCGTCCCTCTTCGACCCGCTGCTGCACGCGGCGGCGCGCTCGGTCTTCGGGCGGGCAGTCAACCGCCTGCTGCGGCGGCCATGACGCCGGAGGCCCTGCTCCACTGGGAGGCGCACTTCGCGGCGGGGTCCGGCTTCCGGCGCCCCGACGCGCGGGAGATCGGGCTGCTCGCCCGGGCCGTCCCGCCGGGCCCGGACGCCCGGGCCCTGGACGTCGGCTGCGGCCTGGGCGGCTACGCCGCCGCCCTCGCCGGTCTCGGCTTCCGCACCCTCGCCGTCGACGCGACGGACTCGGCGGTGGCGGCGACGCGCGACCGGTACGAGGGCCTCGAACCGCTTCTGGAGGCGCGCCGCCTGGACTTCGAGGACGCCGCCGAGGTCGCGGCCCGGCTGCCACCGCGCTCCTTCGACCTGGTGACGACCCGGTTGGTGCTGCCGTTCCTCGCGGACCGGCGTGGGGCCGTGGAGCGTGTCCGCGGACTGCTTTCGCCGGGCGGGACCTGGGTGGTGACCACTCCGCTGACGGACCGTCTGCCCGAGGAGCGGCGGCGCATCGGACTGACCCCGGCCGACGTCGGCGCCCTCGTCGACGGCTGGCAGCGCGGCCACTGGTACGACCTGCAGCCGGGTGACCTGCGCTGCTTCGTACTGCGCGGCTGAAACTCCTGGTGCGGGTGGTCCGTCGCATGTCAGGGTGGGCGCATGACGGCGGGGACGGGGACAGGGACAGGGACAGGGACGGTGGAGGAGACCGAGGCACTCGCGGCGGACGCCCTGCGGTGGCTGCTCGGGGCCGCGCGGGACACCGGGGACGGCGGCCTCGCCTGGCCGGTCAGGCCCTCGGACGCCGAGACCGACCCGATGTTCTACAACGGGACGGCCGGAGTCGTCCCCGCGCTCCTGGAGGCCTGGCGGCACTTCGGCGACGACAGGTACGCCGACGCCGCCCTGCGCGCGGCGCGCTCTCTCGCCGCCGCCGTCGACGACCATCCCGACGACTCCCTGTACTTCGGTCTCACCGGCATGGCCCTGGTGCTGCGGACCGTCGGGCGCGACCTGGCCGACCCCGCGTCCGGCGCCGCGGCGGACCGGGCCCTGCAGCGCGTGCGGTCCCGTTTCGACGGAACGCGCTGGGGTGAGCTGTTCGAGCTGATGGGCGGCAACGCGGGGATCGGCCTCGGCGCGCTGGCGGCGGGCGACGCCGACCTCGCCGTCCTCGCCCTGGAGCCCTACGTCCGTACGGCCGAGGCGACTTCGGCGGGTGCCACCTGGGAGTTCCGCCGCGGCGCGCCGGCCCGCCTCCATCACGTCTCGCACGGCACCCTCGGCATCGCCCACGCCCTGGCCCGCGTCGGCTCGGACCTCGGCCGGGCGGACCTGGTCGAGCTGGCGCGGGCCGGTGTCGCGGACGTCGTGGCCCGCGACGAGGCCGGACCGGCCGGCTTCCTCGCCCCCCACTCCGACCCGCAGTACCTCCCCGACCTGATCGAGCGGTACAGCTACGGCTGGTGCCACGGACCGGCCGGGGACGCCCAGGTCTTCCGGCTGCTCAGGGACGCGCTCGCCGAGCCCGTCTGGTCGGAGCTCGCCGACCGCTGCTGGCACACCGTGACCCACTGCGGACTGCCGCGCCGGCTGCGTCCGGGCTTCTGGGACAACAACGGGCGCTGCTGCGGCACTTCGGGGGTGCTGGCGCTGGCCTGCGACCGGCTGGCCGAGCAGGGCGACGCCCCGGACTTCGCCCGGCTCCTGGTCGAGGACCTCGCCGCGCGGGCGACCCGGGACGCCGACGGCGCCCGCTGGTCGAACGTCGAGCACCGGGCCGCACCGAGCGACCTCGAACCGCAGACCGGCTGGGCGATGGGCAACGCGGGCATCGCCCGCGAACTGCTGCGCTGGGTGCGGGTGAGCCGGGGCGGCGAGGCAGGATACGCGTTCGCCTGGCCGGACCAGCCGACGGTCCGCCGGACCACCCGGCCGACGGCGGGCCGGGGCACGGGTCCCGCGGTGCGCGGAGACCTGGTTCAGGCGACCGAACCGATCCGGCCCGCGGGCACCGACGTCACGTCGTGATGGATCGGCGTGTGCGCGCCGGTGAGGGAGATCCCGCTGCCGCCACGCCGGTCGGCGACGATCTCGGCCGCGATCGACAGGGCGGTCTCCTCGGGCGTGCGGGCGCCCAGGTCGAGGCCGATGGGAGAGCGCAGGCGCGCCAGTTCCCGTTCCGTCACCCCGATGTCCCGCAGCCGGCGGTTGCGGTCCAGGTGGGTGCGGCGGGAGCCCATCGCGCCGACGTAGGCGACCGGCAGCCGCAGCGCGAGACGCAGCAGGGGTATGTCGAACTTGGCGTCGTGGGTGAGGACGCACAGGACGGTACGGGCGTCGACGTCCGTGCGCTCCAGGTACCGGTGGGGCCACTCGACGACGATCTCGTCGGCCTCCGGGAAGCGGGTGCGGGTCGCGAACACCGGGCGGGCGTCGCACACCGTCACGTGGTGGCCGAGGAACTTGCCGACCCTGACCAGTGCCGACGCGAAGTCGATCGCGCCGAAGACGATCATCCGGGGCGGTGGGACCGACGACTCGACCAGGACCGTGAGCGGTGCTCCGCAGCGTGAGCCCTGCTCTCCGATCTCCAGGGTGCCGGTGCGGCCGGCGTCGAGGAGGGCCGCCGCCTCGGCCGCGACCGTGCGGTCCAGTTCCCGGTGGGCGCCGAAGCCGCCGTCGTAGGAGCCGTCGGGGCGGACGAGCAGGGCGCGGCCGGTGAGTTGCGCCGGGCCCCGCACGATCCGGGCCAGCGCCGCCGCCCGCCCCGCGCCGGCGGTGGCCAGCGCGGCGGCCACCACCGGGCGGACGGGGTCGCCGGCCCGCACCGGGGTGACGAGGATGTCGATGACACCGCCGCAGGTCAGCCCGACGGCGAACGCGTCCTCGTCGCTGTAGCCGTAGCGCTCGAGTACCACTTCGCCGTCGTTCAGCGCCTGTTGGCACAGGTCGTACACCGCGCCCTCCACACACCCGCCGGAGACCGAGCCGATCGCCGTGCCGTCGGCGTCCACCGCGAGCGCGGCGCCGGGCCGGCGGGGTGCGCTGCCGCCGACGGCCACCACGGTGGCGACGGCGAAGTCACGGCCCTGCTCGACCCACCGGTGCAGCTCTTCGGCGATGTCCAGCATGTCTCGGTCTCCTTGGCGGTGAGATGGGGAGGGCTTCGGCGCGGGTCACCGGGACCCGCGGGCGAGGCACCGGGCCTCGGCCGGACTTCCGGCGGCCGGCTCAGTGAACGCCGAGCCACCCCTCGATCGGGTGGAGGGCGTAGTAGACGAGGAAGATCACCGTCAGGCCCCACATGAAGGCCCCGATCTCCCGGGCCTTGCCCTGGGCGATCCGGATGGCGACGTAACTGATGACTCCGGCCGCGACGCCCGCGGTGATGGAGTACGTGAACGGCATGACCACGACGGTGAGGAAGACCGGGATCGCGGTGGCGCGGTCGGCCCAGTCCACGTGGCGGGCGTTCATCATCATCATGGCGCCGATGACCACCAGGGCCGCCGCGGCGACCTCGCCCGGGACGATCGCCGTCAGCGGGGTGAAGAACAGGCAGGCCGCGAAGAAGAGTCCGGTGACCACGGACGACAGGCCCGTGCGGGCTCCCTCGCCGACGCCCGTCGCCGACTCCACGAACACGGTCTGGCCCGAGGCTCCGGCGACGCCGCCGATCGCGCCACCCGCGCCGTCGATGAACAGCGCCTTGGACAGGCCCGGCATGCGGCCCTGACCGTCGGCGAGCCCGGCCTCGGTGCCCACCCCGATGATCGTCGCCATCGCGTCGAAGAAGCCGGCCAGTACGAGCGTGAAGACGATCATGCCGACGGTCATCGCGCCGACCTGGCCCCAGCCGCCGAACTCGACCTTCCCGAAGATCGAGAAGTCCGGCATCGACACCGCGCTGCCGTGCAGTTCGGGTGCACCGCTCGCCCACTGCTTCGGGTCGATGACGCCGAGTCCGTTGAGGACGACGGCGAGCACGGTCCCGCCGACGATGCCGATCAAGATCGCGCCGGGTACCCCGCGGGCCTGGAGCATGAAAATGGCCAGCAGGGTCGCGGCGAAGAGCAGGACCGGCCAGCCGGCGAGTTCACCGGTCGGGCCGAGGGTGACCGGGGTCGCCTCGCCCTGCTGCACGAACCCGGCCTTGTAGAAGCCGATCAGGGCGACGAACAGGCCGATGCCCATGGTGATCGCGTGCTTGAGGGCCAACGGGATCGCGTTCATGATCATCTCGCGTAGGCCGGTGACGACCAGGAGCATGATGACCACGCCGTACAGCACGCACATGCCCATGGCCTGCGGCCAGGTCATCTGCGGGGCGACCTGCGAGGACAGCACGCCGGAGACGGAGAGTCCGGCGGCGAGGGCGAGCGGCACCTTGCCGAGGAAGCCCATCAGCAGCGTGCTCAGGGCCGCCGCGAACGCGGTGGCGGTGATCAGCGGCTGCTGCCCGAGTGTGTCCCCCGCCGCGTCCTTGCCGGACAGGATGAGGGGGTTGAGCAGCAGGATGTACGCCATCGCCATGAAGGTGGTGACGCCGCCGCGCACTTCGCGCGCGAGCGTGGATCCCCGCCGGGATATGTGAAAGTAGCGGTCGAGCCAGGACCGGCCGGCCGGGACGCGGCTGCCCGCGCCCGCCTCCTCCGCGGTGGTCCTGGGCTCCACTGACTGCTGGGTCATGGGCCGTCTCCCAAGGTTCATAGGGGCACCCGCGCGACCGCCGTGGCGGGCGCGGGTTTTGGGAAGGTGCACGACCCGGGGGACGGCCCGAGACGAACTACTGGGTGTACTGCGGACGTCGGCCCTGTGCAGGGCTACGCGGTTCCGGTGAGGTGCTCCGGGCGTACCGGCGTCCGGTCGAGCTCCAGACCCGTCGCGTTCCGGATGGCCGCGAGGACCGCCGGGGTGGACGACAGGGTCGGGGCCTCGCCGACGCCGCGCAGCCCGTACGGGGCGTGCTCGTCGGCGAGTTCGAGCACGTCGACCGGGATGGTCGGCGTGTCGAGGATGGTGGGGATCAGATAGTCCGTGAAGGACGGGTTTTTGACCTTCGCCGTCTTCGGGTCGACGATGATCTCTTCCATGACCGCCACACCGAGACCCTGGGTCGTACCGCCCTGGATCTGGCCGATGACGGACAGCGGGTTGAGCGCCTTGCCGACGTCCTGGGCGCAGGCCAGTTCGACGACCTTGACCAGGCCGAGTTCGGTGTCGACCTCGACCACGGCGCGGTGCGCGGCGAAGCTGTACTGGACATGGCCGTTGCCCTGGCCGGTGCGCAGGTCGAAGGCCTCGGTCGGGCGGTGCCGCCACTCGGCCTCGACCTCGACGGCCTCGTCCTCCAGGACGTCCGTCAGGTTGGCGAGGACCTCGCCGCCGTCGGTGACGACCTTGCCGCTCTCCAGCAGGAGTTCGGCGGTGGCCCAGGCGGGGTGGTACGTGCCGAACTTGCGACGGCCCAGCTCCAGGACCTTCTCCCGGACCAGTTCGCAGGAGTTCTTGACGGCGCCGCCGGTGACGTACGTCTGCCGCGAGGCCGAGGTCGAACCGGCGCTGCCCACCTGGGTGTCCGCCGGGTGGATCGTCACCTGGGTGACGCCCAGCTCGGTGCGGGCGATCTGGGCGTGCACGGTGACACCGCCCTGGCCGACCTCCGCCATCGCGGTGTGCACGGTGGCGACGGGCTCGCCGCCGACGACCTCCATCCGGACCTTCGCCGTCGAGTAGTCGTCGAAGCCCTCGGAGAAGCCGACGTTCTTGATGCCGACCGCGTAGCCGACCCCCCGTACGACGCCTTCGCCGTGCGTGGTGTTGGACAGGCCGCCGGGCAGCTGGCGTACGTCCGCGCCCTCGCTGCTCTCCCACTGGCGCTCCGGCGGCAGGGGCATCGCCTTGACGCGGCGCAGGAGTTCGGCGACCGGGGCCGGGGAGTCGACCGGCTGCCCGGTCGGCAGGAGCGCGCCCTGCGACATCGCGTTCAGCTGACGGAACTCGACCCGGTCCATGCCCACCTTGTCGGCGAGCTTGTCCATCTGGGCCTCGTAGGCGAAGCACGCCTGGACCGCGCCGAAGCCGCGCATGGCGCCGCACGGCGGGTTGTTGGTGTAGAGGGCGATGGCCTCGATGTCGACGTCGTCGACGACGTACGGTCCCGCGCCCAGCGAGGAGGCGTTGCCGACGACCGCCGGGGAGGCCGACGCGTAGGCGCCGCCGTCCAGGACGATCCGGGCCTTGAGATGGGTGAGCTTGCCGTCCTTGGTCGCCCCGTGCTCGTAGGAGAGCTTCGCGGGGTGGCGGTGGACGTGCCCGAAGAAGGACTCGAAACGGTTGTAGACGATCTTGACGGGCTTGCCGGTGCGCAGGGCGAGCAGGCAGGCGTGGATCTGCATCGACAGGTCCTCACGGCCGCCGAAGGCACCGCCGACGCCGGACAGCGTCATACGGACCTTGTCCTCGGGCAGGCCGAGCACGGGCGCGATCTGGCGCAGGTCGGAGTGCAGCCACTGGGTGGCGATGTAGAGGTCGACGCCACCGTCCTCGGCGGGCACGGCGAGACCGGACTCGGGGCCCAGGAACGCCTGGTCCTGCATGCCGAAGGTGTACTCGCCCCTGACGACGAAGTCGGCCTTCCTGGCGGCCTCTTCGACGTCGCCGCGGACGATCGGCTGGCGGTGCACGATGTTGGGGTGCGGGACGTGGCCGATGTGGTGGTCGTCGCGGTCCTCGTGGATCAGGATCGCGTCGGGCGCGGTCGCGGACGCCTCGTCGGTGACGACCGGCAGTTCGCGGTACTCCACCTTGATCTTGGCGGCGGCGCGGCGCGCGGTCTCCGGGTGGTCGGCGGCGACGATCGCGACCGGCTCGCCGTGGTGGCGTACCTTGCCGTGCGCGAGGACCGGGGTGTCCTGGATCTCCAGGCCGTAGTTCCTCACGTCGGTCGGCAGGTCGTCGTAGGTCATGACGGCGTAGACGCCTGGCTGGGCGAGGGCCTCGCCGGTGTCGATCGAGACGATCTCGGCGTGCGCGACCGGGGAGCGCAGGATCTGGCCCCAGAGCATGTCCTCGTGCCACATGTCGGACGAGTACGCGAACTCGCCGGTGACCTTGAGGGTGCCGTCGGGGCGGAGCGTGGACTCGCCGACGCCGCCCTTGGCCGGGGAGCCCTGGGTGATCTTGGTGGGGGTGCCGACGGGGGCGGTGCCCTGTTCGAGCGAAGTCGAGCGCTTGGGGGAGGACACGGTCAGACCGCCTCTGCCTGCCGGGCGGCCGCCAGGCGGACCGCATCCATGATCTTCTCGTAGCCGGTGCAGCGGCACAGGTTGCCCGACAGCGCCTCGCGGATGTCCGCGTCGGTCGGGTCGGGGTTGTGCTCCAGCATCTCGTCGGCCGCGACCAGCAGGCCGGGGGTGCAGAAGCCGCACTGGACGGCGCCGGCGTCGATGAACGCCTGCTGGACCGGGGAGAGCCCGGTGCCTTCGCCGGTCAGGGAGTCGGTGCCCTTGGCGGCCCAGCGCTGCGCCGCGTCGAGCGAGGTGCCGCACGCGCCGGTCCCGCAGGAACGCTGCCTGGCGTAGTCCGCGAGGCCCTCGACCGTGACGACCTCGCGGCCCTCCACCTGGCCCGCGGCGACCAGGCACGAACAGACCGGCACACCGTCCAGGCGAACCGTGCAGGAGCCGCACTCGCCCTGCTCGCAGGCGTTCTTGGAGCCGGGCAGGCCCAGGCGCTCGCGCAGCACGTACAGCAGGGACTCGCCCTCCCAGACGTCGTCGGCTTCCTGCGGACGGCCGTTGACCGTGAAATTGACGCGCATTACGCGACACTCCCCTTCTGATACGTCCGGCCGTCGGTGCCGCGGTACGACTCCCAGGTCCAGGTCAGCGTGCGCCGGGCCATCACGCCGACCGCGTGGCGGCGGTAGCTCGCGGTGCCCCGGACGTCGTCGATCGGGTTGCAGGCGGCGGCGCACAGGTCCGCGAACTGCTTGGCGACCGACGGGGTGATGATCTTTCCGTTGTCCCAGAAGCCGCCCTCGTCGAGCGCCGCGTTCAGGAACTCCTCCGCGGCCTTCGCCCGGACGGGGGTGGGGGCGGCGGAGCCGATGCCGGTGCGGACCGTACGGGTGCGGGGGTGCAGGGCCAGGCCGAAGGCGCAGACCGCGATGACCATGGCGTTGCGGGTGCCGACCTTGGAGTACTGCTGCGGGCCGTCGGCCTTCCTGACGTGGACGGCGCGGATCAGCTCGTCGGGGGCGAGCGCGTTGCGCTTCACGCCGGTGTAGAAGGCGTCGATCGGGATCAGCCGGGTGCCGCGCACCGACTCCACCTCGACCTCGGCACCCGCCGCGAGCAGGGCGGGGTGGGCGTCACCGGCCGGGGAGGCGGTGCCGAGGTTGCCGCCTACGCCGCCGCGGTTGCGGATCTGCGGCGAGGCGACCGTGTGCGAGGCGAGGGCCAGGCCCGGCAGCTCGCCCCGCAGGTTCTCCATGATCTTCGAGTAGGGGACGGAGGCGCCCAGCCGCACACTCTCCTCGCCGACCTCCCATGCGCAGAGGTCGTCGATGCGGTTCAGGTCGAGCAGGTACTCGGGCCGGCGATGGTCGAAGTTGATCTCGACCATCACATCGGTGCCGCCCGCGATCGGCACAGCGGTGGGGTGCTCGGCCTTGGCGGCGAGCGCCTCCTCCCAGCTGGCGGGGCGAAGGAAGTCCATGACCGGCTCTCTTCTTCGTCTCGTGAGTCGTCTGAGTCGTCGAGTCGTCCCAGTCGTCTCAGTCGTCCAGATCAAGCCGGATCGGGTGCGGCGGCCCCGGCTCGTTCATGTGCTGTTTACGCAGAGTGGGCTCAGTACACCGCGCCGTACTCCGACGGGGTCAGTCACCGAAACCATGAAGGAGTTGGCTGGCCAACGCGGGCATCTTGTAGATTCGTATGAACGGAGGTCCTCAGTAACCTCCTGGTTTTCCTGTGGAAACGTGAGACTCGGCCCGGCCGCTCCGGACCGGCGGCCTCCCGCGCCGAGGACCCGCTCGCCGGGTCCCCTCACCCAACACCCTTCACGCTTCATCGTAGATTTCGAGACAAAGAACGGCGGCGACGAAATGCGGCTGCGCGCACTGCTGGACACCGATGCGCTGGGTCTGCGGCTGCTCGGCGGCGAGGACGAGCTGGACCGCACCGTGCGCGGTGTGATGACCACCGACCTCAAGGACCCCAGCCGCTATCTGGCGGGCGGTGAGCTGGTGCTGACGGGGCTGGCCTGGCGCCGGGACGCCGAGGACTCCGAGCCGTTCGTACGGGCCTTGGCGGGGGCCGGGGTGGCGGGCGTCGCCGCCGGTACGGCCGAGTTCGGATATGTGCCGGAGGACCTGGTGGTCGCCTGCGCCCGGCACCGGCTGCCGCTGTTCGCGGTGCACGAGTCGGTGGCGTTCGCGACGATCACCGAGCACGTGGTGCGGCAGGTGTCCGGCGAGCGTGCCGGGGACCTCGCGGCCGTGGTCGACCGGCACCGCCGGCTGATGACCTCGGGCCCCGCGGGGGGCGGCCCGGACGTGGTGCTGGACCTGCTCGGCTCGGACCTGGACCTGCGGGCCTGGGTGCTCTCCCCCGCCGGGCGGCTCATCGCGGGCTCCAAGCTGGCGGGCCCGGCGCTGCCCCCCGAGGTGTGCGCGGGTCTCGCCGCCGAGCACCTGAACGCGACCCGCACCGGCCGGCGCAAACCGCACCGGGTGACGCTCGGCTCCGCCACGTACTCGCTGTTCCCGATCCGCAGCGGCGGCCGTGCCGCGCAGGGCTCCCGGGACGTACGCGAGACCGTGCTGTCCGACTGGGTGCTGGCGGTGGAGGCGGACGCCGGGGACTGGCCCGAGGAGCGGCTCGACCTGCTCCAGGGCGTCACCCAGCTGATCGCGGTGGAGCGGGACCGGCGGGACGCGGCGCGTACGGTCCGGCGGCGGCTGGCGCAGGAGATCCTCGAACTGGTCCAGACGGGTGCCGCGCCGGCCGAGATCGCGGCACGGCTGCGGGTCGCGGCACCGGTGCTGCTGCCGGGCCTGGGGGCGGCCCCGCACTGGCAGGTGGTCGTGGCCCGGGTCGAGTGGGAGGGCGGCGCGGTCGAGGGCGGTCCGGTCGCCCAGGCGCTCCTGGAGGAGATCCTGGTCGACCCGCTCGCCACCGGCCCCGAGCCCTCCGACCGCATCGCCGTCGCCCACACCGGCGACGAGGCGATCGCGCTCGTACCGCTGCCGGCCGTGTCCAGCGAGCACGACGGCTCGGAGTCCGGGGTCCTCGCCGACGCGCTCCTGCAGTCCGTACGGGACCCGCTGGCGGCCGGCCTCGACGACGACGGGCGGCTCACGCTCGGCGTCAGCGCGTCCGTGCACTCGGCGGAGGGGCTGCGCGGGGCGCTGGAGGAGGCCCGGCACGCCCGCCGGGTGGCGGCGGCGCGGCCCGGCCGGGTCTGCGCGGCGGGCCACCAGGAACTGGCCTCGCACGTGCTGCTGCTGCCGTTCGTGCCGGACGACGTCCGCCGGGCCTTCACCGCCCGTCTCCTTGACCCGCTGCGCGAGTACGACCGGCGCCACCGAGCCGAGCTGATCCCCACCCTTGAGGCCTTCCTCGAATGCGACGGCTCCTGGACCCGGTGCGCCTCGCGGCTGCACCTGCACGTCAACACGCTGCGGTACCGGGTCGGACGGATCGAGCAGTTGACGAGTCGTGACCTGTCCCGGCTCGAGGACAAGCTGGACTTCTTCCTGGCCCTGCGCATGAGCTGAGGTCACCGGGCCGTGGGACGGAAGGGGATCAAGTGTCCTCCCTTCCCACGACTTTGTGAAATCCTTCACCTACCCCCTTGGCCGGGCCCCGGAATTGGTGCTGGAATGCCGCCACCACTCAAGGCTCGATGGCGTGCTCGGGGAGGGCAACGTGGCGCATACCGCCATGTCTGGTAACGGAACGACCGCTGGTGACGATCCTCTCCAGATTGCGGTATGGCGGTTGCGCTCACGCGCCTGCTGGGCCGACGCGGCCGCCCTGCTCCCACCGGACAGCGCGGCAGCCGCGCTCCAGCGGGCCGGGCTGCTGGTCGAGCGGTGTCTGTACACCGAGCAGGGCTGGCAGGACGCCGAGGACGCGCTGCGCATTGCGGAGGCGCTGGCGGCGGGTGACGAGGAGCGCGGCGCGGCCGCCTGCGAACGCGGGCAACTCGCCTACGCGGCCACGCTGCACGGGGTGCGTGACCGGGCGGACGAGGCGCGGGCCGCGCTGGGGCGGGCGGCGGCGCTGATCCCTCCGGGGGTGGCGGCGCGGGCGCTGCTGGACTTCCGGCGGGGGCTGCTCGCCGAGAACCTGTCCCGTTCCCCGCAGGCGGCGCGCGCGGCCTACCGCCGGGCTCACGCGGGCGCCGCAGCGCACTCCGACGCGCTGCTGTTGTCCTTCACCTGGCGCCACCTCGCGGGCCTCGCCCTGCGGGACGGCGAACTGGCGGAGGCCCGGCACGGCTTCGCCGAATCGCTGCGGATCCGCGAGGAGTTGGGCTATCTCGTCGGCACGGCACCCGCGCTGGCCTCGCTGGCGGACGCGGAGACGGAACCGGAGGCGTCCCGCCTGCGCGAGGAGGCTCGCCGCCTGTACCGCCTCCTCGGCGGCGTCCCCACCTGGCTGTCCCACCAACTGACCCCACCTCCACCGGCCGCGACGGCGTAACGACGGGGCCGGTCGACGGGCGGCCGCACCGCCGGGACGGCAGGGCCGATCAGCGGGCAGTCGCGCGGCCGGGGCGGCGGGGTCCCTCGGCGGACGGCTGCGGGCCGATCAGCGGGCGGTCGCGGGCCGAACAGCGGGCGGCCGCGCCGCCGGTACCGCGGGGCCGATCCGCGGGCAGTCGCGCGGCCGGGGCGGCGGGGTCCCTCGGCGGACGGCTGCGGGCCGATCGGCGGGCGGCCGCGGGCCGATCAGCGGACGGTCTCGCCGCCGGGACGGCAGGGCCGAACAGCGGGCAGTCGCGCGGCCGGGGCGGCGGAGCCCCTCGGCGGACGGTCGCGGGCCGATCAGCGGACGGTCTCGCCGCCGGTACGGCAGGGCCGATCAGCGGACGGCCGCGATCCGAACAGCGGGCAGTCGCACGGCCGGGGCGGCGGAGCCCCTCGGCGGACGGTCGCGGGCCGATCAGCGGACGGTCTCGCCGCCGGTACCGCGGGGCCGATCAGCGGACGGCTGCGATCCGAACAGCGGGCAGTCGCACGGCCGGGGCGGCGGAGCCCCTCGGCGGACGGGCGCGGGCCGAACAGCGGACGGTCACGCCGCCGGTACCGCGGGGCCGATCAGCGGACGGCCGCGATCCGAACAGCGGGCAGTCGCACGGCCGGGGCGGCGGAGCCCCTCGGTGGGCAGGTGTGTCGCTGGGGCGGTGCGGGTGGGCTCGGGCGGTGCGTTGTCGGCGCCGGGTCGGGCTGTTCCCCCGGTACGGGCGGCGGGCGCGGGGTGCGACGCGGCTCGCCGTCGGGTCAGGATGCGCCCGCGAAGTGTTCGCGGACCAGAGATCGGACCACGTCCAGGTCCTGCGCGGCCAGCGCGTCCAGCAGCACCATGTGCTCCGCCGCGTCGGCCACCAGCTCCGCGCGCCGCTGCCGCGCCGGCCCCCCGACGAGCGGCCACTGCGCGCGGCGATGAAGGTCGTCGGTGATGCGCAGCAGCTGTTCGTTGCCCGCGAGGGACAGCACCGCGCGGTGGAAGGCACGGTCGGACTCGGCGTACGTGGCACGGCAGCCGGTCGACGCGGCCCGTACCGTCGCCTCGGCGACGGGACGCAGCTCGGCCCACCGGGCGGCCGGCACCGCGCGGGCGAGGCGCAGCATCACCG
This sequence comes from Streptomyces sp. NPDC059582, assembly GCF_042735715.1. NCBI lineage: Bacteria > Bacillati > Actinomycetota > Actinomycetes > Kitasatosporales > Streptomycetaceae > Streptomyces > Streptomyces sp. NPDC059582. Next base: position 132,344 of record NZ_JBHWCC010000002.1, read on the forward strand.
GGACCTCGATCAGCCCCCTGACCTCGGCGAGCTCGGCCAACTCGCGCGCGTCGCGCTGGATCACACGGAACCCGCGGTTGGGGACGACCTCGACGGCCCCCTCCAGCGCGAGCTGTTGCATGGCCTCCCGTACCGGCGTCGCCGAGACCCCGAATCGCTCGCCCAGCGCGGGCGCCGAGTACACCTCGCCCGGCGCCAGTTCGCCCGCCGCCAGCGCCGTGCGCAGCGCGTCGACGATCTGCCCCCGCACCGAGGACCGCTGGACGACGGGTCGCGGCCGGGGGATCGGCTGCTCGCTGTGGGTGTGCTCACCACGGGCCGCGCCGGCCGATGGTGCCTCCCATTCGCGGCCGCGGTCCGCGGCCCGCGGCTGCGCCGGCACCCGGGCCTGTCCGGGACGCAGCTCGGGGTTCCCCGTCCGGGCGGAGCCCTGCGCGCTCTGCTCCACGGGCCCTCCTCCGGGCTTGTCGGTACTTGGGGTCATTACGACGGGTTGTTACTCGTCCGTCAAGCACCTTAGGCGCAGAACCGCCCCGTTCAAATCCCGACCCCGCGGGGTAAGGTAACCCTTACCTCTAATCATCCGTAATCGACCGTGGATCGGTGGTCCCGCGATGCCCCTGCCCACGTCGGCCTTCACGGACGCGTACAGCCGCCTCACCGAGGTCTACGCGGATCTGGCCGTCACCGAGCTGGGCGCCGGGGAGCCCGCCCCCGAGGGCGACGGCTGGGTCCGCGCCGCCGGCCTCGCGGACGGCGGCGCGGAGCTGGAGGCCTTCCTCGCCTGGGACGACGCCCAGGTGGTGCGGGACTACGGACAGCGGGCCCGTCCGGACGTCGTGGCGAGCTTCGGACTGCACCGGTACGCGTGGCCGGTCTGTCTCCTGGTCACCGTCCCGTGGTTCCTGCACCGCCGGGTGCCGCGCCTGCCCGTGACGCATCTCTCGTACGACCGGGTCGCCGGCCGCGCGGCGGTCCGTGTCGACTCCTTCGCCTGCCTGCCGGGCGATCCCGCGGCGGCGCTGCCCGGTGCCCGGGTGGTCGCCGACGAGGAGGCCCTGCGCGCGGAGGTGCGCGCGGCGGTCGCCGAGCACATGGAGCCCGTGCTCGCCGGGTTCGGACCCCGCATGCGGCGGCGCGGGCGCGCGCTGTGGGGCATGGTGACCGACGAGGTCGTCGAGGGCCTCTGGTACATCGCCGAGCTGCTCGACGAGAAGCCGCGCGCGACGCGCGAGCTGGAGCGGCTGCTGCCGGGCGCGACCAAGCCGTACGTCGGCGCGGCCGCCTTCCGTGAGCTGACCGGTCCGGACGGCGAGCCGCTGCCCACCCGGGACCGGGCGAGCTGCTGCATGTTCTACACCCTGGACCCGGACGACACCTGCGCCACCTGCCCGCGCACCTGCGACGCGGACCGGGTGACCAAGCTGACGGCAGTCGCGGCGAGTTGATCGGGCCTCAGGGCCGGACGGGCGGAGCACGCCCTCGCGTGACGTAAGATCATCCGCGGACCCGGCTCCCCTACGGTTACAGGTAATTCACAACTTCCTCACTTGCCGCGGGAACTTTCCGTGGAACCACCCGTACGGGTAGTCTTATTCGAACTCAACTCCCGCCCCTCACGCGGCAGTTCGAGCAGAACGTCGCCCTGGGCATCCCCTTGCACTTCCTTGGCGGCCTCTTGCCCCGAAACCCCCTGAGGGCCGGTGGAATTGGGCCACTATGGCGGGCGTTACGCCCTATCCCAATGCAAGGGACCCCAGATGAGACTGACCGACATATCGCTGAACTGGCTGCTTCCCGGCGCCGTACTGCTCCTGGGCATGCTGGCGGCGGTTGCGGTGCTCGCGCGCGGTAAGCGCTCCTCGGGGAAGGACACGAGCGCGGACGACTCGTGGGAGCGCAGCGAAGAGCGCCGCAGGCGCAAGGAGGCCATATACGGCACGGCCTCCTACGTCCTTCTGTTCTGCTGTGCGGCCGTGGCCGCCGCGCTCTCCTTCCACGGCCTGGTGGGCTTCGGTGAGCAGAACCTCGGGCTCTCCGGCGGCTGGGAATACCTGGTGCCGTTCGGTCTGGACGGTGCGGCGATGTTCTGCTCCGTGCTCGCGGTCCGCGAGGCCAGCCACGGTGACGCGGCCCTCGGCTCCCGCATACTCGTGTGGACCTTCGCGGGTGCCGCGGCCTGGTTCAACTGGGTGCACGCGCCCCGGGGCATCGGCCACGACGGTGCGCCGCAGTTCTTCTCCGGCATGTCCCTGTCCGCCGCGGTCCTGTTCGACCGCGCGCTGAAGCAGACCCGCCGGGCCGCGCTGCGCGAACAGGGTCTGGTGCCGCGTCCGCTGCCGCAGATCCGCATCGTCCGCTGGCTGCGGGCCCCGCGCGAGACGTACAGCGCATGGTCGCTGATGCTGCTGGAGGGTGTGCGCAGCCTGGACGAGGCGGTCGACGAGGTACGCGATGACAAGCGCCAGAAGGAAGCGGCCCGGCTGCTGCGGCGTGACAAGGAGCGGGTGGAGCGCGCGCAGCTCAAGGCGATCAGCCGGGGCCACCGCGGGTTCGTCGGGCGGGGCGGCCGCCAGCTGGAGGCGCAGGCCCTGGAGCGGGGTCCCGAGCGCGCCGCCGCGGAGCCTGCCATATCGACACCGGAGCTGGAGCTGCCCGTGCGCTCACGTCCGTCCCTCCAGCCCGTCCGGACCGGTTCTGACCCGATCACCGTCGATCTGACCGCCGAGGACGACACCATGGCCCTGCCGCGGCTCGACTCCCTCGAGCGCAAACTCAAGGACCTGGAGCAGCAGTTCGGCTGAGCCGACGGCCCGGTAGCAAGCAGCACGGGAGGGGGGTACGGCTCCGGCGAGCCGCACCCCCCTCCCGTGCGTCATGACCACACGTGACACGTCACCAGGCCCGACCACACGGGCCGCGGCCAGCGGCCAGCGCGTCGCGCCACACGGCCCGCGCGTCGGGCTACGCCGGCCCCGCGCCGAGCTCGAACCACACCGCCTTGCCCACCCCGTGCGACCGCACGCCCCACGCGTCCGCGAGGGACTGCACCAGGATCAGCCCCCGGCCGTGCGTGCCGTCGCCGGTGTCCGGCGCCCGCAGCCGAGGCCTGCGGGCCACGAAGTCCCGCACCTCCACCCGGAGCCCGTCCGGACCCACGGTCGCGGTCAGCAGCGCCTCGTGGTCGGTGTGCACGAGCGCGTTGGTGACGAGCTCGCTGGCGAGCAGCTCCGCGATCTCCGACCGCCCCGGCTTCCCCCAGTGCCGCAGCAGTTCGCGCAGCGCCCTGCGGGTCTCGGGCACCGCCCTGAGATCGGCCCGCCCCAGTCTGCGCCGCAACTGCGACCGCGGCGCCCGCTGCCCGTCGGCCTCTTCCCCCACAGCCCCCGTGTCCGCCGAGGTGGCCCCGACCGCCACGGGACCGCTCCCTCGTGCCTGCCTCTTCATGACCCCCGCCCGTGTGCCGATGTCGGTTCCCCTCGAGCTCGAACACGTTCACGGGGATCCATGCCCCACGGGCACGGCGCCAGTCATGCCGGATCCCCGACGACCGGGTGTTCGGCCACGTACGCGGGCGCCCCGGGCAAATGCCGGGGCAGGTGTCCGCCCGGCCGTCCGGACGGGTAGGGGACATCCGACACTGCCGTCCGAGCCGCCGAGGAGAGCGCCGTGCACGACGACCGAACCCAGGTGGAGGCGCGCCTGGAGCGCGCCCTGCGACAGTTCGTGCGGCCCGCGCAGTACGGGCCCGGGCTGCCGCTGGTCCTGTCCGTGTGGCACGTGCCGGGAGAGCCGGTGCCGGTGGACCAGGCACTTCAGGCGGCCTACGAGCCCTTCACGGCCGGCACCCAGTGGGGAAAGCCCTGGTCGACGAGCTGGTTCCGGCTCACCGGGCAGGTCCCCGAGGAGTGGGCGGGCCGCCGGGTGGAGGCGGTCGTCGACCCCGGGTTCACCGGCGACGGGCCCGGCTTCCAGGCGGAGGGACTGCTCTACGACGCCGCCGGAGTGCCGCTGAAGGGAATTCACCCGCGCAACCGCCACCTCACCGTCGGCCACCCCGCGCGGGGCGGGGAGCCGGTCCATCTGCTCCTGGAGGCGGCGGCCAACCCGGCCGTACTGCACGGCTTCGAACCGACCCTCCTCGGAGACGTCCTGACCGCCGGGGATCGGCCCCTCTACCGATTCCGCGCTGCCGAACTCGCTGTACTGGACGAGCACGTGTGGCAGTTGGTCCTCGATATCGAGGTGCTGTCGGAGCTGATGCACGAGCTGCCGACGGACCGTCCGCGACGGCACGAGATCCTGCGTGCCCTGGAGGACATGCTGGACACGCTGGACTTGCACGACGTGCCCGGCACGGCGCCCGCCGCCCGCGCGGCCCTCACGGACGTGCTGTCCCGTCCGGCGTCGGCCAGCGCGCACCGCGTCTCGGCGACCGGACACGCCCACATCGACTCGGCGTGGCTGTGGCCCCTGCGGGAGACGGTCCGCAAGGCCTCCCGCACCTTCGCCAACGTCACCGCGCTCGCCGCCGACTACCCGGAGCTGGTCTTCTCCTGTTCGCAGGCCCAGCAGTACGCGTGGGTGAAGGAGCACCAGCCGCACATCTGGGAACGCATCAGGAAGGCGGTGCGCGACGGCAACTGGGCGCCGGTCGGCTCGATGTGGGTGGAGTCGGACGCCAACATGCCGGGCGGTGAGGCGCTGGCCCGGCAGATCGTCCACGGCAGCCGCTTCTTCGCCGAGGAGCTGGGCGTGCGGACCGAGGAGATCTGGCTGCCCGACTCCTTCGGCTACACCGCCGCCTTCCCGCAGCTCGCGAAGTTGGCCGGAATCCGCTGGTTCCTGACCCAGAAACTCAGCTGGAACCAGTCCAACCGCATGCCCCACCACTCGTTCTGGTGGGAGGGCATCGACGGCACACGCGTCTTCACCCACTTCCCGCCCGTCGACACGTACAACTCCCAGTTGCACGGCCGCGAACTCGCCCACGCGGAGCGCAACTTCGCCGACAAGGGCCGCGCGACCCGCTCCCTGGTCCCGTTCGGCTGGGGCGACGGCGGCGGCGGTCCCACCCGGGAGATGCTGGAGAAGGCGCGGCGCCTGCGCTCGCTGGAGGGCTCGCCACGGGTGGAGATCGACAGGCCCGCCGCCTTCTTCGCGGCGGCCGAGGAGGAGTACGGGCCGCAGGCGCCGGTGTGGTCGGGCGAGCTGTACCTCGAACTGCACCGGGCCACCCACACCACTCAGGCCAAGACCAAACAGGGCAACCGGCGCAGTGAACACGCCCTGCGCGAAGCGGAGTTGTGGTGCACGACGGCGGCGGTGCGCAGTCCGTCGTACGCCTACCCGCACGACGCGCTGGACCGGCTGTGGAAGACGGTGCTGCTGCACCAGTTCCACGACATCCTGCCGGGCTCGTCGATCGCGTGGGTGCACCGGGAGGCCCGGGAGACGTACGCGCGCGTGCTGGCGGAGCTGGCGGACCTCACCGCGGAGGCGGTGCGGGCGCTGGGGCCGGGCGAGCGGGCGGTGCTCAACGCCTCGCCGTACGAGCGGACCGAGGTGGTCGAGGACGGCGTCGTGACGGTGCCGGGGCTGGGGAGCACGGCGCTCCCGGCGCCGCCGGCGACCCGGCACGTCCGCGCCGAACGGGCGGGCGACACGGTCGTGCTGGAGAACGCGTGGCTGCGGGTCCGCGTCGACGCCGACGGGCTGATCGAGTCCGTACGGGACCTGCGGGCCGACCGGGAGGTGCTGTGCGGCCGGGGCAACCTCCTCCAGCTGCATCCCGACCACCCCAACGCCTGGGACGCCTGGGACATCGACCGGCACTACCGGCGCCGGCACACGGACCTGACGGACGCCGATGCGGTGGACCTGGTGGAGGACGGGCCGCTACGGGCGACCGTGCGGGTCACCCGGACGTTCGGCCGCTCCCGGATCACGCAGGAGATCCGCCTGACGGCCGCGAGCCGCCGCCTCGACATCGTCACGGACGTCGACTGGCAGGAGTCCGAGAAGGTCCTCAAGGCCGCGTTCCCGGTCGACGTGCACGCCGAACGGTCCGCCGCCGAGATCCAGTTCGGTCACGTCCAGCGTCCCACCCACGCCAACACATCCTGGGACGCGGCCCGTTTCGAGATCTGCGCCCACCGCTGGCTGCGGGTCGCGGAGGAGGGCTACGGCGTGGCGGTCCTCAACGACTCGACGTACGGCCACGACGTGACCCGCACCCTCTGACGCTGCTGCGTGCCCCGCACAGCCCCGACCCCGAGACCGACCTCGGCCCGCACCGCTTCACGTACGCGCTGCTGCCGGGGGCGGACATCGGGGACGCGGTCGCCGAGGGACTGGCGCTGAACCTGCCGCTGCGAGTGGCGCAGGCGCCGGTCGTGCGACCCCTGGTCCGCGTCGACCATCCCGCCGTGACCGTCGAGTCGGTGAAGAGGGCGGAGGACCGCGGCGGGGATGTGGTGGTACGGCTGTACGAGTCCCGGGGCGGGCGGGCGCGGGCCACGCTGACGCCCGGGTTCCCGGTGAGCCGCGCCGAGGTGACGGACCTGCTGGAACGGCCGCTGCACGAAAGCGACCTGACCTTCGAGCTACGGCCGTTCCAGATTCTCACGGTGCGGCTGCGGCCGGCGTAGGCGCCGCTACTTCCCGCCGACGCCCCGCTCGCCGATGTGGAAGATCTTGTGGCTGCCGCGGGTCATGTCGACGATCAGCGTGGTGGTGTCCTGGGAGTTCCACGTGAGGGTGACGACGGCCTCGGTGTGGTCGGCGGTGCCGTTGTCGGTGACCTTCCAGGCGAGCGGGACGTTCTGGGCGCGCAGGACGCCGTTCGCGTGCTCCTTCGCCTCCCAGGCCGCCAGCTCCTTCTGGAAGGCGGGGGTCAAGTAGTGCTTGCGGAGCGCGTCGGCCAGCGCGCCGCCGCCCTCGTCGGTCACGGCGTCGATGTAGGCGCCGTAGAAGTCGGCGATGCGGGTGATGTTGTCGGACGGCTTGCCGCTGACGCTGCGCGGAGCGCCGGCGGAGGCCTGGGCGGTGACGCCGAGGCCCAGGGCAAGGGCGAGACCGGTGGCGAGGGCCGTACGCCGACGGGTGATGCTCTTGCGGTTCATGTGTGTTCCCCGTTTTCGAGTCGAACTGTGGTCGTCGTCGTGTGGTCGTGCTGTGGGTGCGGGGCCGCCCTCCCGACCCCCGTGGCGAGAGGGCGGCCCGGGTCGTGCGGTCAGTTCAGCTTGTTGACGGCGGTGGTCGTCGTCTTCTTGAAGGCCTTCACCGGGGCGCCCGCGAAACCGCCCAGCTGACCCCAGTCGACGACCGTGACCGTGCGGCCGTCGCGGCCGGCCGAGAGCAGACGGATGTCGCTCGCGCCCCAGGAGGTCTCGGTGTGCAGGCCGTAGACGTGGGCGCCCTCCTCGACGGAGAGCTTTCCGTAGTCCCTCATCGTCACGTCGAGCTCCGGGTCGGCCGCCTCGACCCGTACCGGGCAGGACCGGATGTCCTTGTTCAGCGCCGAGACCAGGTGCTGGGCCGAACGGGTGTCGGGCAGCACCACGGTGATCTGGCGGGCTCCCGTGTCGAGGTCGGTCCGGAAGTCGCGGTGCCAGGCCCGCTGGTGACCGGGCAGGGCCCGGAGACAGGTGTCCCGGTCTGTGGCCTCCGGCACGCCGGCGGTGACCCTGCCCGCCGTCCAGGACGACGAGGGGTGCGGCGGCAGGTCCGCGGCCGAGAGGAAGCCGGGCGCCTTCGGCGCGGCGTGCGCCGGTGCGGCGAGCACGGCGGAGAGAGCGAGGCCTGCGGCGGCCAGCGCGCTGAGCGCGCCTTCTCGGGTGTGTCTGGGCATGGGTGTCCCCGTGAGTGAGTGCATGAGTGTGGAAGGTCGCCGCGACACCGGTTGGTCGGTCCGGCCCTGGTCGGTGCGACACCAAGAGCATCGGCGGTCCCGGCGACCCGGCGCAACAGCAGACACCCGATCGGCCACGGTGGAACCATCCCATCCCTTCTGACGTGCAGGTATATGGAGTGCCTGGGATGACGAGGACGGGGGCAGCGGTGACGGTGCAGGACGACGTCGCGGAGTTCGCGGCGCTGCTGCGGCAGCTGAAGGGGCGCACGGACCGGAGTTACGGCTCGCTGGCCCGCCGCCTGGACATGAACACCTCCACGCTGCACCGCTACTGCGCCGGGGAGGCGGTCCCGGTGGACTTCGCCCCCGTGGAACGGCTCGCGGTCTTCTGCGGAGCGTCACCCGGGGAACGGCTCGAACTGCACCGGCGATGGCTCGCGGCGGTGACGGCACGGCAGCGTGGCCGGACGGCGGAGGCTTCGGAGGCCGCGGAGTCTCGGGAGGGGACGGCGGATCGGGAGACGGAGCCCCGGCCCGCCGAGCACCCCCCGTCATCCGTGGAGAGCCACGCGGATGCCTCCGCGGCAGCGGCGCCCTCGGCGGAAGCGCCATCCTCAGCGGTGACGGCACCTTCATCGGAAGCTGCTCCGTCGGCAGGAGCGGCGTTCCCGGCGCAAGCGGCACCTCCGCAGGGAGCTTCCGCGCTGCGCCGCCCGAGGTTGCGCCGCCGTCGGCTCATGGTCTCCACCGCCGTCGCCTGCGCGCTGCTCGCCACCCTGGGCGGCCTGTCCGCCCTGTCGAACGACCGCTCCCCGTCGGCCGGCGCCGCCCACTCCTCCGGCGGACCCCGTACGACCCCGTCCCCGACCACCGCGCACAACTCCCCGTCGCCGCACGCCGGCTCCCCCTCCCCCGCACCCGGCCGTACGTCGACCTCCTCCGAGACGCCGGGCAGGAGCCCCACCGCGTCGGCATCCGCCCCGGGCTCGGGCTCGGGCTCGGCCCCGGGCGCCGCCGTGCCCCTCGCCTGGAGCGCCGACTCCCAGGTCTGGGCGCTCGAGTGCGGCCACGACTACGTCATCGACCGGCCCCCGGCGCAGGTTCCGCCGCCGCCGGCCGCGCAGGACGCCGGGACCTGGGCCGCGGCGCAGGGTGCGGTGCACGGCCGGGAGACCAACGTGCGGATCTCGGTGCAGGGCCGGTCCGCCACGGCCGTCGTCCTGGAGGCGCTGCGGGTGCGGGTCGTCGGCCGGGCCGCCCCCGCGCCGGGTACCGACTACGCCATGGACCAGGGCTGCGGCGGCTCGATCAGCCCCCGCTACTTCGCGGTCGACCTGGACAAGGACCGCCCCGTCGCCCACTCGGTACCCGGCGACGACATGGGCGCGCCGATCCCGGCCGTGAAGCTCCCCTACCGCGTGTCGGCGCAGGACCCCGAGGTGCTGCTGGTCACCGCGCGGACGGAGACCTGCGACTGCCGGTGGTACCTGGAGCTCGACTGGTCCTCGCAGGGCCGCACCGGCACGGTCCGCATCGACGACCACGGCCGCCCGTTCCGCACCAGCGGCATCGGCGGGCTGCCCCGGTACATGTACGACACCTCCGGGCGCGAGTGGACGCCGTACCGCTGAACCGGCCTTACGGCCGGGGCATGTTGCGCAGGTTGGAGCGGGCCATCTGGACCATCCGTCCGACACCGCCGTCCAGCACCATCTTCGACGCGGAGAGCGCGAAGCCGGTCACCATCTCGGCGCTGATCTTGGGCGGGATGGACAGGGCGTTGGGGTCGGTGACGACGTCGACGAGGGCCGGCCCCTTGTGCCGGAACGCGTCCTTCAGGGCACCGGCGAGCTGCTTGGGCTTCTCCACACGCACCCCGTGGGCGCCGCAGGCGCGGGCGACGGCGGCGAAGTCGGGGTTCTTGTTGGTGGTGCCGTACGAGGGCAGGCCTGCGACCAGCATCTCCAGCTCGACCATGCTGAGGGCGGAGTTGTTGAACAGGACGACCTTCACCGGGAGGTCGTACTGCACCAGGGTCAGGAAGTCGCCCATCAGCATGGCGAATCCGCCGTCGCCGGACATCGACACGACCTGCCGGCCGCGGTCGGTGAACTGCGCGCCGATCGCCATCGGCAGCGCGTTCGCCATCGAGCCGTGGGAGAAGGAACCGATCACACGGCGGCGGCCGTTGGGCGAGATGTAGCGGGCGGCCCAGACGTTGCACATGCCGGTGTCGACGGTGAAGACCGCGTCGTCGTCCGCCAGTTCGTCCAGTACGGAGGCGACGTACTCGGGGTGGATCGGGACGTGCTTCTCCACCTTGCGTGTGTACGCCTTGACGACGCCCTCCAGCGCGTCCGCGTGCTTCTTGAGCATGGTGTCGAGGAAGCGCCGGTTGTTCTTGGAGCGCACGCGCGGGGTGAGACAGCGCAGTGTCTCCTTCACATCGCCCCAGATCGCCAGGTCCAGCTTCGAACGCCGGCCGAGGTGTTCGGGCCGGACGTCGATCTGGGCGATCTGCACGTCGTCGGGCAGGAAGGCGTTGTACGGGAAGTCCGTGCCGAGCAGGATCAGCAGGTCGCACTCGTGGGTGGCCTCGTAGGCGGCGCCGTAGCCGAGCAGTCCGCTCATGCCGACGTCGTACGGGTTGTCGTACTGGATCCACTCCTTGCCGCGCAGCGCGTGCCCGACCGGGGACTTGATCTTCCCGGCGAACTCCATCACCTCGGCGTGCGCGCCCGCCGTGCCGCTGCCGCAGAACAGGGTGACCTTGTCGGCCCGGTCGATCATCTCGACCAGCCGGTCGATCTCGGCGTCGCCGGGCCTGACGGTGGGGCGGGAGGTGACGAGCGCGGTCTCGACGGTCTTCTCGGGCGCGGGCTGGTCGGCGATGTCGCCGGGGAGGGCGACGACGCTCACCCCGCCGAGGCCGATCGCGTGCTGGATGGCGGTCTGGAGCAGCCGGGGCATCTGCTTCGGGTTGGAGATCAGCTCGCTGTAGTGGCTGCACTCCCGGAACAGCTGGTCGGGGTGGGTCTCCTGGAAGTAGCCGAGACCGATCTCGCTGGACGGGATCTGCGAGGCGAGGGCCAGCACCGGGGCCATGGAACGGTGGGCGTCGTACAGCCCGTTGATGAGGTGCAGGTTGCCCGGTCCGCAGGAGCCGGCGCAGGCCGCCAGCTTCCCGGTGAGCTGGGCTTCGGCGCCGGCCGCGAAGGCCGCCGTCTCCTCGTGGCGTACATGGATCCAGTCGATGGCGGAGTTGCGGCGGACCGCGTCGACCACTGGGTTGAGGCTGTCCCCGACGACGCCGTAGAGGCGTTCGACCCCGGCGCGGGCGAGGATGTCCACGAACTGTTCGGCGACGTTCTGCTTGGCCATGGCTGTCAGGTGCCCTCCGGTCGGCGTCGAATGCCTCGTGCCCGACTTCCATGGAGACACAGCCGCTGCTCTCACGCCTCCCAGACGGCGGCCGCCGTACGGTCGTCCGCGTAACCCTTGACCCGGACCAGGGTGTCGGCGAGGAAGGCGGCGAGGCCGGGCGGCACCGGGCCCGACCACCGTCCGCCCAGGTATCCGGAGAGTTCGGGCTCGCCGCGCAGCGGCTCGGCGAGGCCGCCGGTGCACACCAGCAGCGTGTCACCCGGCCGGGCTACCGAGGCGCGGAAGCGGAAGGGTTCGCGGGGTGGTTCCGGGGCGGGTTCGTACGGGCTCGGAGGGGTCGGGATGCCCAGGTCCATGGTGAGCCGGTCGCCCTCGGGGGTCTCGGCGGGCAGCGAACCGAAGCCGACGACCGGTGCGCCCGAGGCGTCGGTGACCCGGGGTTCGATGTCCTGCCACTCGCCGTCCCGCAGCCGGAACAGGCCGCCCGCGCCGACGCCGAAGAAGACGCGCGTACGGCAGCCGGGGTCGGCGGGGAGCAGGAGACAGCGCAGGCCGGCCGCGTACTCGTCGGGCTCGATGCCCTGTTCGGCGGCGCTGGCGCGGAGCTTGCCGAGGCTGCGGTCGGTGAGGCGGTGCAGCCCGGACTTGAGGTCGCCGCGCCGGCCGGCCCGGATGTCCGCGGCGAGCCTGGCGTGGCTGAGGCCCACGGCCCGGCCGATCCACTGGCAGGCTTCGGCGGCCGCCCGGTGCGCGCCGGGTGTGGCGCGGGCGCCGGTCGCCATGGCCACCAGCACCAGTGCCGTCTCGCCGTGACCGAAGCGCGCGGTGAGCAGCGCGTCGCGGCGCGGCTCGCCCCGGAAGCGCGCCGAGTCTCCGCGCGCGGAGACCGCGCGCAGGGTGCAGACGCCGTAGCGGGCCCCGTCGAGCACGGTGTCCGCGACCAGGTCGTCGAGGTCGTCGGGGTCGGCGGGCGGCAGCGTGGTGGGCTCGGCGTCGTAGGTGGGCGGGCCGGAGCCGACGTGACCGACGGTGGGGAGGTCGAGGTGGGTGGCGGTGCGCACGCGCGGCACCACGGCACCTTCCGCGGCGGTGAGGGCGCCGTCGCCGGAACCGGTCTCCGGGACGGGTGCACCGACGGGCACGGCGGGGGCGGCCGTGGGGGCGGGCGGCACGGCGGGCGGGGTCGTGGGGACGGGCGGACCGGCCGGTGCGGCGGGGCCGGTCGTGGAGCTCGTACGGTCCCGGGGGGTCCGCTGCTCGAAGCCCGGCGGCATCGGGCCGGGCGGGAAGGGCACCGCGCCTTCGGCGGTGGGCGGAGATTCCCAGGAGGCGCGGGGGCGTGGCGGTGCACCGCGCTCGGCCGCGTCCTCGGGCGCCGTCTCGCCGTCGCCCAGCGTCCCCGCAGCCGAGGCGAACCGGTCGTCCAGGGAGTCGGCGGGCGCGGCCGCGGGGCCCGTGTCCTCGGTGGAGTCGTCGTACAGCTGCCTCCACCAGTCGTCCTCATGACCGGTGGGCCTTCCCCCCTGCTGGCTCATGCCCCTAATTGTCCACCGCGGGGGCCTGATGAAAACGGGGCATCAGGAAAATCCCGCACTGTCTCTCCGCGAGGACCGGCGTGTCGGACAGCGATGCGAACAGTGGGCGAGCGTGGATCGACTCTAAAATAGAACGCCAGTACGTGACGGTCGCCGGGCGGTTCCACCCCCCACGGGAGAACCGCCCGGCGACGTCCGGTGGCCCCGGGGCCGGTCCCCTGAGCGCTCGCGCGCGATCCCGGACCCGGGCCACGTTCGGGAAGGCCGCGTACGGGCACCTCGGCCCGCCCCGGCCGGAGTGTGCGCCACTTTCCTGAAGACCACCCTGTCCGATGATCTTCTTGCGCTGCCGTGGCGCCACCTTGGCAGAGTGACCGTTGGTACCGCGATGATGTGCCGAGGCGGGTTTCCGCCGTGGCCGGTTTCCGCCACTTGCCGGACCGCCGGTTCCTTCCTGCGGGAAGTGCTGGGGCGGGGTCCGGGAAGCCGTGCGAAAGCCCGGGAGCCCCGGAGAATCCGGAGAGCCCGGAGCCCGGAGAGCCCGGAGCCCGGAGAGCCCGGAGCCCGGAGAGCCCGGGGAGTCTCGCGCGAAGTCTTCGGGAGGGGACGAACACCTGATGCTGGGAGCGATAGGTCTCGACGAGACGCACGAGTCGGCGTACCGCGTGCTGGTGTCCGTGGGCGCCGCCGACGTGCCCGATCTGGCCCGACGGCTGACGCTCGGGGAACACGACACCGAGCGTGCCCTGCGCCGGCTGGAGCGGCACGGACTCGCGGCCCAGTCCTCGGCCCGGCCCGGACGCTGGGTCGCAGCCCCGCCCGGGGTGGCGCTCGGCGCGCTGCTCACCCAGCGGCGGCACGAACTGGAGAAGGCGGAACTCGCGGCGGCGCTGCTCGCCGAGGAGTACCGGGCGGCGGTGGCCGAACCCGCCGTGCACGACCTGGTCGAGGTGGTGACCGGCGCGGCCGCCGTCGCCCAGCGCTTCCTCCAGCTCCAGCTCGGGGCGAGCGAGGAGGTGTGCGCGCTGGTCACCGACCGCCCGGTCGCCGTGACCGGCATGGACAACGACGCCGAGGAGCAGGCGACCGACCGCGGGGTCCGCTACCGCGTGGTGCTCGAGCGGGCGGTGCTCGACCAGCCGCACGGCATCACCGAGCTGTCCGCCGCGCTGGGCCGCGACGAACAGGTTCGGGTCGTGGACAAGGTGCCGACGAAACTGGTGATCGCCGACGGCAGCCTCGCCCTGGTGCCGCTGACCGCGCGGGCCTCCGAACCCGCGGCGCTCGTCGTGCACGCCAGCGGACTGCTGGAGCTGCTGTCGGGCCTGTTCGAGTCGGTGTGGCGGCAGGCCCTGCCGCTGCGGCTCGGGGCGGGCGGGGTCACGGAGCGGGAGCCGGACGGCCCCGACGCCGCCGACCTGGAGATCCTCTCCCTGCTGCTGGCCGGGCTGACCGACGCGAGTGTCGCCAAACAGCTCGACCTGGGGCTGCGGACGGTCCAGCGCCGGGTGAAGCGGCTGATGGAGCTGACGGCGGCGACGACCCGGCTCCAGCTGGGCTGGCACGCGTACGCGCGAGGCTGGGTGGCACGCGACTGACCTGCGGTTCTCCTCGGACTCATGCAGGCTGGGCAGATGGCGGTGTGGGAGCTCCTGCTGGTCGGCCTCGTCATCCTGCTCGGCCTGTGCGGAGTGCTGGTGCCCGGGGTGCCGGGGTCGTGGCTGGTGTGGGCCGGGATCCTGTGGTGGACGCTGAAGGATCCGCAGCCGCTCGCCTGGGGCGTCCTGGTGGGGGCCACCGCTGCGCTGTCCCTCCTGCAGGTGGTGCGCTGCGCCCTGCCGCCCCGCCGGCTGCGCGAGAGCGGCGCCACCCCGCGCATGGCGGTGTACGCCGGGACCGGGGCTTTCGCCGGCTTCTTCCTGATCCCCGTGCTGGGCGCGGTGCCCGGCTTCCTGGGCGGCATCTATCTCTGCGAGCGGCTCCGTCTGGGGCGCTCCGGCGCGGCCCGGGCCGCCGTGCGCACGGCGATGCGGGCGGGCGGCTGGAGCGTCCTGGCGGAGCTGTTCACCTGCCTGCTGATCATGGGGGCGTGGCTGGGCGCGGTGCTGTGGGGGTAGGGCCCGCCCCTGGAGTACGGCCTACCCCTGGTGCAGCGCGCCTTCGAGGGTCAGCAGCCGCACCTTGCGTTCCAGGCCCGCCGCGTATCCCGTGAGCGAGCCGTCGGCCCCGATCACCCGGTGGCAGGGGCGGACGACGAGCAGCGGATTCGCGCCGATCGCGCCGCCCACCGCCCGCACGGCGGCCCGGGAGGCCCCGATCCGCGCCGCGATCTCGCCGTACGTGGTGGTCGCCCCGTAGGGCACTGTGTCGAGGGCGTCCCACACCTGCTCGCGGAAGGCCGTGCCCTCGGCGCGCAGCGGCAGCCGGAACTCCTTGAGGTCCCCGGCGAAGTAGGCGGCGAGCTGTGCCGCCGCCTCGCGGAAGGGCACGCCGTCCCGCCGGGCGACGTCCAGGTCGTCGAGGGTGCGTCCGCCCTTCTGGCCGGGCAGCGACAGCGAGGTCAGCACGCCGTCGGCGTCGGCGGTCAGCAGCAGCGGCCCGAGGGGGCTGTCGAGGCTGGTCCAGTAGGTCGGGCTGGTCATCGTTTCTCCCTTTCGTCCCGCTCCCCCGCTGCGCGCAGGTGGTGCAGTGCGTACGAGCGCCAGGGGCGCCAGGTGTCGGGGACGTCCACGCCGGGTGGCGCGACGTCCGGGTCGCCGAGGGCACGGGTGCGGATGACGGCGACGGTCCGGGCGTCCATGCCGGGCAGGGCGAGCAGCGCCTGCTGCGCGTCGTCGCGGTCGGCGCCCGCGTCCAGCCGTACGGTCCCGTCGGCGAGGGCGGCGGCGAGCGCGCCCAGGGGGCCGTCGCCGTCCCGCTCGGCCTCGGCGAGGGCGGCGGGTTCCGGGAAGAGGTGGGTGAGCGTGCCGCAGGGCGCGTCCAGCGCCTTGCCGCAGTCGCGCACGAGCGCCTCGGCCGCCGCCCGCCCCACCAGTACCCGTACCGCCAGCTCCGCCGGATCGGCGGTGCCCGGTGAGCGCAGCCCCGGGCGGGCGGCGACCAGCGGGGCGAGCCGCGGGTCGGCGCCGAGCCGCTCGTCGACGGCGTACGGGTCGGCGTCGAGGTCGAACAGCCGCCGCAGCCGTTGTACGGCGGTGGTGAGGTCGCGAGGGTCGGTGAGGTGCAGCCGGGCGTCGAGCCAGCCGCCGGCGTGGGCCACCGTCCTCCCCCGCTGCGTTCCCGTCCGCTCGTGGACGGCGACGATCCCGCTGCCGTGCGGAAGGCGCAGGGTGCGTCGGTAGGTACGGTCGCCGGGGGCGCCGCCTACCTCCTCGATGCCGGGCACGGCCTCGCGGTCGAGCAGGTCGAAGACGGGACCGGCCTGGTACGGCCCGCGGTGGGCGAGCCGCAGCGGGATCCCGGCGGCGGGCGTGGCCCTGGTCCGCGGTCCGCCCCGGGGCGCGGCGGCCCGCAGGTCGCTCGGCGTCGAGGCGTACACGGCCCGGACGGTGTCGTTGAACTGCCGCACGCTGGCGAACCCCGAGGCGAAGGCGATCTCGGTGACCGGCAGCTCGGTCGTCTGGAGCAGGACGCGCGCGGTGTGCGCCCGCTGCGCCCGGGCGAGGGCGACCGGCCCCGCGCCGAGCTCGGTGGTGAGCTGCCGCTGTACCTGCCGGGCGCTGTAGCCCAGCCGTGCGGCGAGCCCGCCGACGCCCTCCCGGTCGACCACGCCGTCGCCGATCAGGCGCATGGCCCGGCCCACGACGTCGGCCCGCACGTTCCACGCGGCCGAGCCCGGCACGGCGTCCGGCCGGCACCGCCGGCAGGCCCGGAACCCCGAGCCCTGCGCGGCGGCGGCCGTCGCGAAGAACCGCACGTTGCGCCGCCGAGGAGTGACGGCCGGGCAGCTCGGCCGGCAGTAGATGCCGGTCGTCTCGACGGCGAAGAAGAACTCGCCGTCGAAACGCGCGTCCCGACTGCGCACGGCCTCGTACCTGGTGTCCTCGTCCATCACAGGGTCCAGTGTGAGCGACGCCCGGGACACGCGGCTGGCGGAAATCGGACACGACACCCGTAACCGCCGACCCACGGACGTCCGCCCCCCGCCGGCCCGCCGCCCCACGGACGTCGTCCCCCGCCGGCCCGCGGGCACACCCAGCCTCGTCAGCTCCAGCTCCAGCCCCAGGCACGCGGGCGCACCCAGCCGTCAGTCCGGTCCGTCCGCGGGCATGCGTGCCGCCTGGGGCGGCACGGGTGGGCGCGGACCGCACCCGTCAGCGCCGGGCCGCGCGGCCCACCCGCCCCCAGCACCGTCAGCACTCGGCGCCGGGCCGCGCGGCCCACCACCCCGGCCGCCCTACCGCACCCGCCCCCGCTTCGCCTCCATCGCCGCCCGCCCCTCCGCACCCTTGCGCTTCCAGTCCTTGCGGATCTCCGCGCGGAGCCGGGCGTCGGTCTTGGCGACGATCCACTGGTTCTCGCGGACGAGCTTGCGGTAGCTCTCCAGTCGCCGTTCGGGCAGTTGCCCCGTCTCGGCGGCGGCCAGCACCGCGCACCCCGGCTCGCTCTCGTGTGCGCAGTCGTGGAACCGGCACGCACGCGCCAGCTCCTCGATCTCGGCGAAGACCTGCCCGACGCCGCTGCCGGCGTCCCACAGTCCGACCCCGCGCAGCCCCGGGGTGTCGATCAGTACGCCGCCGCCCGGCAGGGCGAGCAGGTTGCGCGTGGTCGTCGTGTGCCGGCCCTTCCCGTCGATGTCCCGTGTGGCCTGTACGTCCATCACGTCCTCCCCGAGCAGCGCGTTGGCGAGGGTCGACTTGCCCGCGCCGGACTGCCCGAGCAGCACGGACGTACCACCGGAGACGAGGGCGACGAGCACGTCGAGCCCGTCGCCGTCCAGGGCGCTGACGGTCAGCACCGGCACGCCGGGCGCCGTCGTCTCCACGTCCTGGACGAGGTACGACAGCCCCACCGCGTCCGGCACGAGGTCGGCCTTGGTGAGCACGACCACGGGCTGCGCCCCGGACTCCCAGGCCAGCGCGAGGAACCGCTCGATCCGGCCGAGGTCGAGTTCGACGCCCAGGGACACGGCGATGACGGCGTGGTCGACGTTGGCGGCGAGGATCTGCCCCTCGGACCGCTTGGAGGAGGTGGAGCGCACGAAGGCGGTACGGCGCGGCAGACACGTCCGTACGTAGCGCGGGTTGCCGACGGGTTCGAGGGCGACCCAGTCGCCGGTGCAGACGACCCGCAGCGGGTCGTGCGGGGTGACGAACGCGGTGTCCGCGCGCAGGACCCCGTCGGCGGTGACCACGTCGCACTGCCCGCGGTCGACCCGGATCACGCGTCCGGGCAGTAGCCCCTGGGAGCCGTGGGGGGCGAACTCGTCCGCCCATGCCTCGTCCCAGCCGTAGGGAGCGAGAGCGGTCAAAACAGAGGTGGAAGTCAAGGGAGACCCTTCACAGGGTGGCCCCGGCGGTCGCGCGCTCAGGCGCGAGAAAAGGTGAGTGTGTGTCAGCCGGTGGCCACGGAGGTGGACTTGATGAACTTCTGGTTGCGGGCAGCGCCCATCACAGAGACAGCCATCGGTCACACCTCCCGTTACTCACTCACTCGGTCGACAGCGGCGGCCACTGGCCGTCGCGGGACATGGGCAACCCTAGCCGCACGTCTCGGCCGAAGACCAACTCTTTTTCGCCGAAGCGCCCGCCGTGCGGCGGAACTCACGCTGCACGGCGGACGTCTTCCTGCGTGGACGAGCTCCGGGCCGCAGCCCGCCGTCTCGGCTCCGGCGAACGGCGATGACGTGCAGGGCCGAGCCGCAACCGGGACCGCGGGGCCGTGGCGGGGGTCAGGTCAGGAGGTGGACAGCGCGCACCGACCGCGGTCGGCCTTCATCGGGCCGGCGGCGCTGGGCCGGACCTCGAAATCGAACATGGCGGTGGGTACGTACAGCGAGCAGCACGCATTGGGGATGTCGACGATGCCGCTGATACGTCCCTCTATGGGGGACGAGCCGAGCAGCAGGTAGGCCTGCTCTCCGCTGTAGCCGAACCTCTTGAAGTACTCGACGGCGTTGAGGCAGGCCCGGCGGTAGGCCAGCGTCGCGTCCAGGTAGTAGTTCGTGTCCGTGTCGTGGTCGACGGAGATCCCGATGAAGGTGAGGAACTCCGTGTACCTCGGCTCGACGTTGCCCGGAATGAACACCGGGTTGGTGGAGATGCCGTACGTCTCCATGCCGCCCTTGATCAGGTCGACGTGGAAGTCGATGAAGCCGCCCATCTCGATGGCGCCGCAGAAGGTGATCTCCCCGTCGCCCTGGCTGAAGTGCAGGTCGCCTCCCGACAGCTTGGCGTCCTTGACGTGTACGGGGTAGAAGACCCGCGAACCGCGCGTGAAGTTCTTGATGTCGTGGTTTCCTCCGTTCTCGCGGGCCGGCACCGTGCGCGCGCCTTCCGCGCCGATGCGCCGCGCGACGTCTCCGGTGGCCGTGCCGGCGAGTGCGTTGACGGCGTCGGGCGGTACGGCGAGCGGGGGGACCCTGTTCGGGTCGGTGTCGATCAGCGCCTGCTCGCGGGCGTTCCAGCGGGCGAGCATCTCGGCGGACGGGGCTGTTCCGAACAGCCCGGGGTGGGTGATTCCGGTGAAGCGGATCCCGGGAAGGTGGCGGGAGACGGCCTGCTGTCCGTGGAAGTCCCATACCGCCTTGTAGGCGTCCGGGAAATAGTCGGTCAGGAAGCCACCTCCGTTGGCCTTGGCGAAGATGCCGGTGTAGCCCCAGCCCTGGCCCGCCGCGTCGCCTGTCTGCTGCGGCACGGGGCCCAGGTCGAGGATGTCGAGGACGAGCAGGTCGCCGGGTTCGGCGCCCTCCACGCCTATGGGGCCGCTGAGCATGTGGGGGATGGTCAGGTCGATGTCACGTACGTCGTTGGCGGAGTCGTTGTTCCCGACCTGGCAGTCGGTCCAGTCACGGCATTCCATACGGAACTCCGATCCCGGCTTCACCATGGCGGCGGCGGGGACGTCCGGGTGCCACCTGTTGTGTCCGGGAACGTCCTGCTCTCGCATCGACTTGCTCTGGTCCACACTGAATACGACTTCGGGCATGACAGCCTCTCACTTTCGATCCGGTCAGGACGTTGTGCCCGTGCTTCCGGCCGATCCGGCCGGGGCCGGCTGCCGCGATTTCCTGGTGAGCGGCCACAGTGCCGCGAACACGACGACACCGAAGACACCGAGGGCGATGGCGATCTCCGTGGTGTGCTTCCAGTAACCGGAGAGCAGCAGCGCCGCGGGAATGACACCCGTGACCCAGCCCTCGATCGCCGTCACCCAGCCCACATAGTCGGACAACTCCGTCTTCTTGAGACCGAGCAGCAGGAAGAACAGGAACCACAGGAAGGACCAGTAGAGCCAGATGACTCCGAACGGGTAGTCCTTGAAGAGGTGGAAGTTGGCGAACGAATACCCCAGGGCCACGATCGCCACGAAGAGGGAGTAGTAGCCGACGCAGATGTTGTCGATTCCGGCGAGCAGCACAATCCCCACATACAGGTAGGTGAATCCGAACAGGTAAATCCCTGATGCCGCCAGAATCTTCATGGAGTCGTCGCCTGCCGTGAAGATGAGATAGGTCGGCGTCAACACCTGCAGTCCACCCACGAAGAGGTTGAACACTGCTGCGGACTTGGCGTCGACCTTCCCCAGCAGCAACAGCCCGTTCACGTAGAGCACCGCACCGACGAAGAGCAGCCCCACATTTCCCACGGGACGCACCTCCTAAGTCCGCGTAGGGAGCGATATCGCGGCGCACCCGGGCCGCCGACTACGGCTCGACTCCTGTCGGCCGGCGCCCTCAGGGACGCGGCAACCGCGAGAGCGAAGGGTGCGCCTGCTGTTGCACTCGCCCGCGTGACGGCACTTCGGAGACAACTTCCGGCACCTCACGGGACCGATCCTCCCGAGCATGGAGGGAGGCGACCGCATGTGAGGTCCGCGCGAAGCCTGGCGAGGAGTAGACGCGTTTCGCATTACCTGCACAAGCAGGACAGCCGAAACCAGTGGGCGCTGTACCGATCGGCAATTTCACCTCGAACGCCCCACAGCGACTGCACAGGTATTCGTAGGTCGCCATCAGCAGCCTCCGGACGCCGGTGGACACGGGCCAACCCGAGTGCGTGCGGTGCGCCCCAAGTAGCGCACGCGACAGCGCATTTCCTACCTTCAAGGAGACGTCTCGTAAATCCACGTGTCAAGTGCCGGGCGGCCGGGCACGGACCTTCTCGGAACGAACCGATGACGAGCGTCGCCGCCGCTGCCGAAAGACCCGCCGTGAGACTCGGAACGGCATACAGCAAGGAACTGCCGACCTGCCCTTTCTCACACAGTGGAACAACTCGTAACTGAATGTGGAGAACGTCGCGCAGACGCCGCGGAAACCGACGCCGGCAATGGTCACGACCTGCTCCGGCGGTGCGTTCCGGGCGCCGGGGCAAACATTTCCCGTGGACGGCGTTCGCCGTCCACGTCTCCGGTTGAGCGCCGCACGTGTCCGGGTCGGCACTCTCGGTGCAGGCGCGCCCTGTTCCGGGGCGGAGGGTTCGCCGGCACGTGAGCGAGCTCATGCACGGTCGCCGGACGACCGGCACGGGCGGGGTGAGCGCCCGGCGGACAGGAATTCGACGGAAGATTCAAGAAGATCCATCACCCCGGCTGTGAGCCGATTCACGAACAATTTACTGGACGGGCACGGGCCAGGGCTTTAGCGTCCATTAATAGTTGCTTTGCATTATCGGAGATACCGGCGCCGCGCCTAATCTCTCGTAAGAAAACCAGGCGAACGCCGGGAAGGTGGATCAGTGAGCATGGACGCAGTGTGGGTCCGGGGCGTGACCGGAATTCAGATGCACCACGTGACCGACCTTCAGGATGCCGGCCGGTTTTTGGGAAACGCAGCGATGGCTCTGCGGGCCGCGCACGTGAGGACCGGCGCCGACCGGTATTCCGGCATCGCCACCGAGCTCAAGGCTCTGGTGGAGCGAGTGCGTGAGCTGGAGGACGAGGCACGGTCGAGCATGCACGAACTGCACTCCGCCGATCCCGAGCGGTTCGTCCGCTGCCGGGAGGGCCACGAGCCGTGGCCCGGCGAGATCCCGGCAGGATTCATCCCGCGGCACACCTGCAAGGACGAGTGCCTCTACCACGACCACGAGGTCCTCGACGCCCTCATGCAGTGCACCTGCGGACGGCCGCCGTGCCAGGCCTGCGAGATCGGCGGGAAGCTCTGACGCGCCCTGGGCCTCCCGTGGCCCGGCCGGATCGAGACAGCGCCTGATCACCGAGGGTCATGCCACCCCGCTCTCGGTGATCCGGGCCGGCTGTCACCACACCGCCGCCTGCCGCTGCGGCGGATCGTGCGAGGTGGCGAACGCGGTGTCCGCGCGCAGGACCGCGTCGGCGGTCACAGGCCGTGCTGGTCGAGGAGCCGCATCAGGTTCCGCTTGCGCCGCTGACCGGCCCGCAGAGCGGCGAGGTGCGCGGTGAACTCGGCCTCGGTGCCCAGCAGCCGATGGCAGTCACGCATGCCGAGCAGCAGACCGGTCAGCTGCTCGTAGACGGCGTTGCCGGTCTGTTTCCCGAGCGGTTCGGCCAGCCGCAGGTAGACCGTGAGCGCGTCGGCGGGACGAGCGGCGCGGGCCCGGTCGGCGAGGGCGAGCCACTGCCGGTCGTGCGCGCGGGTCTCGGCCGCCGCCCGCCATGCGGCGTCGACGTCACCGTCGTCGAGCAGGGCGTCGACCAGGACCGGGCCGCCGTGCCAGGACTGCCGGCGCTGTCCGGCGTCCTTGCGCAGCAGCGCGAGCGCCTGTTCCCGCTCGGCCTGCCAGCGGCCGGTCGCCCGGGCCGCCGTTCGCAGTTGTCGGTACGCGGCCAGCGTGCGGTGGCCCGCGAAGTGGACGCGGCGCAGGGCGACGGCGTCGGGAAGCCGGTCGGCGCGGGTGTAGCGGTCGCAGAGGTAGTCGATCAGGGCGAGGTCGGGGGTGCTGTCGGCGGGCGACTCCTCGACACCGCGCTCGGCCCAGCGCAGGGCCTCGTCCGGGCGGCCGGCGCTGTCCAGCGCGCGGGCGACGGCCAGGTGGGTGCTGCCGTCCGGGGCGAGGTCGGCCGCGTGCACGGCGACCCATCCGTCGATGTCTCCTTCCGCCTGGGCCAGCAGCTCCATCAGGTGTTTCTCCGCCCAGCCGGTGCGGTTGCGGCGCCAGGCCGAAGTCGCCAACTCCTTCACTCGCAGGGCGCCTTGCGCGCCGAGGACGTCCTCGTAGTCGGGGAGGTCGACGCCGGTGAGGTCGTCCAGCTCGCCAAGCAGATGGCCGACCAGCCACCGCGCGGTCTCGTCCGGGTCGGGGCGGCCCGCGCGGCACGCGTCGAGGTGGGCCTCGGCGAGCGCGGATCCGATACGGCCCAGGTGGCCGTCGGAGTCGTCGATCGCGTCCTGCGCCTCGCTCAGCAGTCGCATCGCCTCCCGGGACAGGGTGATCGCCTCCGCGGGCCGCCCGGCGGCGGTCAGCGCGGCGATCGCCGCCACCGCCTGCGCGGCCTGTGCGCCGTAGGCGCGGGCATCGGCGTCCTCGACATAGCCGTACCGTGCGAAGGGGGCGGTGTCGAACAGTTCCCGGATCCGGGTGCGGACCTCGGCCAGGTCGCCTCGGGCGCTCGCCGCCCGCAGTTCCAGCCGGCGCGCCAACTGCCGGTCCCCGGCGACCTGTTCCCGTACCAGGGCGAGCAGTTCGTCCCCGGTGAGCGCGGCCAGCCACGCGTCCAGCTCCTGGGCCCGGGCGCGGGCCCGCCCGCGCTGCCGCGGCACCGCCTCCGGCTCGGCGAGCACGGTCAGCCCCAGGGCGACCAGGTGCTTGCAGAAGTTGCCCTCCACGCCGTACGGGCAGTCGCACTCCCCCGCGAGGCCGTCGGGCCTGTCGAGGGTCAGTTCCGCCTGGTAGACGTCCGTCCCGTGGACGGTGGCCGTGATCCAGCCGTCGCCCACCTCCACGGCGGTCACCGCCGCCAGATACCCCCGGCCCCGGTCGAAGGAGCGTGCCCCGGCCAGCGCCCGCAGGTCGTCCTCGTCGAAGTCCAAGTCCGCTGCCACAGAGGTATTCAACCGGAGGAGCGAGGCGGCGTCCGCACGGTTGGCGCAGGGTCCTGCCGCGGGCGAGGTCGCCGGTCCTGGGTCCCGGAGCGTGCGCCGTACGCAACACACGGGGCGGACGCCCGCCGCCTCGGCCACGGGGCCCCGCGGAGGCCGCTCAGTCCGTCGGCAGCGCGGCCCGTGCGGCCGGTGCCGCCGAGGCGAGTTCCCGCACCTCGTCGTCCGGCGCGAAGCCCTGCCGACCACCGCCGTCGGTCATCCGCTCGCCCCGGACAGGGCGTCCCCCGCGTCTCAGGACCGGGCGCAGTCGTGGCCGTTGAGCGTGAAGTCGTACGGGGCCGAGTTCTTGTCCTGCCAGGAGCCGAGGAAGCCGAAGGCGAGGGTGCCGTCCGCGGGGACCGACTTGTTGTAGTCGGCGGCGGTGGCGGTGACGCGGGAGCCGTTCTGGGCGACGGTCGCGTCCCACATCTGGCCGACCCGCTGCCCGTCCCGGAAGGACCAGGCGACCTGCCAGGAGGCGAGGGCCTGGGTGGTGGTCACGGTGACCGTGGACTGGAAGCCGTCGGGCCACTCGGTGTCGAGGTGGTACCGGACGTGGCAGACCGGCGCCTGGCTCACCCCGGGGTCGGGCGCGTTGCCGGCCGCGGTGGACGTGGAGGTGCCCTGGGGCTCCGTGTCGGGCTTGTCGTGGCGGGGCGTGGCCGACGTGGCGCCGGCGGAGGGGCGCGGGGAGTCGGAGCCGGGGGCCGCCGAGGCGGACGCGGTGGCGCCGGCGGACGGCAGCGAGGAGGGGCGGGGGTCGGCGACCGGCTGACGGTCGTCGCCGACGGCCGTGGCGATGTCGTCGCCGTTGCCGTCGAAGGGCATCAGCGACACGGCGAGCGCGAGCACGGAGACCAGGACAGCGGCCACGAGAAGTCCGTTGCGCACCACGCGCGCCTTGTGGGCGCCGGCCTTGGGCTCCTCGCGCTCCGTGTCCTTGTCGTCGGGGCGGGGGGCGCCGAGGCGCACCTCGACGGCCCGGCGGCGGCGCTCCAGATAGGCGAGGCCGCCCCAGCCGATCACTCCGCCGGCGAGGGCGGCGGGCAGTCCGCCCCCGTGCAGCCGCAGACAGGCGGCGGCCTCGGCGCACTCCACGCAGGTGGCGAGGTGCCGGGAGAGGTCCTCGGGGGTGTCGGCCGAGGGCGAGCGGGTGACCGCGTCCAGCAGCCGGACATAGCTGCGGCACTCCGTGTCGAGCGGCGTGTCGAGGTGGTTGCGGTGGCAGCGGTCGCGGAACAGGCCGCGCACCTGGTTGAGTTCCTCGGTCGCGGCGGCCGGGTCGAGGCCGAGCCTGCGGGCCACCGCCCGCAGCGGCAGCGCCTCCACCTCCGCGAGCCACAGCAGCGCCGCGTCCGGCTCCTGCATGTCGCGCAGGCCGCGCAGCGCGACGGGGCGGCGCAGCGGCGGTCCGGTGTAGCGGGCGGCCTTGTCCGAGTTGAGCCACAGGCGCAGGTCGGGGTCGAGTTTGTGCCCCTGCCCGGCAACCTCCCAGGCGGCCGCCGTGGTGCGTACGGCGGTCAGCAGCAGGGGGATCCGGGGCAGGCCGGAGGGGCGGCGGCCGGCGCCGCGCCGGGTCCCCGCCTCGCTCTCGCGGGCCTCGCGGATGCCGAGTGCGAACGCGTCCCTGGCCAGTTGCTGGGCCGCGGTGGAACCGGCCGTGCAGAGGTCGGCGTAGGAAAGGACCGCGTCCCAGCACTCCGAGAACAGTGCGGCCTCGGCGGCGTCTTTGGGGGTCGGCAGGTCGGGCATGGGTCTCCTGCATCCACAAGCAAGGTCAACTCACCATAGAGGTAGAGGAGTTGGGGGGAACCTCGCGGCAGAGCCCGAGCCTTTCACGTCTCCGTCACAACTGACAAGCGCCCTGTTCAGATGTCATGACGTGCGGTCGCGCGGTCGGCCGGCCCGGTACGGGGACCCTCAACTCCGTCCCACTGTACGGATTGCGACCGCGCTTCCACTCACCGTTCGCCTCACGCGTCACACCGACGCGATCCCCTCCGTGGATTCCGGCACGGATTCCCCGGTGGATTCCGCCGCGGGCAGGCTGTCCATGAAGGAACTCACGGAGAACACCGCGTTGCCGGGGCCGGGAGGGCCGTAGCCGGGCGGGGAGGACAGGCCGAACTCGTCCATCGTGGCGCGGTAGGCCTCCAGCAGCCGGATGTGGTACTCCAGCGGCGCGCCCTGCGGGTTGGCCTTGCCGAGCGGAGTCGTGGGCTCCGGGCACCAGGTCGTGAAGCGGGGCGTGATGCCGTGCGACATGAAGAAGCGCAGGCCCTCGGTGGTGGACGCGATGGCCTCGTCGACCGTGGTGAACCCGAAGGGCTCGGCCATCTCCACGCCGGCCACGAAGTTGGGGATCACATTGCGCGCGCCGAAGATCTCCGCCGAGTCGAGGATCCGCTTGTGCCACTCGTCGCGGCCGACGTAGCGCTCCTTGCCCGGGCAGTACAGCTCGAACAGCCGGCGGTCCCACACCTCGTAGTTGGGGTGGTAGATCTGCACTCCGTAGTCCTTGAACCGCTGCACGTCGTCCTTCGGCAGCGCCTGCGCCACGACCTTGCCGATCCAGCGCCCCGGGAAGCGCTCCTCGATGGCCTTGGCGTAGTGCCCGTAGAAGTCGGCCTCGTCGCGGCCCGCGACGGTCTTGGTGATCGCGCCGCCGGTGAGGGTGTACGCGGTGGACGCCTTCTGGGTGTCGTAGCGGTCGATGATCTCGAGCGCCTCCAGGACCTCCTCCACGTCCTTGACGCCCGTGTACGGCCGCCCGGCCGCCTTGTGCTGGCGCCAGTTGTGATTGATGTCGCAGTACTGGCACTCCTCCTTGGCGCCGAAATACTGGCAGACCCGGAAGACGGTCAGGTAGATCAGGTAGCCCCACTGGATGGTGGGCGCCACCTCCATGACGGACTTCCCGTTGGAGAGGGTGTGCCGGTAGTACTCGGGCATGGGCGGCACGCCGACATCGGCCACACGCGCGCCGTCGAGGTAGAGCCCGAGCTGCCCCTCCTCGTCGGCGGCCACGCGGTACGGCGAAGCCGGGTTCACGCGCACGGAGACGACGGTCCGCCGCAGGCCGTACGGTCCGCCGGTGAGGATGATCTCCTCCGGCGGCCGCCGCAGCGCGGCCTCTCCCAGCTCGGGCAGGGTGCCGTGGTCGAACGAGAAGATGAAGTACGACTTCGGCTTGACCTCGCCGTCCTCGTTGTCGCTCAGGGCCGACGGGTCGAACGCGACGCCGCCCCGGAGCAGGTCCTCCTTGAAGACCGCCTCCCGCGGCACATGCGGAAAGCGCTCCATCAGATCCTCGACCAGCGCGGTACGGCTGTCCATCCCGACTTCTCCTCCGGCTCGGGTGTACGACTCCTCACGGTATGCCCACGGTCCCGGGCAGCCGGTGCCGGGTCCCCCCGCGTGGCGCGCAGACCGGACACAACGCCGATTTCCGACTCCGGCCGACGCGGCCCCTTCCCGGCCGTGACCGGCCAGGTCGCCACGGTAGGTTCACCGAGGAACCCTGGATCCCGATCTCCTCCGGAGGGACGACCGCATGGCCGAGACCGTCAGCAACTGGGCGGGCAACATCACGTACGCCGCCAAGGAGGTGCGCCGCCCGCGCTCGTCGGACGAGGTGCGCGCGGTCGTGGCGGAGAGCGCGCGGGTGCGGGTGCTGGGCAGCGGGCACTCGTTCAACGAGATCGCCGAGCCCGGGGCCGACGGAGTGCTGCTCTCGCTCGACGCGCTGCCTGTCGAGATCGACGTCGACACCACCGCCCGCACGGTACGGGTCGGCGGCGGCGTCCGGTACGCGGAGCTCGCCCGTCAGGTGCACGGGCACGGATTCGCGCTGCCGAACATGGCGTCGCTGCCGCACATCTCCGTGGCCGGATCCGTGGCGACCGGCACCCACGGCTCGGGGGTCGGCAACGGCCCGCTCGCCGCACCCGTGCGAGAGGTGGAGATCGTCACGGCCGACGGGTCGACGACGGTCATCGGGCGCGGGGACGCGCGGTTCGGTGGGTCCGTCACCTCGCTGGGCGCCCTGGGCGTCGTCAGCGCGCTCACCCTCGACCTGGCACCCTCCTTCGAGGTCGAGCAGCATCTGTTCACCGAACTCCCGCTCGCCGGGCTGGACTTCGAGACGGTGGCCGCGGCGGCGTACAGCGTGAGCCTGTTCACCGACTGGCGCGAGCCCGGTTTCCGGCAGGTGTGGCTCAAGCGGCGCACCGACCAGCCGCTCGCCGACTTCCCGTGGGCCGTGCCCGCCACCGAGGCGCTGCACCCGGTGCCGGGGATGCCCGCGGTCAACTGCACGCAGCAGTTCGGGGTGCCGGGGCCGTGGCACGAGCGGCTGCCGCACTTCCGTGCGGAGTTCACGCCCAGCAGCGGTGCCGAGCTCCAGTCGGAGTACCTGCTGCCGCGGGCCCGGGCCCTGGACGCGCTGCACGCGCTGGACGCGATCCGGACGGCCGTGGCGCCCGTGCTCCAGACCTGCGAGGTGCGCACCGTGGCCGCCGACGAGCAGTGGCTGAGCCCCGCGTACGGGCGGGACACCGTGGCCCTGCACTTCACCTGGGTCGAGGACACGGACGTGGTGCTGCCGGTGGTGCGGCGGGTGGAGGAGGCGCTGGACGCCTTCGAGCCGCGGCCGCACTGGGGCAAGGTGCACACCGTGCCGGCGGACGTGGTGCGGGGCCGCTACCCGCGGCTCGGTGACTTCCGGGCGCTGGCGCGGGAGCTGGACCCGGCCGGTAAGTTCACCAACGCCTTCGTGCGGGACGTTCTGGGCGACTGACTTGATGCACTTAATAAACCCCCTTTCCTAACCCTTGTCGAAAGCCTCGGTGGCCCCATAGCCTGACGCGGCGCCGGTGCCGAGGTGGCCCCGGCCCCGGACCGGAAGGGAGGGGCTCCGGTGAAGCGCACCTCACGTGACATCCGCACCGCCAACCGCTACGAGGTGCTGCGCCAGATCATCGCCGCGTCCCCCACCTCGCGGCAGGAGCTGGCGAGCGCGACCGGGCTCAGTCTCGCCACGGTCGCCACCCTCGTCGGTGAGCTGCTCGACCTGCGCATGATCACGGAGGTCGGTTTCGAGGACTCGGCGGGCGGGCGTCCCCGGGGTCTGGTGGCCGTCGACACCTCCGGCGGCGCGCTGATCGGCGTCGACATCGCCGAGACGTACGTCCATGTCGAACTGTTCGACCTCGCGCTGAACGTGCTGGCCCGCGCGGAGGAGGACATGCGCCCCGGTGAGAGCCTGCCGGAGCAGGTGGTCAGCCATGTCGCCGCCGCCGTCGGCTCGGTGGTCGCGCAGGCCGGGGTCGAGGCGGCCCGTGTCCTCGGCGTCGGGGTGAGCGTGCCGGGGCAGGTGGACCGCGACAACGGGGTCTCGGAGTACGCGCCCAACTGGGACTGGCACGACGTGCCGTTGCTCGACCTGCTCGGCGAACACCTCGCGTACCCGCTGTACCTGGACAATCCGCTGCGCGCCTGCGCGGTCGCCGAGCTGTGGTTCGGGGCCGCGCGGGGCCGCGGGGACGCCGTGGTGGTCAACCTCGGCACCGGTGTGGGCGCCGGGCTCCTCCTGGGCGGCGGACTGCACCGGGGCGTCAGCAACAGCGCCGGCGAGTGGGGTCACACCACGCTCGTGCTGGACGGGCGGCTGTGCCACTGCGGCAACCACGGCTGCGTGGAGACGTACGTCGGGGCGCCCGGAATCATGCTGAATCTGCGGGAGTTGAGCCCGCGCAGCCCCCTGCTGCACCCCGAGGACCAGACCGCCACCGTCGACGCGCTGGCCCGGGGCGTGGCCGACGGCGACCCGGTCGCGGTCAAGGTGGTCCGGGACACCGCCCGTTACCTCGCCGCCGCCGTCGCCGACCTGGTCAACCTCCTCAACCCCGAGGTGGTCGTGCTGAGCAGCTGGGTCGCCGCCCGGCTCGGCGAACCGCTGGTCCGCGAGGTACGCGCGGCCGTCGCCCGGCACGCGCTGCGGCGTCCGCTGGCCGCGACCGAGATCGTCCTCTCCCCCATCCCCACCGACCCGGTGTGCCTGGGAGCGGCGACCTTCGCTCTCGAAGGGGCCCTGCAGTCGGTGGGCCAGCGGCTCACCAGGCGCACCACGCCCGCAAGGAGCCGTACCGCGCCCCCTGCATGACGACGGAAGGGATGCACGTCGACGCACACCGACAGATCCGTTCCGTCCTGCGGCAGCCGCGGTCGCGCGAGGCGGTCCCGTACACCTGCGACGCCGGGACCGAGCAGGGCCGGGCCATCCGGTAGCCGACTCCGGACCGAGGCCGCGGGGGCCTGAACCGAGGGCCGCGGGGACTGGACCGGGAGTCTTCAACTCCCGTGCTAAAGAACCCTGTTCGTGACTCCGGACCGGATGCAACTCTTCGAACAGACGTCGTCCGACTGGGAAGGCGTGCGGAGTCCAGGTGACCTGGATCGCACCCGAGCCGAGGAGGACGGCCCCGCCGTCCGGCCGGTCGCGGCGCGTGCGGCACGGCGCAGCGGGGCGCGGCGGGGTCATGAGCTCCACTGGCCTGTACCTCGCAACCGGCCTCGCCGCCCTCCTCTCGCCTCTTCAGTGGTTTCACCTGCTTCCTGTTCCGGCAGTACTTCCTCGGGTTCCCGAAGGAGCTGGAGGAGGCGGCGCGCGTGGACGGGCTCGGCTACCGGGGCGCGTACTGGCGCGTCGTGGTGCCCGACTCGCTGAACTTCTTCGCGGCGATCGCCGCCATCACCTTCATCAACGAGGGGAACTCCTTCCTCTGGCCGCTGGTCATCGGCCAGGGCCCCGGCGCTTCTCGAGATCTGGAGAACGATGTCTTTCCGCACCTCCGCCATCGACTACGTCGAGGACGTCGCACCGGGCAGCGGGCTCCTGCCGCCCCGCGCCTGGTACGCGTCCTCGGACGCCTCGTCACTCTCCCTCAACGGCAGTTGGCGCCTGCGGCTGTCGCCGACCGCCGACGCGCAGGACGACTCCTTCACCGAGGAGGACTACGACTACGGGGACTGGGCGGAGGTGACGGTCCCGGGGCACTGGGTGCTCCAGGGGCACGGTTCGCCCGTCTACACCAACCACCTCTACCCCTTCCCGGTCGACCCGCCGCACGTCCCGACGGACAACCCGACCGGCGACCACCTGCGGTTCTTCGACCTGCCCGCGGACTGGCCCGACCCCGCGGACGGCGGTGCGGTGCTGCGCTTCGACGGCGTGGAGTCGTGCGCCCGGGTCTGGCTGAACGGCACGGACATCGGCGAGTTCAAGGGCTCCCGGCTGGCGCACGAGTTCGCGGTCGGGCACCTGCTGAAGCCCGCCGGGAACGTGCTCGCGGTCCGCGTCCACCAGTGGTCGGCGGGCTCGTACCTGGAGGACCAGGACCAGTGGTGGCTGCCAGGCATCTTCCGTGACGTCACCCTGCTGCACCGTCCGGCGGGCAGCGCCCTCGACTTCTTCGTGCATGCCTCCTACGACCACGTCACGGGCGAGGGCACCCTGCGCGTCGACTCCGACGTCGACGGCCGGGTGTCCGTGCCCGACCTCGACATCGATGTCAGCACCGGCGAGCCGGTGACGGTCCCGGTGCGGCCGTGGACGGCGGAGACACCCCGGCTGTACGACGGCGTACTGGTCACCGAGGGCGAACGGGTGCCGCTGCGGATCGGGTTCCGGACCGTGCGGCTCGCGGACGGCCTGCTCAAGGTCAACGGGCGGCCGGTCCTCTTCAAGGGCGTCAACCGGCACGAGTGGCACCCGGAGCGGGGCCGCGCCCTCGACCTGGAGACCATGCGGGCGGACGTGCTGCTGATGAAGCGGCACAACATCAACGCCGTCCGCACCTCGCACTACCCGCCGCACCCGGCCTTCCTCGACCTGTGCGACGAGTACGGCCTGTGGGTGATCGACGAGTGCGACCTGGAGACCCACGGCTTCACCGAGCAGGGCTGGCGGAACAACCCGGTCGACGACGACCGGTGGACCCCGGCGCTGCTGGACCGCGCGGCCCGCATGGTCGAGCGGGACAAGAACCACCCGTCCGTCGTCGTCTGGTCCCTCGGCAACGAGGCCGGCACCGGGCGCGGTCTGAGCGCGATGGCCGAGTGGATCCACGGCCGGGACTCCTCGCGACTCGTGCACTACGAGGGCGACCGCACCTGCCGGGACACCGACCTGTACTCACGGATGTACGTCTTCCACGCCGAGCTCGAGGAGATCGGCCGGGGCGACGACGGCGGACCGGGCAAGCGCCGCGAACTCCCCTTCATCCAGTGCGAGTACGCGCACGCCATGGGCAACGGCCCCGGCGGACTCGCCGACTACCAGGAACTGTTCGAGAAGTACGAGCGGTTGCAGGGCGGCTTCGTGTGGGAGTGGATCGACCATGGCATCCGGCACCCGGAGCTGGGCTTCGCCTACGGCGGCGACTTCGGTGAGGAGCTGCACGACGGCAACTTCGTCTGTGACGGGCTGGTGTTCCCCGACCGGCAGCCCTCCCCCGGCCTCGTCGAGTACAAGAAGGTGATCGAGCCGGTCCGCATCGAGGGCGGCTCGGACGGTACCGTGCGCGTGACCAACAAGCACGACTTCGCCGACCTCGCCGCGCTCGCCTTCACCTGGTCCTACCAGGTGGACGGCGAGGACGTCGAGACGGGCCCGCTGTCCGTGCCGGCGCTGGCGGCGGGCGAGTCGGCCGACGTGAAGCTGCCGCGGCCGCCCGAGGGCGCGCGGGGCGCGGAGACACGGTGCACGGTACGGGCGCTGCTCGCGGCCGACACCCCGTGGGCGCCCGAGGGCCATGTGGTCGCCTGGGGCCAGTTCCCCGTCACGGCCCGCCCCGCCGTGTCCCTGGCGGCCACCCGACGGCCCGTGCTCGCCGAGGAGCGGATCTCCCTCGGCCCGGGTGTCTTCGACGCCCGTACCGGCACGCTGACATCGGTCGGCGGGGTGGAGGTCGGCGGGCCGCGCCTGGACGTGTGGCGGGCGACCACCGACAACGACGACGGCGCCGCCTGGCAGTCGGACGCCCGTCACGGCGTGCTGTGGCGCAAGCTGGGCCTGCACCGCATGCAACACCGACTGGACGAAATGGAGTCGGACGACGACGCGCTCACCGTACGGACCCGGGTGGCACCGGCCGCCCGGGACCTGGGCCTGCGCACCGTGTACCGCTGGACCTCGGACGGGGACCGGCTGCGGCTGACCGTGTCCGTCACCCCCGAGGGGCACTGGACGCTGCCGCTGCCCCGGCTCGGCGTCCGCCTCGGACTCCCGGGTTCGGCGGACCGGGTGCGCTGGTACGGCGGCGGTCCCGGCGAGGCGTACCCCGACACCAAGTCGGCGTCCTTGCTGCACCGTTGGGACTCCGTCGTGGACGACCTCCAGACGCCCTACGTCCGCCCCCAGGAGAACGGCGCGCGTGCCGACGTCCGCTGGGTGGAGATCGGCGGCCTGCGGATCGAGGGGGAGCCGGAGTTCTGGTTCTCCGCCCGCCGCTGGACGACCGAAGAGCTGGACCTGGCGGCGCACCTGACCGACCTCACGTCCGGCGACACGGTGTGGGTCAACCTCGACCACGGCCAGCACGGCATCGGTTCCCAGTCCTGCGGCCCGGGCCCGCTCCCGCAGTACTTCCTGCGGGCCGAGCCGACGGAGTTCTCCTTCGTCTTCTCAGCGACATGATGACCCCCTGACCACCCCGCCCCGTCCCCGCACGGCCGGCCGATTCCCCAGCCGGCCGGCCGTGTTCCCGTGTACGGCGAGTTCGGCGAGTCCGGCGAGTCCGGCGAGTCCGGCGAGTCCGGCGAGCACCTGACGTCGGTGACGCTGACGGAGGGCCAGAAGAACGGGTGGACGAGGATCTCCTCGGCCGCGTTCGGCACCGACAAGGGCCGCACCCTGTCCCGGCGTGCCGTACGCGCCGGTCGGCTGACACTCCGACCGCCTGCCGCCTAGGCCGGGCTCCAGCCTAGACCCTCTAGGATGGAGCCCAGCGACCTAGAGGAGGCAGTCCCCATGGCCCGAGCCGGCCTCACGACCGACCGGGTCGTCGCAGCGGCCGCCGACCTCGCCGACGAGGCCGGCTTCGACAACGTCACCGTGTCCGCGCTGGCCCGGCACTTCGGGGTGAAGGACGCGAGTCTGTACTCGCACATCAAGAACCTCCAGGACCTGCGCACCCGGCTCGCGCTGCGCGCGGGCGGCGAACTGATCGACCGGATCGCGGCGGCCGTCGCCGGCCGGGCCGGCAAGGACGCCCTCGCCGCCTTCGCGAACGCCTACCGCGCGTACGCCCTCGAGCACCCGGGCCGGTACGCGGCCACCCAGATCCGCGTCGACCAGTCCCTCCTGGCCGGCTCCCCGGCCCTGCTGCGCACCGCCGAGATCACCTACGGCATGCTCCGTGCCTACGGCCTCGACGAACCCGACCTCACCGACGCCGTCCGCCTGCTGCGCAGCACCTTCCACGGCTACTGCGCCCTGGAGGCCGGCGGCGGCTTCGGCGCCCCCCGTGACGTACAGCAGTCCTGGGACCGCGCCGTCGACGCCCTGCACGTGGCGCTGGAGCACTGGCCCCGCGAGGAGCGGCACGCCGACTGACCCGGGGAACGGCCGACCCGAGGACCGACGGACCCGGCGACCGACCCGGGGTACGGCGCCGCCGGGCTCACGGCCCGGACCCCGGCCGAGACGGTTCGCCGCCGAACGCCTGCACCTCGTCGTACGTCGGCGTCGTCCCCCGGGGCGCGCGGCCGGCCGTGATGTCCGCGACCGTCTCCAGGGCCGCGCCCAGCGCCCGCCGGTACAGCAGTGAGCCGAGGCTGATCCGGGCCACCCCGAGCGCGGCGAGGTGGGCGACGGTGGGACCGGTGGGTGAGTAGAGGATGTTGAGGGGGACGTCGAGAACGCGCAGCAGCGCGCCGATCCGGCGGGGATCGGTGAGGCCGGGCACGAACACCCCGTCGGCGCCCGCCTGTCGGTAGGCGTCCAGCCGGGAGACGGTCTCCCGGGCGTCGCCGTCGCCCAGCCAGTAGGTGTCCGTGCGCGCGTTGACGAAGAGTCCGGGAGCGGCCCTCTTCACCGCGGCGATCTTCGCGGCGTGCAGGTCGGCGGGCCCGAGTCCGTCCTCCAGGTTGACGCCGACCGCCCCGACCGCCGCCAGCTCGCGGGCGAACTCCCCCACCTCGTCGGGGTCCGCGCTGAACCCGCCCTCCGCGTCGACCGACAGCAGGAACGGCTCCGAGCCGAGCGCGACGGCGAGCCGCGTGGTCTAGTCGCGGGTCGCCGCGGCGCCGTCGGGCAGCCCGGCGGCCGCGGCGATCCCCAGGCTCGTCGTGCCGATCGCCGGGAAACCGCGGGCGGCCAGGGCCCGCGCGGATGCGTGGTCCCAGGCGTTGGGCAGGAAAAGGGGCTCGTCGGCGTGGTGCAGTGCGGCGAAGGCGGTCATCGGCGGTCCCCCGCGAGATCGGCGCGGGGCCTCGGTCCGTCGGCACGAGCGGGTCCGTCCTGCGAACTGTCGGTCATGCCGACACGCTAGGCGCGCGTCACTTCGGCGCCGGCCGAAGTGTCCGGGGCGCGCTCCCGTACCGCTGTCTCAGGTCGCGCGCTCCTGCGCGCTGCGCTCCACGCAGAACTCGTTGCCCTCCGGGTCGGCCAGCACCGCCCAGCCCGTGCCGTCCTCGTCGCGACGGTCGTCGACCAGCTGCGCGCCGAGCGCGAGCAGCCGTTCGACCTCCTCGTCGCGGGTGCGGTCCTGCGGCTGGAGGTCCAGGTGGACGCGGTTCTTGACGGTCTTGGCGTCGGGCACGGTGACGAACAGCAGACCCGCGTCCTCGATCAGTGCCTCCGGGTCGCCGGGGTGGTCGTCGGCGTGCAGGGGACGGCCCAGAACCTGGGACCAGGAGCTGCCGAGTGCGTAGGCGTCGGCGCAGTCGATGGTGAGGTGACGGATCGCGGAAGTCATGCGGGGGATTCTCCGGTACGCCTCTGAAGCGGGGCGACGTCCACCCCGTCCCGGTCCAGCCGTACCCGCAGCGCGGGCCCCTGGCTCCAGCGCACCTCCCACTCCCCCGCTCCGCTCCCCCGTACCGACACCAGGCCGGGCAGCGGATCCGGATCCGGCTCGGCGGTGAGCCGGGCCAGGGCCACGAAGAGGCTGTCACCGTCGCCGGTGACGCCGGTGACGCCGGTGAGTCCGGCGGTCAGGCCCACGGCGGGCAGCAGCTCGGCTCGGACCCCCTCGGGCGCCGACCACCCGGTCAGCCGCACCGGCGTGCCGGGTTCCGCGCCCGCCACCAGGTGGGCCCGTACCTCCGCGGCTCCGTGCGCGAGCACGAGGCTCGTGACCCGGGCGCCGGAGGCCGTCGTGTGCCGCGAGGCGGCCCAGCCGTCGCCCACGCCCAGCGGTTCGATGCCGGTGCGGCTCGGATCGTGGCCGACGACCACGCTGTTGTCGTACGACGTCGAGGGCGCCGTCACGGTCGAGTAGGCGAGGCGCGTGTAGTACGGGTCGTAGCGGACGTCCTCGCTGCCGTGGTTGTGCAGCCGGACCAGGCCGTCCGAACGGGTCGACTGCACCAGCCAGTTCGGGGCGGCGACCGGCGTCACCGCGTCGGTCCGCTCCGTCGGCCCGGGCTCCTCGGCCGCCGTCCACACGGCGTGGTCCGGCGGCAGGAGCAGGCCGAGGAAGCCCTTGCTCGCCCAGTACGGGGACGCCGGGCCCGAATAGCCCTGCAGGACGCTCTCGTCGGGACCGTGCCAGCCCAGCGTCAGCAGTCCCCGCTCGTCGACCGCGCCCCGGTCGAGGAAGTACGTCAGCGCGCCCGACGCCAGCCTGCGGGTCTCGCCCGGCGACAGCGGCGTACGGCCGGTCAGCGCGCCCAGCCACAGCGGGGCCGCCGCCGCGAAGCGGTAGGTCAGCGACCGGCCCTGGCGCATCGGGGCGCCGTCGGCGCCGAACAGGCGGGCGTAGTCCTCGAGATGGTGTTCCAGGCGGTCGCCGTAGTGGTCGAGCAGTCGGGTGTCGTCCGCGAGCCAGGCGTGCAGCACCGGATAGAGGTGCATCGCCCAGCCGTTGTAGTAGTCGAACTTGCGTCCGTCACCGTCGGTGTACCAGCCGCCGCCGACGTACCACTCCTCGATGCGTTCCAGTCCGTGGTCGATCGCCTTGCGGGCCGCGTCCGGCTCGTGACCGATCTCCTGGAGGAATCCGCCGACGGTCACCGGGAACAACTCCCAGTTGCAGGGCCAGGCTTCGGCGGTCAGCGCGTCGGCCAGCCAGTCGGCGGCCCGCTGTCGCACGGCGTCGTCCAGGCGGTCCCAGAGCAGCGGGCGCGTCAGCCGCAGGGCGAGCGCGATCGAGGCGGCCTCGACCAGGGGCTGGCCACGGTCGTCGATGCGTGGCCAGCCGCCCGCGGCACCTGCCGCGAGGCCCTCGGCGTAGCGCCCGAGCACGCTCTCGTCGCGCCGGAAGGCGGCCAGCAGCAGCGTACGGGCGTAGCCCTCCAGGCCGTCGGAGAGACGGCCCGACCAGCTCTCGTGGTCGCCGGGCAGGTGGTAGAGGGCACGGTCCTCGGTGGCGTACGGCTCCACCGCGGCGAGCAGAGCGTCGGCGGCCGCCTCCCAGTGGGCGCGGGTGAGGCCGGTACGGGGGCTGAGGGTGCGGTCGGGCGGGGGGAGCCGCATCAGGGGTGTCGTCCTCTCGGCGGGGAACCGGGGCGCCCCGGTCCCGGCGGGGACGCGCCCTGACGTGTGCTCAGGTTCGGGTGCGTCCACTGCCGGGTGTGGTGGCGCCGGTGCGGTCCTCCTGGGTGACGTCGGTGGCGTTCTCCGTCAGGCACAGGGAGCTGCCCCGGCCCACCAGGGAGTAATAGCCGCCGCCCAGGTCCTTGAACCACCACTTCTGGTTGCCGCCGCCGTTGCAGGTGCACTGGCTGACGGCGACGCCCTGCCAGAGGGACTGGTTCGCCACGAAAAGGTGGGGGCACGCCCGGAGGAGGTCGACGGATCGGACGTCGATCTGTTCACCCGGCGGACGGGTGCGGCTGTCGCCGGCCTCTTCGACTAGCGTCGTCGCATGACCAGCGACACCCCCGCCGCCACCGCCGAAACCCTTGCCGAGGCCCTCGCCGGCGGTGTCGTCGTCCTCGACGGCGGGATGTCCAACCAGCTGGAGTCCGCCGGACACGACCTCGGCGACGAGCTCTGGTCGGCCCGGCTGCTCGCCGAACGGCCCGAGGCGATCACCGAGGCGCACCTCGCCTACTTCGAGGCCGGCGCGGACGTGGCGATCACGGCCGGCTACCAGGCCACCTTCGAGGGCTTCGCCCGGCGCGGAATCGGCCGCTACGAGGCGGCCCGGCTGCTCGGGCTGAGTGTGGAGCTGGCCCGCGAGGCGGCCCGGCGGGCCCGCGCCGAGGGCGCGACCCGCGCGCTCTGGGTGGCCGCGTCGGCCGGCCCGTACGGGGCGATGCTGGCGGACGGCTCCGAGTACCGGGGCCGTTACGGCCTGAGCGTCGACGCGCTGGAGCGCTTCCACCGGCCCCGTCTGGAGACCCTGGCCGCCGCCGGACCCGACGTCCTGGCCCTGGAGACGGTCCCCGACACGGACGAGGCCCGGGCGCTTCTGCGGGCGGTGCGCGGGCTCGGCGTGCCGGCCTGGCTGTCGTACTCCGTCGCGGACGGCCGCACGCGCGCCGGGCAGCCGCTGGCGGAGGCCTTCGCCCTGGCCGCCGACGTCGACGAGGTCATCGCGGTCGGTGTGAACTGCTGCGCCCCCGAGGACGTCGACGCGGCCGTCGCGACGGCGGCGCAGGTCACCGGCAAGCCGGTCGTGGCCTACCCCAACAGCGGCGAGGGCTGGAACGCCGAGGCCCGCGCCTGGACGGGCCGCTCCACCTTCGCCCCCGAACAGGTCACGGGGTGGCGGGACTCGGGCGCCCGTCTGATCGGCGGCTGCTGCCGGGTGGGCCCCGAGGCGATCGCGTCGATCGCGAGGACCCTGAATCCGGCATAGTCGCGGAGGACTTGCGTGGCGGCGAACCCGGCACAGTCGCCGGGCACTTGCGCGGCGGCCGGGACGGGCGGATGCCGCGTGCCTTGGCAACCGGGCCGTGTTCGGGCACACATGTGCGGGTACGGGACTCGGTCGAGGAACGGTAACCCCGTCCCGCACCGGGGCAGGATCCTGTCGCGTCCCGGATCGCCTCCGCCGCTGCCCGGGACAGGAACCGGTCGCCTCGCCCCGACCGCCCGGCAGACACGGGAGTGCCCGCATGAGCTCCGGCCCCATCCGCCTCACCCGCCGGGCCCGTACCGCCCTGCGCCCACCGTCCGCCGCACACGTCACCGGCGGATTCTGGGCCGAACGGCGTCGGGTCAACGCCGAGACGAGCATCCCGCGGGGGCCCGCGCAGCTGGAGCGGGCGGGGAATCTCGCCAACCTCCGGGCCGCGGCGAGCGGCCGGGGGGACTTCACCGGGGACTTCCCGTTCCAGGACTCGGATGTGCACAAGTGGCTGGAGGCGGCGTCCTGGCAGCTCGCCGAGCGGCCCGACGACAAGGAAGTCGCCGCGCAGGTGGAGGAGTTGATCCGGCTGCTCGCCTCCGCGCAGGAGGCGGACGGCTACCTCCAGACGTACTACCAGCTGGCCCGGCCCGACAAGCGCTGGCAGGAGCTGGGACGGGGGCACGAGCTGTACTGCGCGGGCCATCTCATCCAGGCCGCGGTGGCGCACCGCCGGGCGACCGGGCAGCTCCGCCTCCTGGCGGTCGCGGTGCGGTTCGCGGTGCATGTCGAGGCGCTCTTCGGCCCGGGCCGGGCCATCGACGGGGTGTGCGGGCATCCGGGCGTCGAGACCGCGCTGGTGGAGCTGTACCGGGAGACCCTCGAGGAACGCTGGCTGGACCTCGCCGCGTACTTCGTGGACCGGCGCGGCCACGGCCTGCTCGCCGCGGACGCCGACCCGCGGCTGGGCAACGCCTACTGGCAGGACCAGGTGCCGGTGCGGGAGGCCCGCACGGTCTCCGGGCACGCCGTACGGCAGTTGTACCTGCTGGCCGGGGTGGCCGACCTGGCCGCCGAGCGGGGCGACCCCGAACTGCGGTCGGCCGCCGAGCGGTTGTGGGAAGCGATGGTGTCCTCCAAGACATACCCGACCGGCGGGCTCGGCGCCCGGCACGACGGCGAGGCGTTCGGCGATCCGCACGAGCTGCCGCCGGACCGGGCCTACGCGGAGACCTGCGCGGCGATCGCCTCGGTCCAGTGGTCCTGGCGGATGGCGCTGCTGACCGGTGAGGCGAAGTACTCCGATCTGGTGGAACGGACCCTCTACAACGGCTTCCTCGCGGGCGTCGGCCTGGACGGCACCCGCTGGCTGTACGTCAACCCGCTCCAGGTGCGCGACGAGTACGAGGGCGCGGGCGCGGCGGACGGGACGGCCCGCCGTACCCCGTGGTTCCGCTGCGCCTGCTGTCCGCCGAACGCGATGCGGCTGCTCGCCGCGCTGCCCCACTACCTGGCGAGCGGGGACCGCGCCGGGCTCCAGCTGCACCAGTACGCCACGGGGGTGTACGAGGCGGGCGGCGGCCGGGTCCGGGTGGCCACCGAGTACCCGTGGGAGGGCCGGATCGCCGTCACCGTCGAGGACGCACCGGCGGACACCGACTGGACGCTCTCCCTGCGGATCCCGTCCTGGTGCGCCGACTTCACGGCGACGGCACCGGACGGCACCGTGACCACGTCGAACGGCGGCGCGACCACCCCGGACGGCGTCACAACCACATCGCACGGCGCCGCGAAGGGCGCTGTGCGCGCGGGCGGCGGTATCGGTGTCACCGGGGGCGGTGGCAGTGGCGGTGGAGTTCCGGCCGCCGTCGGGGTGGGCGCGGGATGGCTGCGGATGCGCCGCCGCTGGCGGTCCGGGGACACGGTCACGCTCGACCTGGACCTCATCCCCCGGCTGGTCCACCCCGACCCGCGCGTGGACGCCGCCCGTGGCTGCGTCGCCCTGGAGCGGGGGCCGCTCGTCTACTGCCTGGAAGGCGTCGACCAGCCGTCCGGCGTCCGCTTCGACGACCTGACACTGCCGTCCGGCTCCGCCCTCGCCGTCCGGCACGATCCGGACCTGCTGGGCGGGGTGCGGGTGATCAGTGCCGACGGACGCCGCCGGAGCGACGGAACCGCCGTACCGCTGACCGCAGTTCCGTACTACGGATGGGCCAACCGGAAGGAGGGTCCGATGCGGGTGTGGATTCCGCAGGGCTGACGTCCGCCGCCCACAGGGCGCGCTCGGCATCCCGTGGGCCGTGGGCGATACGCGGGCTGCCGTCGCCGAACACCTGCACCGGATGCGTGTCGTCCCATGCGGGCCACCCCGGGTCGCCCTCGACGGCGAACCGCACCCAGGCCGCGTGCATCGCGTCGGCCAGCTCCGACGGGGCGCCCTCCCCGGCGAGCTTGCGCGCCTCCGGGACATCTCCGGTGTCGAACACGAAGCCGAGCTCCAGGGCGTGGCAGGCGCCGAGGCCGGCGCGCCGCGACGGCCAGGCGAACTCGTAGACGTACGCCGATCCCGGCCGGGCGTCGGCCAGGCGGTGCAGCGGGATCCGCAGCAGGTGGTCGGTCACGAGCTGGCCGACGATCTCGGCGGTGCCGGCGTCGGGGTGCAGCGCGCGGTAGCCGCGCACCACCTCGCTGCCGCAGCGGCAACGGGCCATGGCCCCGGCCAGCGCGACCGGTCCGAGCCGGTCGACGCGTTCCAGCAGGCCGCCCGGCACCAGCCACAGCCGGTACTCGTCACGGGTCCAGCCCAGCAGCAGGTCGGCGTCCGGGGCGGCGGCCCCCGTCCCGCTGTCACAGAGCGCTTCCAACGGGTCGCGCGGTACGAGGTCGCCGTCGACGACGATCCCGAAGGCCGGCCCGCCCAGCACCGGGCTGCTGAGTCGGCCCACCTCGGCCTGGATCCTGAGCAGCAGCGCGGGGTCGACCGCGGCGAAGGCCTCTGCGGTGGCGGGGATCTTCAGCCGGGTCGCCATCCGGCGCACCACCCGCCGCACCTTCTCCCGGTCGAGGGCCTCGGGCGGCCCGCTCTGCAACACCGCCCGCCTGAAGAGCCCCTGCGCCTGCGGGGCGGCGATCAGCGCGCCGATGCTGATGGCGCCCGCCGACTGCCCGCACAGGGTCACCCGGCCGGGGTCACCGCCGAAGGCCTCGATCGACGCGTGCACCCATTCCAGGGCGGCGAGCTGATCACGCAGGCCGGGGTTGGCGGGGGCATCCGGGAACAGCCCATAGCCTTCCACCCCCAGCCGGTAGTTGACGGAGACGAACACGACGCCGTCCCGGGCGAACGGCCGTCCGTCGTACACGGGCACGGCCGACGAGCCGCGGGTCAGCGCGCCGCCGTGCAGCCACACCAGGACCGGGAGCCTGGCGGCCGGGTCCGGCTCCGGCGTCCAGACGTTCAGGTTGAGGCAGTCCTCGCCCGGGACGACCGGGTCGGACAGGTACTGCGCGAAGGCCTCCGAGTACGGCGGTTTCGGGGCCGTGGGCCCGAAGTCGAGCGCGTCGCGCACCCCGTCCCAGGGCTCGGGCGGTACCGGTGGGCGGAACCTGCGGGGGCCGAAGGGTGGTGCCGCGTACGGGATGCCCCGGAACACCGCGACGCCTCGCTCGTATCTGCCGCGTACCGCCCCGTACGGGGTCCTGACCACGGGGTTCGCCCGGCCTGCCGTCATGTGCCC
Source organism: Streptomyces sp. NPDC059582 (assembly GCF_042735715.1). Lineage (NCBI taxonomy): Bacteria > Bacillati > Actinomycetota > Actinomycetes > Kitasatosporales > Streptomycetaceae > Streptomyces > Streptomyces sp. NPDC059582. Next base: position 175,096 of record NZ_JBHWCC010000002.1, read on the forward strand.
ACCAGCCCTTCGCCGCGCAGATGCACTGGTATGGACAGAGCACCACAGCAGCGCGCGGTATTCCGTCGCACGAGCCCGATACAGAGCCGTTCGGCGTACGCCGGGGCCGTTCGGCGTACACGGTGACCGTCAGCGGCCGCGTGGGTAACCGTTTCCGTGCTCGCGGGCGCACCCCTGTGCCGCAGCCCCCTTCATGGGCCGCTTCACAGGCCCCCTTCCGTCCCTTCCGGTCGATTGACCGGCTATCCGCCCCGACCTACCGTAGAAGGCGCTTTCCGACAACGTTTCCCGCGTCTCCCAGGAGAGTCATGCCCAGCGCCCCGCTGCCCCGGGCCGTGTTCGCCATGGATCCGGTGCACCTCCCGCCGCTCTTCCCGGCGCCCCTCCTGGCCCGGCTCCGGCAGACGGCCGAGATCGACCCCGGTCTCGTCGTACGGGACTTCGCCGACCCCGTCACCGCCCCGGCGCTCGCCGCCGCCGAGGTACTGATCACCGGCTGGGGCTGCCCCCGCCTCGACCCGGACGCCCTGGCCGCGGCACCCCGGCTGCGCACGGTGCTGCACGCCGCCGGCTCCGTGCGCCCGCTGGTCGGCGACGCCCTGTGGGAGCGCGGGATCGCCGTCTCCAGCGCGGTCACCGGCAACGCCCTGCCGGTCGCCGAGTACACGCTCGCGATGATCCTGCTCGCCGGCAAGGACGCGTTCGCCCACCGGGACCGCTTCCGGGCCACCCACGCCCGGCCCTCCCCCGCCGACACCGCGGCCGCCGGCAACCTCGGCCGCCGGATCGGGATCATCGGCGCCTCACGCGTCGGCCGCCGACTGCTCGAACTGCTCCGTCCGTTCGACTTCGAGGTCCTCCTACACGACCCCTATGTGGACACCGCCGAAGCCCACGCGCTCGGCGCCGAGCCGCTCTCGCTGGAGGAGCTGTTGCGCCGGAGCGACATCGTCAGCCTGAACGCCCCCGACCTCCCCGAGACCTACCGCATGCTCGACCGCGCCCGGCTCGCCCTGATCCGGGACGGCGGCGTACTGATCAACACGGCCCGGGGCGCGCTGGTCGACCCCGACGCCCTCACCGACGAGCTGGTCTCGGGCCGGCTGCACGCGGTCCTGGACGTCACCGAACCCGAACCCCTGCCCGCCGCCTCCCCGCTCTACCGGCTCCCCAACGTCTTCCTCACCCCGCACATCGCGGGCTCGCTGGGCAATGAGCTGGAGCGGCTCGGGCGCATCGTCGTGGCGGAGCTGGAACGCCTGGCCACGGGGCTTCCGCTGGCCCACGAGGTACGGCTCGCGGACCTGGCCAGGGTCGCCTGATGTCCACGGCCGGGACCGGACCACGCCGGTACGGGAGCCCCCGGCCGCGACGGGGAAGCGGCACCGGGCCGCGACAGCGGCGAACCTTCTGATCACGACGGCTACGGAGCTCCGCGAGTGAGTCGGCGCGTCATCCGGATGATGGACGGACACCACCCGGAGGCCATCCGCACGGAACTGTCGACCCGTCTGGTGGAACGATCGAGTACGGCTCCGCCGAGGAGCTGAGGACGCCGGCTACACACCCTCCTCCCGCAACCGTGCCCAGGCGTGGGTGTCGAGGCTGTCGTGGGGACCCAGCCGGGAGAGCTCGGTGCCGTCGCGGCCGAAGGCCACGACGGCAGGCCGGACGCCACGGCTGCCCGGCGGCGACATCCAGGCGACGACGAGCCCGCGCCGCTCGGGAGCGTCGAACCGCCGGTTCCCGACCACGTCGAACCGCCGGTTCCCGACGAGAAGGTGGCCGACGTCCCGGCCGAGGTGGATCGTGGCGCAGGCGATCCAGGGGGCCGTCTCGGAGGAGCGCGGAGGGTCGTGCCGGCGGGTGCGGCTGAGCACTCCCCCACCGGCACGGACCTCCATCACGTCGAGACCCACGGGATCGTCCAGGGGGCCGTTTCCGCCGCCCAGATGCCGCCACTGCCCGCCGTACCACTCCAGGAGCGCGGTGTGCTCGCGCGCCCGCGCCGACCGGGGGCGCAGGACGAACCAGACCGCCCCGGCGCCGACGGTGACATCGACATCGGCCGACACCACCGTCAGCACCCGCCGCGGCAGCCACCGCGGCTGCGGGTGGCCCCCCGCCGACACCCGCCGCACCACGCCCGGCAGCAGGGCATCCACCCGGCGCCCCACCCACAAGCTCGCGTCCCAGGCCGACATGCGCCGGTGATACCCGAGGAGCCGAGATGCCAAGCCCGGGGGGCAGGTTCTCGTCACCCACCGCGAAGGCGCCCGCCGGGCAGGCCGACGCGAGTTGCCCTCGTCGGCCGGGGAAGACGACTCCCCGGTGTTCGCCGTGGTGGAGCGTGTCGTCGTCCTCGTCCTCGTCCTCGTCCTCGTCCTCCACAGAGTCGACCGATCCCATGACAATCACGCCTTCGAGACCGACGAGCGCGAGCAGTTGTGCGGCTCCGTCGGCGAGGCCCTCGCGGAGCACGGCGTCGATGTCCACGCGTCGACCGCCCGACACGGGCTCGAACCGTATGAGCTCACGGTCCGATGGCGGGAATGGTGAGCGACATCGGTCAACTACCGCCGCTGTCGGGTACGTCCCGGCTCGCGGCGGCTCCTGTCGCCGTCCGCTCTCCGTCCGCCTCGACCGTCGCAGACCGGTCACGGTGCTGCGGTCGCGCCGAAACCCGATCGGGGTCAATGGACCGTGACGTGCGGCACATGGTGAATTTTTGGGGTCGCCGCCGAGGAAAGCACAGGTCAACGCCTTTCGCACCCTGCGATCCCGCGCAAAGGGGCTCATACGTCCTGTCTCTGTCGAGCAACGAATGCCGACGGCCGCAGCGGACGGGCATGCGTAGGCGCATACTGGAGTCAATGACGAAGCCAGCTGCACCGAAGCGATATCTGCCCACCAGCCCCTTCAAGGCCCCGGTCGCGCCGCCGCCGAGGCATTTCGCCGTGGGTGACCAGGTCACGCACGACATGTACGGACTCGGCCGGGTCATCGGCATCGAGGACGGGATCGCAGTGCTCGTGGACTTCGGTTCGGCGCAGCAGCGGATCTTGAGCCCGTACAGCAAGATGAGCAAGCTGTAGAACCGTCGTGCCCGGTCACGGCACGCCAGGCGCCTTCGTGGCCCTGTACCGATTGGGAGACCTCTCATCGACCTGACCTCGCTGTTCTCCGCCCCGGAAGGGGCGCCCGGCCATGCCGTCGCGGCCTCGCCGCGCCCGGTGACGAACCCCTTCCAGAGCCCGGACTTCGGAGAGGACGAGTCCTTCCTGTTCGAGGATGCGCCCGCGTCCGTCCCGAGCAGGGGTGCGGCTCGGCGCAAGGCCGGCTAGCTCCGACCTGGTGGCCACGCCGGCCACCGTCATGTGACCCGGACCGTTCATGATCGTTTCCCGGGCATGAACCTCACCCCCCGCATCACCGCAGCGCTCGCCCTCGCGGCGGCGATTCTCACCACCCTCACCAGCGCCGGCACCGCCCGGGCCGCCGTCGGCCACGCCGACAGCCGCATCTCCGTCACCGCCCCCGTCGACGAGCCCGAGGACGTCGAGCTCGACGAGGCCGGGCGGCCGGATCTTCGCGAGGACTGACCCAGACGCTCAGCGGAGACGATCCGCCTCGCTCCGCGCGTCAGTCCCCGCGCACCAGACACCGAACGGCCGGGCCCCGCTGAGTGCGGTACCCGGCCGTCGTCACCTGCGGAGCGTGCGTCAGTCGTCGTCCCCGTGCCGTTGCGCCCCGATGAGCGCCTCCACCGTGTCGACGGCACTGCCTTCATGATCACTGCCCGCGGTGCCGCTGCTGCCCTGCTGGACGTTCGCGGCCCGGTCGACCTCGAGGATCGAGTCGGCGTGGGAGTTGTCGATCACGGTGATCAGAGCGCCGCCGGCCGTGGCGGGCGCCGCCGCGGCTCCCAGCAGGGCCACCGCCAGTGCCGCGGCCGTACGCAGTCGCGGCGGACCGGCAGGGCTCACACGCCCACGCCCTCGGGTTCCGACCGCAGCCGGGCGATGTTGCGCTCCAGCAGCTCGGTGGCGGCCTGCACCCCGACCCCGCTCGCGGAGTCCACCGCGGGCAACCGGCCGTCCGCCACCTTGAGGGCGGCGAGCGCGGAGTGCATCGCCTCGTGGGCCGCGAACAGACACGGCGTGCTGTAGATCGCGACGTCGACGGAGAGTTGCGCGAGCTCGGTCAGCGAGAGCCGCGGGGACTTGCCGCCCGCGATCTGGTTGAACAGCAGCGGCTTGTCGCCCACCACGTCACGGATCCGCCGGATCCACTCCACGCTGCGCACCCCGTCCACCAGGACCACGTCCGCGTCCGTGGCCGCCAGCGTCTTGGCCCGGTTCAGGATGTCGTGCTCGTCCGTGGCGTCGGTGCGGGCCACCACGACCATGTCGCGGCGGGTCGCCAGCACCATCTCCAGCTTGGCCAGGTACTCGTGCAACGGCAGCACCTGCTTGCCGTCGGCGTGCCCGCACCGGCGCGGCCGCTTCTGGTCCTCCAGGATCACCCCGGAGGCTCCGATCCGCTCCAGCCCCTCCACCACGTGACAGGCGACCTCGGGGTCGACGTACCCGTCGTCGATGTCCACGAGCAGGTGGTGCCGCGGGAACGCGCCCCGCAGCCGCTGGACGAACGCCATCATGTCCGGCCAGGCGATGAATCCGATGTCCGGCAGCCCGTAGTGCGAGGCCGCGAAGCCGAAGCCGGAGACGAACATCCCGTCGTAGTGGTCGGCCGCGATCGACGCCGAGTACATGTCGTACACGCCGATCAGCGGTGTGGTCCCCGGCCCGGCGATCTGCTCCCGCAGCTTCTTCCCGTACGTCAAGGTCCGCTTCCTCCCATGGTGGTTGAACACGTTGCGCCGTGCGGATCGTCGTGACACGACGCCCTTTGCCAAGACAGGAGGATCTCTATAGCGAGCCAGGACTCTTCCCTTGGACGGGCTTTGCTCACCCCATCGGCGCAAGCGGTTCACCGGAGAAACGTCACGCGTCCGCCAACCGGGCCGCCCAGCCGATCCCGCCGCGCAACTGGGCCCGGAAGTCCGGGTCGAGCCAGGCGGCACAGGAGTGGCCGAGGGCCGTGTAGAAGACCCGGCCGAGCCCCTGCTCCCGGCACCAGACCAGCGGATGGTCGTCGCCCATGCCGCCCCCGGCGTACGACGACTCGTCGGCGCGGGCCAGCACCCGTACCGCGGCACGCGGGTTGGTCCGGAAGTCGTACCACTCGTCGGTGAACTCCCAGACGGCGGGCAGCCGTCGGGTGGCGGGGTGTTCACGGTCCTCGACGACGACCCTGCCCGGCTGGTACTCGGGGTGGCGGGCGAAGCGGGCGCCGAGCAGTTCGCCGTAGTAGGGCCAGTCGTACTCGGTGCAGGCGGCCGCGTGCACGCCCACGAAGCCGCCGCCCGACTCGACGTACCCGGCCAACCGCTCACGGCCGGCCGGGGTCAGGACCTCGCCGCTGGTGGAGAGGAAGACGACGGCCGCGTAGGCGTCCAGGGGCCGTTCGAGGGCGGCGGGGTCCTCGGTGTGGTCCGTCCCGAATCCGCCGAGGGCGCGTACGGCGGCGACGGCGTCGGGGATGGAGTCGTGACGGTAGTCGGTGGTGCGGGTGTACACGAGCAGGCGTGGCAGCGTGGTCATGGCAACCGACCCTATGCGGGTCGGCCGGGGACTCCCGGGGCGTCGTCCACCGGGGCGCGTAGTCTCTGGCGCCATGAATGCCGACGTCCACGTCCCACTGCTGGACCACCTCGTCCTCGCGACGCCCGACCTGGCGGCGACCGTCGCCGAGTTCACCCGGCGTACCGGTGTGACGCCCGTTCCCGGCGGGGTCCATGTCGGGCTCGGCACCCGCAACCATCTGGTCGGTCTGGGCGGCACCGGTTATCTGGAGATCATCGGTCCGGACCCGGAGCAGTCCGCACCGTCGGGTCCGCGTCCCTTCGGCGTCGACGGCCTGACCGGCCCGCGGACGGTCACCTGGGCGATCGCCCCGTCCGACCTGGACGCGACGGTCGCGGCCGCGCGGGCCCGTGGCCACGACCTCGGTGAGGTGCGGGCGATGAGCCGCCGCCGACCCGACGGCACGCTGCTGGAGTGGCGTCTGACCGACGGGGCCGCGGCGCATCCCTCGGGCCCGGTGCCGTTCCTCATCGACTGGGGTGCCTCGGTCCATCCCTCGGCGTCGGGTCTGCCGGTCACTCCTCTGCTGGCACTGTCCGCGACGGCGCCCGACCCGGACGGGATCCGGCCGCTGCTGGCCGCCCTCGGTACGGAGCTCCCGCTCACGAAGGGGCCGGTCGGGATCTCGTTCACGGTGCGCACGCCCCAGGGGCCGGTGACCTTCGGCTGAGCGGCGCGTCCGTTTCGTTCAAGACCGGCGGCCCGGCCGCTGCCTACGGTGGCCTCATGAGTCCACGATTCGATGCCATCGGGCTGGTCGTCGCCGACCTGGCCGCCTCCGTCGCCTTCTACCGCCGGCTCGGGTTCGCGTTCCCCGAAGGGGCCGAGCGGGAGCCGCACGCCGAGGCCGAACTGCCGGGCGGGCTACGGCTGCTGCTCGACACCGAGGACACCGTCCGCTCCTTCCACCCGCAATGGCGGGCGCCGTCCGGGGGGGGCCGGGCCTCGCTGGCGCTGCGCTGCGACGAACCGGGCGAGGTCGACGCCGTGTTCGAGGAGCTGGTGGGCGCCGGGTACCGCGGCGAACTGAAGCCGTGGGACGCCTTCTGGGGGCAGCGCTACGCCGTCGTGCTCGACCCGGACGGCAACGGCGTCGACCTTTTCGCACCGCTACCGCAGTAGCTCGCCCAGCGTCGTACCCGTCAGCTCCCTTACGTCGCGGGCCAGATGGGCCTGGTCGGCGTACCCGGCCCGGGACGCGGTCTCCGCCTGGGAGACGCCGGCCCGGGCCAGGGCGAGGGCCCGTTGCAGGCGCAGGATGCGGGCCAGCGTCTTGGGCCCGTAGCCGAAGGCGGCCAGCGAGCGGCGGTGCAACTGGCGGGCGCCGAGGCCGAGTTCGTCGGCGGTCACAGCGACAGGGCGGCCCGCGTCCAGGGCGGCGACGAGCCGGGCCAGCAGGGGGTCGGGCGGGTCCGTGGCCGCCGCCAGCTCCGACACGATCCCGTCCAGCGCGGCCGCCGGGTCGGTCGCCGCGTCGACCCGCGCGCGCAGGCGCCGTACCGCCGCGGTCGGCCACAGGTCGGCCAGCTCCACGCGCCGGTCGCGCAGTTCGTGCGCGGGGACGCCGAGCAGGACGGGCGCGGCGCCGGGGCCGAAGCGGACCCCCGCCCAGCGCGCGGGGGCGCCTTCGGGGACGTACGGCCGTGTGTCGGGGCCGGCGACCAGCAGCCGGCCCTCGCTCCACAGCAGGTCCATGCAACCGTCGGGCAGCACGGGTCGGGCGCCCGGCGCCGACGGGGTGTTCGTCCACACCACCGCGCCGCTCAGCCGTGCGGGCCGCTCCACGTACACGTGGACCAGGCTACGCCGCCCACGGGTGCGACGGTCCCGCCACGAGCGGCCGAAGCCGTGGACGGGCGCGCAGCCGCGCGACGAGGGAAGCAGAGCCCGGTGGGCCAGGTGCGACGGTCCCGCCGCCGACGCCGTGGACGGGCGCGCAGCCGCGCGACGAGGGAAGCGGGGCCCGGTGGCGCCGCAGCCGCGCCGCCTTGGTGGGCCCGGCCCGCCACCGCAGCCGGGCCGGCGCGCCCTCGGCGTCGGTCTGCCGGGGCGGACGCGGCCGACCCGACGAGCGGACGCGGCCGCCCTCCTCGTCACTTCTCCGCGGGCGGTTCCTGCGTGTGGGCGTTGTTGCCCTTCGGGGGGGTCTTCGCGTGGGTGCGGAGTCGTCCCGTCACGTCCTCCGGGGGCAGGAAGCGGGACCAGCGCTCGGGGAACTCGGACGGCATGTCGGGGTCGTCGGGATCGTCGTAGGCCTCGTCGTCGTAGGTCCGTGCGGCCGTCAGACGGGCGACGTACTCCGCGGCCACCTCCCCCCGCAGCCGTTCGTTGGCCGCGCGGGCGGCGGCGGTCGCGGCGGCCGGCCAGACACGGTCGATCGCGGCGTTGACCGCGGCCCCGACGAGCACGGCGAACGCGGACACACCGATCCACAGCAGGACGGCGACGGCCGCGGCGAGGGAGCCGTAGATCGTCGCGCCCTCGATGGTGCTCTGGAGGTAGATCCGCAGCAGGAAGCTGCCGAGCACCCACATCGCGAGCGCCACCAGGGCCCCCGGCACGTCCTCGATCCACGGGGAGCGCACCGGCACGGACACGTGGTACAGCGTCGTCAGGAAGGCGATGGACAGGACGATCACCACGGGCCAGTAGAGGACCTGCACCACCGTGGTCGACCAGGGCACGATCCGCACCACCGCGTCCGGGCCCGCGACCATCAGCGGCAGCGCGACCGAGCCGATCAGCAGCGCCACGATGAAGAGCAGGAAGGCCATCAGGCGGGTCTTGACGATCCCGCGGACGCCGTCGAGGCCGTACATGACGGTGATGGTGTCGATGAAGACGTTCACCGCGCGGGAGCCGGACCAGAGCGCGAACAGGAACCCGATGGAGATGACGTCGGGGCGGCCGCCCTTCATCACGTCGTCCAGGATCGGCTGGGCGATCTCCGTGACGCCCTTGTCGGACAGCACAGTGCGCGAGGCCTCCAGGATGTTGCTCTCCAGGCCGCTGATGCTGTCGGTGCCGGTCCAGTCGTCGACGTAGCCGAGGAGGCCGATGAGGCTCAGCAGCAGCGGCGGGACGGACAGCAGCGAGAAGAACGCCGCCTCCGCCGCGAGGCCGAGGATGCGGTACTCGATGCAGGAGTTGACGGTGTCCTTGAGAAGCAGCCAGGCGGTCCTGCGCTTGGAGACGTTCCGGTAGAGGGCACGCGCCCGGTGGAGGCGCCCGGACGGGCTCTCGGGTTGCTCGGGAGACTGGCTTACTGGCTGCACGTCCTAACGGTATCCGCCGCGCGAGGCTGCACTCACCCCTGGTCTGACGGTCGGACCGACGGCGCCCGTGGTGTCGCTCCCCTCCCTCGCGCTCCCTCCCGCAGCGCAATGCGGCAGAAATTGATGGGCAACCCACCAGATACCCCAGGTGAAATCGAACCATTTTTCTGTCATGTCCGCGATGGCTGATTTTGTACCCCCGCGAGAACCGGAACCGGCCACGGCACACGTCCCGCCCGTCCGGTGAGTTTCCCGGTGGGAGCGGTGTACGGGTCATCCGCACAACTCGGCGAGCGAATGGATGGCCGATGCGAAATCGCCAATGACTGAAACGCCCTTGACCCGTTCTAAGTGGCTCGAAAGAATTCTCATTGCATTCGTTGCGCGCTCCGAGGACGGCTCGGCGCACACGACACGGGGGACAAGTGGGGTCTCTGACCAGGACCCGATTCAGCCGCGTTACCCGTGACCCACGTGACACCACGTGGGTCATGCCGTGCTGCACCACGCCATTTCACGCACGACCTGTTTCACGCGGCCACTCCACATAGTTATCGAACACATTTTCCGAACATGCTTTGCGAACGATTACCACTCGAACATTCTTGGGGCACACCTATGTCCGGTGCCCCGAATTCTCGCGCCACCGTGGACGCCCGGCGCCATTTCCGCCATATTCCGCTCCGGAGAAATCACCATGCCGGTACCGCATCCGTTGACGCCTGTCGCGCCGCCGCCACTCCTGGGCGACGGCCGGCGCTCCGCCGCGCCGCGGATCGCCGGGGTCGACACCGCCCGGGGGCTCGCCCTGCTCGGCATGTTCTCGGTCCACGTCTTCGGCGCGTTCGGGGACGACGGCTCGCCCACCTGGGCCTGGACGATCGCGGGCGGCCGGTCGTCGGCGGCCTTCGCGCTGATGGCGGGGGTGGGCCTCGCGTTCACCACGGGCGGCCCGCGCCCGGTGACCGGCCCGGCCGCCCGCGGCGCCCGCGCCGCGGTGGCGGCCCGCGCGGCGGTCGTCGGCCTGATCGGACTGCTGCTCGGCTTCGTCTCCCGGGCCGCGGACCTCGACGTGGACGTGATCCTCGCCTGCTACGCCCTGATGTTCCTGCTCGCCCTGCCCCTGCTGGGCCTGCGCCCGCGCACCCTGCTCGCGCTCTCCCTCGCCCTGGCGGTGACCGGCCCGGTCGCCGTGCTGGGACTGGACGGGACGCTGCCGGAACCGGCCTTCGCCGGCGACCCGACGCTCGTGGACCTGTGCACCGATCCGCTGGGGCTGCTCTCCCACCTGCTCGTGTACGGCAACTATCCGGTGCTCGCCTGGACGGCGTACGTCTGCGCGGGGCTCGCCGTCGGGCGACTGGACCTGACCTCGCGGCGGGTCGCGGCCCGGCTGCTCGCCGGCGGACTGGCGCTGGCGGCCACCGCCTGGCTGACCGGGACCGTATGGCTGCTGCGCCTGGGCGGGCTGCGGCACCTGTGGCAGGCCGAGTTCGCGGGCATCCCCTGGCACCGGGCGCGCGACGAGGTGCTGTGGGACGCGCCCGACGGCGCGACCTGGTGGTCGCTCGTCTCCCGCGCCCCGCACTCCACCTCACCGTTCGACATGCTGCACACCCTCGGCTCGGCGGCGGCCCTGCTCGGCGGGGTCCTGCTGCTGACCCGGTCCGCCCCGGTCGCACGAGTGCTCGCGCCGCTCGCGGCGGCGGGCAGCATGCCCCTGACTCTCTACAGCGCCCACGTACTGGTCCTCGCCACGGGCGTGCTGGGCGACTCGCCCGGCCCGCTGTACGCGGCGCTGGCCACGGGCGCCCCGCTCTTCGCCGTCGTATGGCGCCAGGCCCGGGGGCGGGGGCCGCTGGAGACCGTGGTCGCCGCGGCGGCCCGGCGGGCGCGCGCGGCGGTCACTCCCCCGGTCCTCGACCGGCATCAGGCAAGCAGCAGCAAGGAGCACATGTGGTGAGCAAGCCCAGCACCGTCCGGGCCACCGTCGACGAAGGCGTCCTGGCCGAGGTCCTGGCCGGGGTCGTCCGCAGAGATCATGTCCCCGTCGACAGCCACTTCTTCGACGACCTGGGAGCCAACTCCCTGGTCATGGCCCACTTCTGCGCCCGGGTCAGGAAACGGTCCGACCTGCCCGCGGTGTCCATGCGGGACGTCTACGGCCATCCGACGATCCGCAGCCTGGCCGCCGCCCTCGCCCTCGCCCCGGCCGACACCCCCGCCCCGGTCGAGGCCCCCGCTCCACTGCCCGGAAGCACCGGCCGCTATCTGCTGTGCGGCGCGTTCCAGTTCGTCGTCTTCGCGGCGTACTGCCTCATCGTCGGTCTCGTCACCGCCCGCGGCTACACCTGGGTCTCCGACGCCGACTCCGTGATCGGGGTCTATCTGCGCTCGGTGACCTTCGGCGGTGCGGTGTTCGCCGGGGTGTGCACGGTGCCCGTGGTGGCCAAGTGGGTGCTCGTCGGCCGGTGGAAGGAGACCGAGTTCCCGGTCTGGAGCCTGGCCTACGTCCGCTTCTGGACCGTCAAGTCGCTGCTGCACGCCAACCCGATGGTCCTGTTCGCCGGCAGCCCGCTGTACGTTCTCTATCTGCGGGCCCTCGGCGCGCGGATCGGCAAGGGCGTCACCGTCCTCTCCCACTCCGTGCCGGTCTGCACCGACCTGCTGACCGTCGGCTCCGGCACGGTGATCCGCAAGGACTCCTTCTTCCTCTGCTACCAGGCGCACGCCGGCCGGATCCGCACCGGCCCGGTCACCCTCGGCCGGGACGTGTACGTCGGCGAGAAGACCGTCCTGGACATCGGCACCTCGATGGGCGACGGCGCCCAGCTCGGCCACGCCTCCGCGCTCTACGGCGGGGTCGACGTCCCGGCCGGCGAACACCGGCACGGCTCGCCCGCCCAGCGCACGGACGTGGACTACGTACGGGTGCCCGCGGCAACCGTCCGCAAGGGGCGCCGGGCCCTCTACGGCCTCGCGGGGCTGCTCCAGCTGCTCCTGGTGTACATCCCGGTCGCGGTCGGCGGAACGTACCTGCTGTTGCCGCTGGTGCCCGCGCTCGACCGGCTGATCGACCCCGACACCCAGGACCTGGGCACGGCCCGCTTCTACGGGGAGGCCCTCGGCCTGTCCCTGGCGCTCTTCGTGGCCTTCGTGGTCCTCGGCTTCGCCACCGTGTCCCTGGTGCCCCGCCTGCTGAGCCCGCTGCTGCGACCGGACCGCACCTATCCGCTCTACGGTCTGCACTACTCCGTGCAGCGCGCGATCGCCCGGACGTCCAACGCCCGGTTCTTCACCTGGCTGTTCGGCGACAGCTCGTACATCGTGGGGTACCTGCGGGCCATCGGCTACGACCTGTCGCACGTCGAACAGACCGGCTCCAACTTCGGTTCTGAGGTGGTGCACGAGACGCCGCACCTGGTCACCGTCGGCAGCGGCACGATGGTCGCCGACGGGCTGTCGGTCGTGAACGCCGACTTCTCCGCCACGTCCTTCCGTGTCTCGCGCGCCGTCATCGGGCCGAACAACTTCCTCGGCAACCACATCGCCTACCCGGCGGGCGGCCGTACCGGAGCCAACTGTCTGCTGGCGACCAAGGTGATGGTCCCGCTCGACGGCGAGGTCCGCGAGGGCGTCGGACTGCTCGGCTCGCCGAGCTTCGAGATCCCGCGCACGGTGGAGCGCGACACCCGCTTCGACCACTTCCGCGAGGGCGCCGAACTGCGCCGCCGGCTGGCCGCGAAGAACCGTTACAACCTGCGCTCGATGGGGTTGTTCCTGTTCCTGCGGTGGCTGCACTGGTGCCTGCTGACCGTGCTCGGCTTCGCCGCCGTCGACCTGTCCGGCGTCTACGGCGAGGCGGGCGGCCTGCTGATCGGCGCCGCCATGATCCTGGCGCTGATGTTCACCACCGGCTACTGGGCCCTGGTGGAGCGGGTGATCGGCCGGTTCCGGCCGCTGCGGCCGCGGCTGTGCTCGATCTACGACCCGTACTTCTGGTGGCACGAGCGGCTGTGGAAGGTGCCGGACCACCACCTCGCCGTGTTCAACGGAACGCCGTTCAAGAACGTCGTCTGGCGGCTGCTGGGCGTCCGGCTCGGCCGCCGGGTCTTCGACGACGGCTGCTACATCACCGAGCGCACGCTGACGTCCATCGGCGACGACTGCACGCTCGGCGCCCACAGCAAGGTGCAGTCGCACTCCCAGGAGGACGGCACCTTCAAGTCCGAGCACATCACGATCGGCGCCGGCAGCACCCTCGGCACCGGCGCACTCGTGCACTACGGCGTCGCGCTGGGCGACGGCGCCATGCTCGCCGCCGACTCCTTCCTGATGAAGGGCGAGGAGGTACCGCCGCGGGCGCACTGGGGCGGCAATCCCGCGGTGGCCCTGCGCCGCGCCTGACGAGACGGAGAAGAAGGAACGATGGACACGATCCCCAGGTGGACGACCGCCCCGGTGCCGGGCACGGCGACCCACGAAGTACCCCTGCCGCAAGGCGTGCCGACATCCTGGCGCGCACTGCTCGCCGCGCACGCCAAGGTGCTCGCCGCACTGTCCGGCGAGCGCGAGGTGACGACCGGGTTGGTCCCGGCCCGGGGTGAACAGCCGCTTCCGTACCGGCTGTTCACCGGTCCCGGCGCATGGCGGACGCTGATGGACACCGCGGTCGCGGGCGGCGATCCGGGGGCCGAGACGGTACTCGACCCGTACGGCGCCCACGTACCCGCCGACGACACCGTGCTGCACGTGAGCGTGCGCGACGGCATGCTGCGGCTGCGCTATCGCACCGACGTCCTGGACGCCCCGGCCGCCGCCCGCGTCGCCGGCTACCACCTCACCGCCCTCGGCCTGATCGCCGCCGATCCCGACGCCGACCACGACCGGCAGAGCCTGCTCTCCGGGGACGAACGGCGCGTGCAGCTCGACGAGATGGCGGGCCCGCACCGCGAACTCCCGGACCGGCGGGTGCACGAGTTGTTCGAGGAGCGGGTGGCGCTGCACCCGGACGCGATCGCCGCCGTGGAGGGCGAGCGGCAGTGGACGTACCGGGAGCTCGACTCCCGCGCCAACCGGATCGGCCGGGCGCTGCTGGCCCGCGGCCTGCGCCGGGAGGACGTGGTCGGCGTCGTCATGGAACGCGACCTGGACTGGATGGCCGCCGTCCTCGGGGTGCTGAAGGCGGGCGGGGTGTATCTGCCCGTCGAACCGCATTTCCCGGCCGAGCGGATCGCGGCCGTCCTCTCCCGCGCCGGCTGCCGGATCGTCGTCAGTGAGCGGGGCAGCACGGACACCCTCGACAAGGCCGCGGTCGACGCCCCCACCCTCCTGGTCGACACCGCGTGGGCCGAGGGCCACGCCGACACCGCCCTCGGGGTGGACGTCTCCGCCGGTCAACTCGCCTACATCTATTTCACGTCCGGCTCCACCGGCGAGCCCAAGGGCGCGATGTGCGAGCACGCGGGCTTCCTCAACCACATCCTCGCCAAGGTCGACGACCTGGGGATCGGCCCGGGGACGACGGTCGCGCAGACCGCGCCGCAGTGCTTCGACATCTCGCTCTGGCAGCTGCTGGCGGGGCCGGCGGCCGGCGGGCGGACGCTGCTGGTCGGGCAGGACACGATCCTGGACGTGCCCCTGTTCGTGGACACCATCGAGCGTGGCGGCGTCGAGGTGCTCCAGGTCGTGCCGTCGTATCTCGACGCTGTGCTCGCCGAGTTGGAAGAGCGGCCGCGCGAACTGCCGCACCTGGCCTGCGTGTCGGTGACCGGGGAGGCCGTCAAGAAGGAGCTGGTGCAGCGCTGGTTCGCGGCCCGGCCCGGGGTCCGCCTGGTCAACGCGTACGGGCTGACGGAGACGTCGGACGACACCAACCACGAGGTCATGCACGGTGTGCCGGAGCGGGAGCGGGTGCCGCTCGGGCCGCCGATCGCGAACGTGCGCGTGTACGTCGTCGACGGAAATCTCTCGCCCGTGCCGCTCGGGGCGCCCGGCGAGATCGTGTTCTCGGGCGTGTGCGTCGGACGCGGGTACGTCAACGACCCCGAGCGCACCGCGGCCGCGTTCACGGACGACCCGCACCGCCCGGGCGAGCGGCTGTACCGCAGCGGTGACCACGGGCGCTGGCTGCCGGACGGGAAGCTGGAGTTCCTGGGACGGCGCGACAGCCAGGTGAAGGTGAGCGGCTTCCGGATCGAGCTCGGCGAGGTCGAGAACGCGCTGCTGCGGGTGCCCGGTGTCCGGGACGGCGCGGTGGTCGTCGTACGGGGCACGCGGCTGGTGGCGTTCTGCACCGGGTCGCAGCCGGTGGAGGCGCGGGCCGTGCGGGAGCGGCTGGCCGCCTCGCTGCCCGCCTACATGGTCCCGTCGGCCGTCCACTGGCGTGAGCGGCTGCCGTTGACGGCGAACGGCAAGATCGACCGCAGAACCCTGGGCTCGCTCGCCGAGCAACTCGGTGCGGTCGAGGGCGGCCCGGACACGCCGGGCGAGCACCGGATGGCCGCCGCCTGGTCGAAGGTGCTCGGCATCCCGGCCGACCGGATCGGCCGCCTGGACCACTTCTTCGACCGGGGCGGCACCTCGCTGGCCGCCGTGCGGCTGGCGATCGCCCTGGACCGCGCGATCACCCTCAAGGACGTCACCCGCCACCCGGTCCTCGCGGACCTGGCGGTCCTGCTGGAACCACCGGCCTGAGACCCCGACGCCCCCCACTCCCCCCGGCCCGCCGCCAGCTCCACCCTCCTCCGACCCCCTCCTCACCCTGTCCCTCCTCACCCAGCACCACAGCTCATCCGCACCACCGAAAGGAAAACCGAGATGGCCCATTCGTCTCCGACCCTCCTCCCGGACCCCGTCCTGGTCCCCGGCAGTCCCCCGCTCCTGCACGCCGATCCCGGCGGCGACCCCGTCGCCTGGGCGGGCGCGCACCGCGATGCGCTGCGGACGGTCGTCGCCGGGCACGGCCGTGTCCTGGTGCGCGGGCTCGGCCTGGGCGATCCGGACACCTGCGCGGCCGTCTTCCGACGGCTGACGGACACCCTGATGCCGGAGCGGGAGCCGTTCGCGCCCCGCCGCACGTACACGGACGGCGTGTACTCCTCCACCAAGTGGCCGCCGAGCCAGCAGATGTGCATGCACCACGAGATGAGCTACGCCCTCGAATTCCCCAGCCTGTTGCTGTTCGCCTGCCCGGAGGCGCCGGCCGAGGGCGGCGCGACCGTTCTCGCCGACGCCGCGGCGGTCCTGGCGGCGCTGCCCGCCGAGCTGACCGACCGGTTCGAGAAGGAGGGCTGGATGCTGGCCCGGACGTACCACGACGAGCTGGGCGCTTCGGTCGCCGAGGCGTTCGGCACCGACGACCGTGCCGCCGTCGAGCGCTACTGCCGCGCGCACGCCATCGAGTTCGCCTGGCAGGCCGACGGCTCGCTGCGCACCCGGCAGCGGCGCGGCGCCGTGCTCCGGCATCCGGTCGACGGCGGGCGCTGCTGGTTCAACCAGATCGCGTTCCTGAGCGAGTGGACGATGGAACCCGAGGTGCGCGAGTACCTGGTCGACGTCTACGGCCCGGACGGGCTGCCCTTCAGCACCCGGTTCGGCGGCGGCGACCCGATCGGCGAGGACATCGTGAAGTGCATCAACGAGGTGTACGAGGCGCACACCGTGCGCGAGCCGTGGCGCTCCGGCGATCTGCTGCTCGTCGACAACGTCCGTACCGCACATGGCAGAGAACCCTTCACCGGTCCACGTGAGGTGCTCGCCGCGCTCGGTGACCCGGTCCGGCCGGCCGGCCGCACGCCCGCGACGGAGATGGGGACGGTATGACGACGACATCGGCACGGAGGGACGCACCGCCGTTCGCGGTCATCTCCGGAGAGCAGGTCCAGCAAGCCCTGCACGGCCGCGAGCGGGAGGTCGCCGAACTCGTCGAGGCGGTCTACCGGCTGCACGGCGAGGGCGAGTCGGTGAACCCGCCGTCGTACTTCCTGCGCTTCCCGGACCGGCCGTCGGCGCGGATCATCGCGCTGCCCGCCTCGCTCGGCGGTCCGCTGCGGGTGGACGGGCTGAAGTGGATCTCCAGCTTCCCGGAGAACACGGCCTCGGGCCTGCCGCGGGCCTCGGCGGTGCTGATCCTCAACGACCACGACACGGGCTATCCGTTCGCCTGTCTGGAGAGTTCGGTCATCAGCGCCACGCGGACGGCGTCCTCGGCGGTGCTGGCCGCGGACCGGCTGAGCAGATCCCGGACGCGTCCGGTCCGGGTCGGGTTCGTCGGCACCGGCCTGATCGCGCGCTACATCCACACCCATCTCATGGCCACCGGGTGGGAGTTCGAGGAGACGGGCGTGCACGACCTGTCCGCGGACAGCGCGGCCGGATTCCGCGGCTATCTGGAGAGATCGGGGACCAAGGGCCGGATCACGGTGCACGACAGCGCGGAGGCGCTGGTCCGGTCGAGCGACCTGCTGGTCTTCGCCACCGTCGCCGCCCGGCCGCACGTCCACGACCCCGCCTGGTTCGCGCACCATCCGCTGGTGCTCAATGTGTCGCTGCGCGACCTCGATCCCAGGATCCTGCTCGCGTCGGCGAACTTCGTCGACGACGTCGAACACTGCCTGAAGGCGGACACCTCACCGCACCTCGTCGAACAGGTCACGGGGAACCGGGACTTCCTCGACGGCACCCTGCACGACGTACTGACCGGACGGGCGTCCGTCCCGACGGACCGGACGGTGGTGTTCTCGCCCTTCGGGCTGGGCGTCCTCGACCTCGCGGTCGGCAGGTACGTCCACGACGAGGTGGCCCGGCGGGGCGAACTGCACGTCGTCGACAACTTCTTCCACGAACTGCGCCGGCACGGATGACCGGCGGGGCATGCAGCGGGAACAGGGGGACACCATGCCCGTCATCTCCGATCCCTCGGAGTTCAACGAGGAGCAGCTCTACGTCGACCTGCGGGCCGCACTGGGGCTGCCGCTCTTCCTCAAGTGCGAGGGTTTCAACTTCGCCGGATCCATCAAACTGAAGGCCGCTCGCGAGATGGTGGACGCCGCCGAGCGCGACGGCGTCCTGCGGCCGGGCTCGGTCCTGGTCGAGTCCTCGTCCGGGAACCTGGGCGTGGCGCTCAGCATGATCGCGGCGAGCCGGGGCTACGGGTTCCTGTGCGTGACCGACGAACGCTGCAACCAGCCGACCGTCCGGCTGATGCAGTCGCTCGGCAGCCGGGTGCACATCGTGCGCGAACCCGACCCGGTCGGCGGCTTCCTCGGCGCCCGGATCGCGTACGTGCGGGCGGTGTGCGCCTCGGACGAGCGGTACGTGTGGCTCAACCAGTACTCCAACCCGGGCAACTGGCGGTCGCACTACCGCACCACGGCGCCCGCGATCGCCCGGCAGTTCCCGCATCTGGACGTGCTGTTCGTCGGAGCCGGGACGACCGGGACGCTGATGGGCTGCGCCCGCTGGTTCTGGCAGTGGCGGCGCCGGGTGCGGGTGGTCGCCGTCGACAGCGTCGGCTCGGTGACTTTCGGCGACCCGCCGGGCCGCCGGATGATCCCCGGTCTGGGCACGAGCGTGCCGCCACCGCTGCTCGACCCGTCCTACGTCGACGACGTGGTCCGCGTCGAGGAGCCGGACACCGTCCGCACCTGTCGGCGGCTGGCCGGACGGGGTTTCCTGTTCGGCGGCTCCACCGGCACGGTCGTCAGCGGCGCCGACCAGTGGCTGGCGCACCACGGCCGCCCCGGCCTCACCGCGGTCGCCGTCGCCCCGGACCTCGGCGAACGCTATCTCGACACGGTCTACCGCCCCGGCTGGCCGGAGGAGGTGCTGACGGAGGACCCACTGGAGACGGCCCTCTCCCCGCTGGGC
This sequence comes from Streptomyces sp. NPDC059582, assembly GCF_042735715.1. NCBI lineage: Bacteria > Bacillati > Actinomycetota > Actinomycetes > Kitasatosporales > Streptomycetaceae > Streptomyces > Streptomyces sp. NPDC059582. The sequence goes on from NZ_JBHWCC010000002.1 coordinate 193,949, forward strand.
TGACCCGGAGATGCCGCCCGCCGTGTCAGCGCGGTCATCACCGTCCCGGCACGGGGTAGGTTCCGGGGCATGGCAGGCAGTACGCACACCGTGACCAACCAGCCCCCGCCCCTGACCGGATACGACGTCTACTCCGCCGACCGGGCGCTGACGGAGGCGGTCGAACGGCATGTCGACCCGGCGGTGCTCGACGAGGCACGCGACGAACTCGCGGCGCTGGGTCGGGCCGCCGGGTCGGCTCAGGTCCAGGAGTGGGGGGTTCAGGCCAACGAGAATCCGCCGAGGCTGCGCACGCACGACCGCTACGGCGAGCGGATCGACGAGGTCGACTTCCATCCGGCCTGGCACCGGCTGCTGGGCAAGGGCGTCGCGGCGGGGCTGACCGGGGCGTGGGTCCGGCCGGGCGGGCATGTCCGGCGGGCGGCCGGGTTCCTGGTGTGGACGCAGGTCGAGGCCGGCAACGGCTGCCCGCTGTCGATGACCCACGCGGCGGTGCCGGCCCTGCGGCACGAGCCGGAACTCGCCGCCGAGTGGGAGCCCCGACTGACGTCCACCGTCTACGACCGTCACCTGCGGCCCGCTGGCTCCAAGGCCGGGGCGCTGTTCGGGATGGGCATGACGGAGAAGCAGGGCGGCAGCGACGTACGGGCCAACTCGACGGCCGCGGTGGCGCTCTCGGAGTCCGGGACGTATGCGCTGACCGGGCACAAGTGGTTCTGCTCGGCGCCGATGTCCGACGGGTTCCTGGTGCTGGCGCAGGCCCCGGAGGGCCTCACGTGTCTCCTCGTGCCGCGGGTGCTGGAGGACGGCTCGCGCAACGTGTTCCGGCTCCAGCGCCTCAAGGACAAGCTGGGCAACCGGTCGAACGCCTCGTCCGAGGTGGAGTTCGACGGGACCTGGGCGCGCCGGGTCGGCGAGGAGGGGCGCGGGGTGCGCACCATCATCGAGATGGTCGCGGCGACCCGGCTGGACTGTGTGCTGGGTTCGGCGGGACTGATGCGGCAGGCCGTGGCGCAGGCGGTGCACCACTGCACCTACCGGGAGGCGTTCGGCGGCCGGCTCCTCGACAAGCCGCTGATGCGCAATGTGCTGGCCGACCTCGCGCTGGAGTCGGAGGCGGCGACGACCCTCGCGCTGCGCCTCGCGGCCGCCTACGACGACGGCGGCGAGCAGGAGCGGGCACTGCTGCGGATCGCGGTGCCGGCGGCCAAGTACTGGGTGACCAAACGGTGCACGCCGGTGACGGTGGAGGCCGCGGAGTGCCTGGGCGGCAACGGGTACGTCGAGGAGTCGGGCCTGCCCCGGCTGGTGCGCGAGTCGCCGCTGAACTCGGTCTGGGAGGGCGCGGGCAACGTCCAGGCGCTGGATGTGCTGCGGGCGCTGCAACGGGAGCCGCAGGCGCTGAACGCCTACCTCCAGGAGGTCGGGCGGGCGCGTGGCGCCGACCACCGGCTGGACGGGGCGATCAAGGACCTGCTGACCGAACTCGCCGATCTGGAGGGCATCGAGGGGCGGGCCCGGCGGCTGGCCGAACGGCTGGCGCTGGTGCTCCAGGGCGCGCTGCTCGTGCGGTACGCGACACCCGAGGTGGCGGACGCGTTCTGTGCCTCGCGGCTGGGCGGCGACCGGGGCGCGGCCTTCGGGACCCTGCCGCACACGCTCGATCTGGCCTCGGTCGTGGAGCGGGCCCGGCCGGTGTCCTGACCGGTACGGGCCGCCCGGGTGACCACGCGGGGGTGGTGCTGCGCCGACACGGCACCACCCCCGCGAAGTTGGCCCTGCGAGGCCAGGAACGCCGCTCGGGACGGCGTTGCTCAAGTTTCAGCCACCCCTCGGGGGTTCACCAGGGTTGCAGGGGGTTGCAACTTGCCGGTTTCTGTGTCCGGACTGTGCCCCTCCGTCATCGGCGGACGGCAGTATGTGAGGCACCGCCCGAACCGGCGGAACAGGACCGGAAACCGTCGGCCGCGGGGCTTGACTTCTCCGGTCGTCGCAGGACCGTTTCCGGGAGGCCCCAGTGGCGAAGTCGCCGAAGAACGTACCGCGATCGGCCCCCGTCGACGCGGCGCACGCGGCCCGGCTGCTCAGCGACGTGCGCGACGCCACGCTCGCCGGCCGGCCCGCGCGGATGGCCCCCCGCCCGGTGATCGAGCAGTCCTGGGGGCGCGTGCTGCGCGGTGGCGTGGATCCCGAGCACGCGTTCCGGTCGGGGCTGCTCGCCCCGGACGAGGTCCTGCGGCGCCGTGCGGAGTCCCCGCTGCGGCACGTCCTGCCGGTGCTGCGCGAGGGGCTGCTCCAGGTGGCGGATGCAGCCCACCACATCATGGTGATCGCCGACCCGGAGGGCCGGGTGCTGTGGCGCGAGGGCTGCGCGCCGGTGCTGCGCAAGGCGGACGGGCTCGGGTTCGAACCCGGCGCGGACTGGAGCGAGGACGCCGTCGGCACCAACGGGGTGGGCACTCCGGCGGTGGTGCGCCGTCCCGTCCAGGTGTTCGCCGCGGAGCACTTCGCGCGCAGTCTCGTCTCCTGGACCTGTACGGGCGCGCCGATCACCGACCCCCGGGACGGCCGGCTGCTCGGGGTGGTGGATGTCAGCGGCCCGCTGGAGACGATGCATCCGGCCACGCTCTCCTGGGTCGACGCGGTGGCCAAGCTCGCCGAGGCCCGGCTGCGGGAGTTGCACCAGGGTTCGCTGGAACGGCTGCGCGCGGTGGCGGCACCGGTGCTCGCGCGGCTCGGGGAGCGGGCGGTGGTGGTGGACCAGGACGGCTGGACCGTGGCCGTGACCGGAATGCCGTACACGAACCGGATCGCGCTGCCCAAGTCGCTGTCGACGAGCCGCCGGTGGCTGCCGGAGATCGGGCTGTGCTCGGTGGAGCCGCTGGCCGACGGCTGGCTGGTGCGGGCGGCCGACGAGCCGCTGCCGCGGGCGGCCACCCGGGTCGTGCTGGACCTGGGACGGTCGCGCAGCTGGTCGGTGACGGTGTCGGGCGGCGCGGGTTCCTGGAGCCGTGAACTGAGCCCCCGGCACGCCGAACTGCTCTATCTGCTGGCCGTGCACCCCTCGGGCCGCAGTGCGGCGGGACTGGCCGGGGACCTGTTCGGCGACCCGGGCCGTACGGTGACGGTGCGGGCCGAGATGTCGCGGGTGCGGAGGTACCTCGGGGGCCTGCTGGAACACCAGCCGTATCGTTTCTGCGAGGACGCGGACGTCGAGGTCCTGCTGCCGGACGACCCCCGTGACCTGCTCCCTCACTCCACCGCGCCGGCGGTGACGCGGACGCGGGCGTCGACCGCCCGGCCGTAGGCGCACGCCGACCGGCCTACCGTAAGTGACTCAACCGGTGGCATCTTCCGCATATTTGCGGGGTCTTCGTCCCCGGCAGTGCCCACCTGCCGTAGCATCCCCTGTACGGGCCACCCCACCTGCTCCTCGGTCAACGTACTGATCGTCAGGCGCAGTTGGCTCGCCTCGGGAGGTCGGATGAAGCAACGTGGCAGACACCGCCGGCGCAGGCGGGGCCAAGCGGCGCGGGCGTTCCTGGCCGGTACGGCCTTGGCGCTCACCGCCGCCGCGACCATGATCAGCGCCTCGCAGGCCACGGTCGCCGACGATCCCGGTGCGCTGAAGCCGCTCACCTCGTCCGCCGAGACGGCCCGGCTGCGGCTGACGGAGAACCTGGTGCCGCGCGCGGACCTGGACCGGCTCGCCGGGGAGATGGGGCGGCCCGTCGGGGTCAGCGCCGTGCTCGCCGGGGCCGACCACACCCTGCGGGACGCGGCCGACTGCACCTCCGACGAGAAGCGGGCACTGCCCGTCGAACCGTCGGCCACCCGCGCCTACTGCTGGAACGCCGCGGACACCGCCGCGTGGCGGCCCGGGGCGGTCACCACCTCCGGCGACGCCGACGACGACGGCCGCTGGGGCCCGAACCGCGTGATCCTCTCCGGCTGGTCCAGCCGCGGCGGCTCGGCGGCCGACCGGGGCCTGGCCCGGGTCGCCTTCGTGGACGCGAACGACCTGGACCAGCTCAGCTACACCTGGGCGCTGCTCGCCGTCCCGGTCGACGGCGGCCGCGACTACCGCGGGCTCGCCTCCCCGGTCTCCGGCATGGTCTGGTACCAGGACAAGCTGCTGGTCACCGCCGGCGACGGCGACCGTGCCGCGCTGTACGTCTACGACATGAACCGCGTCCAGCGCGCCACGGTGGACGCCGAGGCGATCGGCCGGGTGACCGACGGCTGGTCGGCCCACGGCGACCGGTACGTGCTGCCGGCCGTCGGCTCCTACCGGCTGACCGGCGCCGACGGAGCCCCGCGTCCCGGCGGCATCTCCCTGGACCGCAGTACGACCCCGGACAGCCTGGTCGCCGGCGAGTGGACCCTGGACGGCGGCGACCGGCGCGCCCGCCTGTGGCGCTACTCGTTCGACACCGCCCCCGGCCGCGCCGGACTCCTCGCCACCGATGTCACGGGCGGCGCGGACGCGACCGAGGCCTACACGACGCGGACCTCCGACGTCCGGGGCGTGCTGTCGTACGGGGCGCACTGGTACGTCAGCCGCGCGGCCGCCGACGGGGAAGGACCCGGCGGTCTGTGGCGGCAGGACACCGACGGAGCCCAGGCCACGAAGTGCGGATCCGAGGGGAAGCGCCGCTGCTGGAGCCCGCAGACGGAGTCCCTCTCGTACTGGCAGGAGACCGGCGAGGTCTGGTCCCAGTCCGCGCGGGTGCTCTTCGCGCTGCCGCTGGCCTCGATCGACAGATCTCTGGACTAGATGGTTCCCTGTCCGGCATGACCAACATCGCCGTGACCACCTGGTCCCTGGAGCAGACCGCGCCGACCGACGTCCTCCCGGCCGCCGCGCCCGAGGGCGACGTCCGGATCGTGCGCGCCGAGGTCCCCTCGCCCGAGCTGAGCCGCTTCCTGTACGCGTCCGTAGGCGGGGACATCCACTGGATCGACCGGCTCGGCTGGCCGTACGCGCGGTGGCAGGAGCACCTGGACCGTCCGGGCGTCGAGACCTGGGTCGCCTACGACCGGGGTACGCCGGCGGGGTACGTGGAGCTGGAGCCGCAGGACGACGGGGTCGTGGAGATCGCCTACTTCGGGCTCATCCCGGCCTTTCGCGGGCGGCGGATCGGCGGGCACCTGCTCGCGTACGGCGCCGCCCGCGCCTGGGACCTCGCGGACCGCCGGCCGGGACTGCCGGTGACCAAGCGGGTCTGGCTGCACACGTGCAGCCTGGACGGCGAGCACGCGATGGACAACTACCTGCGCCGGGGCTTCAAGCTGTTCGACACGAAGGTCGAGGAACAGCCGCAGGTCGCCGCGCCGGGCCCCTGGTCGGGCGCCTACCCCGCCTGACCTGGGCTGACAAGGCAGCGCGCACGCCATGTGACCGAAGACACCCACGTCCCGACATGTGGGACCAGGGTGTCCACATGACGGACGAAGCTGGACTGTGTCCAGATCGCCGTGACACGCTTCCGTCATGTCTGGAACTGGAATCGCCTTGGTGAGTCGGCGGCACGTCGACCTCGGCCGCATGTCCAGCGCCATCTGTCCGGTGGGCTGACGAGCCGCAGCACCGCCGTTGTCCCCGCTCTGGTCTCCCCCTGCGCCGAGCCACGCGCAACACGTTTCCGTGCGCCCGCACGCACAGGTTAGAGCCGCTTTCCGCCTGTCCCGAAGGACGTAGAACCATGGCCGCCACCCCGGAGAATCCTGCTGCCGCAGCGCCCCGCCGCAAGGTGAGCCGTCACCGCGGTGAGGGTCAGTGGGCAGCGGGTCACTTCACCCCGCTCAACGGCAACGAGCAGTTCAAGAAGGACGACGACGGTCTCAATGTGCGGACACGCATTGAGACGATCTACTCCAAGCGCGGGTTCGACTCGATCGACCCCAACGACCTGCGCGGCCGGATGCGCTGGTGGGGGCTGTACACCCAGCGCAAGCCCGGGATCGACGGCGGCAAGACCGCGATCCTGGAGCCGGAGGAGCTGGACGACAAGTACTTCATGCTGCGCGTCCGGATCGACGGCGGCCGGCTGAGCACGCAGCAGCTCCGGGTGATCGGCGAGATCTCGCAGGAGTTCGCCCGCGGTACCGCCGACCTCACCGACCGGCAGAACGTCCAGTACCACTGGATCCGGATCGAGGACGTGCCCGAGATCTGGAACCGCCTGGAGGCGGTCGGCCTGTCCACCACCGAGGCGTGCGGTGACACGCCCCGCGTCATCCTCGGCTCGCCCGTCGCCGGTATCGCCGCGGACGAGATCATCGACGGCACCCCGGCCGTCGACGAGATCCACCGCCGGATCATCGGCAATCCGGACTTCTCGAACCTGCCCCGCAAGTTCAAGTCCGCGATCTCCGGCTCACCGCTCCTCGACGTGGCCCACGAGATCAACGACGTCGCCTTCGTCGGCGTCGACCACCCCGAGCACGGCCCTGGCTTCGACCTGTGGGTCGGCGGCGGCCTGTCCACCAACCCGAAGATCGGCCAGCGCCTGGGCGCCTGGGTCCCGCTGGACGAGGTCCCGGACGTCTACGAGGGCGTCATCTCGATCTTCCGCGACTACGGCTACCGGCGGCTGCGCACCCGGGCCCGGCTGAAGTTCCTGCTCGCGGACTGGGGCGCGGAGAAGTTCCGCCAGGTGCTGGAGGACGAGTACCTGGAGCGCAAGCTCGTCGACGGTCCCGCCCCCGACCAGCCGGTCGCCCGCTGGCGCGACCACGTCGGCGTGCACCGCCAGAAGGACGGCCGTTTCTACGTCGGTTTCGCGCCGCGTGTCGGCCGCGTGGACGGTACGACCCTGACGAAGATCGCCGAGGTCGCCGAGGCGCACGGCTCGGGCCGGGTCCGCACCACCGTCGAGCAGAAGATGGTCGTCCTCGACGTCGAGCAGGCGCAGGTCGACTCGCTGGTCGAGGCCCTGGAGGCGCTGGACCTGACCGCCCGGCCCACCCCGTTCCGGCGCGGCACCATGGCCTGCACGGGCATCGAGTACTGCAAGCTCGCCATCGTCGAGACCAAGGCCCGCGGCGCCTCGCTCATCGACGAACTGGAGCGCCGTATGCCCGAGTTCGACGAGCCGATCACCATCAACATCAACGGCTGCCCGAACGCCTGCGCCCGTATCCAGGTGGCGGACATCGGTCTCAAGGGGCAGCTCGTCGTGGACGCCGACGGCGAGCAGGTGGAGGGCTTCCAGGTGCACCTGGGCGGCGCGCTGGGCCTGGAGGCCGGGTTCGGCCGCAAGGTCCGTGGCCTGAAGGTCACTTCGGCGGAGCTGCCGGACTACGTGGAGCGTGTGCTCAAGCGGTTCCAGGCCGAACGCGAGGAGGGCGAGCGGTTCGCGACCTGGGCCGCCCGCGCCGGCGAGGAGTCGCTGTCGTGACCGCGGCGAGCGAAACGGAGGAGGCCTCATGAGCGAGCGCGCGGCCCCCTTCTACTGCCCCTACTGCGGCGACGAGGACCTGCGGCCGAGCGAGCAGGGGCACGGCGCCTGGGAATGCGGGGCGTGCAACCGCGCATTCCAGCTGAAGTTCCTCGGGCTGCTGGCCCGCGGACTTCGGGACTCCAACGCCGGAGGGGACGAGCAGATATGACGACCGCTCAGGAAGACCGCACGACCGAAGACCTCAAGGCCCTCGCCGAGCGGGCGGGCCGCGACCTGGAGGACGCCTCCGCGCTGGAGATCCTCCGGTGGGCGGTCGACACGTTCGGCAGCCGCTTCTGCGTGACCTCCTCCATGGAGGACGCGGTGGTCGCGCACCTCGCGTCCCGCGCCCGCAAGGGCGTGGGCGTCGTGTTCCTCGACACGGGCTACCACTTCCCGGAGACCATCGGCACCCGCGACGCGGTCGAGGCCGTGATGGACGTCAATGTCATCACCCTCACCCCGCGGCGGACGGTCGCCGAGCAGGACGCCGAGCACGGTCCCCGGCTGCACGACCGCGACCCCGACCTGTGCTGCAAGCTCCGCAAGGTCCAGCCCCTGGAAGCGGGGCTGAAGGACTACCAGGCCTGGGCGACCGGCCTGCGCCGTGACGAGTCGCCGACCCGGGCGAACACCCCGGTCGTCGGCTGGGACGAGAAGCGGCGGAAGGTCAAGATCTCGCCCATCGCCCGCTGGACCCAGGACGACGTCGACGCGTACGTCGCCGAACACGGCGTACTGACCAACCCGCTGCTGACGGACGGCTACGCCTCCGTCGGCTGCGCCCCCTGCACCCGTCGCGTCCTGGAGGGCGAGGACGCACGCGCCGGACGCTGGGCCGGACGCGCCAAGACCGAGTGCGGGCTGCACGGCTGACCCCCATGACACAGATTCAGGAGACACACGTGACGACCGGAGCCACCGTCTGGCTCACGGGTCTGCCGAGCGCCGGCAAGACCACCATCGCGTACGAGCTGGCCGGCCGGCTGCGCGAGGACGGCCACCGCGTCGAGGTGCTCGACGGCGACGAGGTCCGCGAGTTCATCTCGGCGGGCCTCGGCTTCAGCCGCGAGGACCGGCACACCAACGTGCAGCGCATCGGCTTCCTGGCCGAGTTGCTCGCCCGTAACGGCGTCAAGGCCCTGGTGCCGGTGATCGCGCCGTACGCGGACAGCCGGGACGCGGTGCGCAGGCGGCACCAGGAGAGCGGGGCCGCGTACCTCGAAGTGCATGTCGCGACCCCCGTCGAGGTGTGCTCGGTACGCGATGTGAAGGGCCTGTACGCCAAGCAGGCCGCGGGCGAGCTCACGGGGCTCACCGGGGTCGACGACCCGTACGAGGCGCCCGAGTCACCCGATCTGCGGATCGAGTCCCAGAACCAGACCGTGCAGGAGTCCGCGGCGTCGCTGTACGCGCTGCTCAGCGAGAGGGGACTGGCATGACGACCGCAGCCGAGGTCAGGGGGGGCCAAGAGGGCACGGCCGGCCCGTACACCCTCAGCCACCTGGATGCGCTGGAGTCCGAGGCGGTGCACATCTTCCGCGAGGTGGCGGGCGAGTTCGAACGACCGGTGATCCTCTTCTCCGGCGGCAAGGACTCCATCGTCATGCTCCACCTGGCCGTCAAGGCCTTTGCCCCCGCCGCCGTCCCCTTCTCCCTCCTCCACGTCGACACCGGACACAACTTCCCCGAGGTCCTCGACTACCGCGACCGCACCGTCCAGAATCACCAACTCCGCCTGCACATCGCGTCCGTCCAGGACTACATCGACCGGGGCACCCTCAAAGAACGCCCCGACGGCACCCGCAACCCCCTCCAGACCCTCCCGCTCACCGAAAAGATCCAGACCGAGAAATTCGACGCCGTCTTCGGCGGCGGACGCCGCGACGAGGAAAAGGCCCGCGCCAAGGAACGGGTCTTCTCCCTGCGCGACGCCTTCTCCCAATGGAACCCCCGCCGCCAGCGCCCCGAACTCTGGAACCTCTACAACGGCCGCCACGCACCCGGCGAACACGTCCGCGTCTTCCCCCTCTCCAACTGGACCGAACTCGACGTCTGGCAGTACATCGCCCGCGAACACATCGAACTCCCCCCGATCTACTTCGCCCACGAACGCGAAGTGTTCCGACGCGACGGCATGTGGCTCACCGCCGGCGAGTGGGGCGGCCCCAAGGCCGGCGAACACGTCGAGAAGCGGCAGGTCCGCTACCGCACCGTCGGCGACATGTCCTGCACCGGCGCCGTCGACTCCGACGCGGCGACCCTGCAACAGGTCATCACCGAGATCACCGCCTCCCGGCTCACCGAACGCGGCGCCACCCGCGCCGACGACAAGATGTCCGAAGCCGCGATGGAAGACCGCAAGCGCGAGGGGTACTTCTAGACATGAGCGCCACCACGACCGAGGCACTCCCGGCCACCACCCTCCTGCGCTTCGCCACCGCGGGCTCCGTCGACGACGGCAAGTCCACCCTGGTCGGACGCCTGCTGCACGACTCGAAGTCGGTCCTCACCGACCAGCTCGAAGCCGTCGAACGCGCCTCGGCCAGCCGCGGACAGGACACACCCGACCTCGCCCTCCTCACCGACGGTCTGCGCGCCGAACGCGAACAGGGCATCACCATCGACGTCGCCTACCGCTACTTCGCCACACCCCGACGCCGCTTCATCCTCGCCGACACCCCCGGCCACGTGCAGTACACCCGCAACATGGTGACCGGCGCCTCCACCGCCGAACTGACGGTGATCCTCGTCGACGCCCGCAACGGCGTCGTCGAACAGACCCGCCGCCACGCCGCGATCGCCGCACTGCTGCGCGTGCCCCACGCCGTCCTCGCCGTCAACAAGATGGACCTCGTCGAGTACCAGGAGTCCGTGTTCGCCGCGATCGCCGAGGAGTTCACGGCGTACGCGACCGAGCTGGGCGTCCCCGAGGTCACCGCGATCCCGATCTCGGCGCTCGCCGGGGACAACGTGGTCGAGCCGTCCGCGAACATGGACTGGTACGGCGGTCCGACGGTGCTGGAGCACCTGGAGACGGTGCCGGTCAGCCACGACCTGGCGCACTGCCACGCCCGCCTTCCCGTGCAGTACGTGATCCGGCCGCAGACCGCCGAACACCCGGACTACCGGGGTTACGCGGGCCAGATCGCGGCCGGTACGTTCCGGGTCGGCGAGTCGGTGACGGTGCTGCCGTCCGGCCGTTCGACGAGGATCTCCGGCATCGACCTGCTCGGTGCGCCGGTGGACCTGGCGTGGACGACGCAGTCGGTGACCCTCCTGCTGGAGGACGACATCGACGTCTCGCGCGGCGACCTGATCGTGCCCAGCAAGGACGCGCCGCCCACCACGCAGGACATCGAGGCGACCGTCTGTCATGTGGCCGACCAGCCGCTGTCCGTCGGGCACCGCGTGCTGCTCAAGCACGGCACCCGTACGGTCAAGGCGATCGTCAAGGACATCCCGTCCCGCCTCACGCTGGACGACCTGTCCCTGCACCCGCACCCGGGACAGCTCGTCGCCAACGACATCGGCCGGGTGAAGATCCGCACCGCCGAGGCGCTGCCGGTCGACTCCTACGCCGACTCGCGCCGCACCGGCTCGTTCATCCTGATCGACCCTAGCGACGGCACCACGCTCACCGCGGGCATGGTCGGCGAGTCCTTCGCCGCGCCGGACCCCGTCAAGGACGAGTCCGACGACGAAGGCTGGGACTTCTGAGCATGCGGACCAACGACTTCTACTCGACGTTCGCGAAGGAGGGCGGCCGCGTCGGCAGCGGCGCCCTCGGCAGCGGGCAGGGCGGAGTCGCGCGATGTGCGCGATGACGTACGCGCACCGCCTGCGCGCCCTGTCCCCCCACCCGCCGTCTCGGAAACGACGAAGACCGTCCGCCGAACTCCCGGCCACGACCTGAGAGACGTGACCGCCGGGCCAACGAGAGGAAAGCCTCCCGTGCCTGCCACATCAGTTCTTCGCTCCGCCTTCGCGGTCATCGCCGCGCTGCCCCTGCTGACCCTCGCCGCCTGCGGTTACGGATCCGACGCCAAGGACACGAACGCGAACGAGAAGGTCGCCGCCGGGTCGCAGAAGATCGACGGCCTGGACTCCGTGAAGATCGGCTACTTCGGCAACCTGACGCACGCGACCGCGCTGGTCGGCCGCCAGCAGGGCATCTTCCAGAAGGAGCTCGGCGCCACCAAGGCCTCGTACGCCACCTTCAACGCCGGTCCGTCCGAGATCGAGGCGCTCAACGCCGGTTCCATCGACATCGGCTGGATCGGCCCCTCTCCGGCGATCAACGGTTACACCAAGTCCGCCGGCAAGAGCCTGCGCATCGTCGGCGGTTCGGCGTCCGGCGGGGTGAAGCTGGTCGTCGACCCGGACAAGATCAAGTCCCTCAAGGACATCAAGGGCAAAAAAATAGCGACTCCGCAGCTCGGCAACACCCAGGACGTGGCGTTCCTCAACTGGATCGCCGAGCAGGGCTGGAAGGTCGACGCGCAGAGCGGCAAGGGTGACGTCACGGTCGTCCGCAGCGACAACAAGGTGACCCCGGACGCGTTCAAGGCCGGTTCCATCGACGGTGCGTGGGTGCCGGAGCCGACGGCCTCGAAGCTGGTCGCCGAGGGCGGCAAGGCGATCCTCGACGAGGCCACGCTGTGGCCCGACAAGAAGTTCGTGATCACGAACATCATCGTGTCGCAGAAGTTCCTCAAGGAGCACCCGAAGGTCGTCGAAGCCGTGCTGACGGGCTCCGTCGAGGCCAACAAGTGGATCAACGCCAACCCGGACAAGGCGAAGGCAGCGGCGAACAAGCAGCTGGAGGCGGACTCGGGCAAGGCACTGCCGGCCGCGGTCCTGGACCCGGCGTGGACCTCGATCCAGTTCACCGACGACCCGCTCGCCGCCACGCTCGGCACCGAGGCGGACCACGCGGTCAAGGCCGGTCTGCTGGAGAAGCCCGACCTCGCGGGCATCTACGACCTCACTCTGCTCAACAAGGTCCTCAAGGCCCAGGGTGGCAGCGCGGTCGACGACGCCGGTCTCGGCGTCGGCTGACACCCGCCCACGATGAGTACCCAGGAGGTGACGACCATGGCCACGACCCTCGCCAAGGCCGACGCGACCGTCGGACAGGCGGCACGCCTCGAGCACGTCTCGAAGTCCTTCGCGGTACCGGGCGGGCAGCAGCTCGTCCTGGACGACATCAGCCTCGATGTCGCGCCGGGCGAGTTCGTCACCCTCCTGGGTGCCTCGGGCTGCGGCAAGTCCACGCTGCTGAACCTGGTGGCGGGCCTGGACCGGCCCACCGTCGGCGCCATCACGACGGACGGCCGCCCGGCCCTGATGTTCCAGGAGCACGCGCTCTTCCCGTGGCTCAGCGCGGGCAAGAACATCGAACTCGCCCTGAAGATGAGGGGCGTGGCGAAGCCCGAGCGGCGCGGCAAGGCCGAGGAGCTGCTCGAACTGGTCCGGCTGCAGGGCGCGTACGGCAAGCGGGTGCACGAGCTGTCGGGCGGGATGCGGCAGCGGGTGGCGCTGGCCCGCGCGCTGGCGCAGGAGAGCAGCCTGCTGCTGATGGACGAGCCGTTCGCGGCGCTGGACGCGATCACGCGGGACGTGCTGCACGACGAGCTGACCCGCATCTGGGCGGAGACCGGGGTCTCCGTCCTGTTCGTCACGCACAACGTGCGGGAGGCGGTGCGGCTCGCGCAGCGCGTGGTCCTGCTGTCCTCCCGTCCGGGCCGGGTGGCCCGCGAGTGGACGGTCGACATTCCGCAGCCGCGCCGCATCGAGGACGCCCCCGTGGCGGAACTGTCCGTCGAGATCACCGAAGTCCTGCGTGGGGAGATCCGCCGCCATGGCCAGCACTGACACGAAGACGGCGGAGCCTGCCGACCTGCCCGGCATCGGGGCGGGTCTGGACGCGCTGGAGGCCACGGCCACCGGGCGTACGTCGTTGCGGCGGACCTTCGTCGACAAGATCGTGCCGCCGATCACCGCGGTCCTCGTGGTCCTGGTGGTCTGGCAGGGTCTGATCACCCTGAAGATCGTCGACGATCCCACCAAGCTGCCCTCTCCGGCCGCGGTCTGGCGGACGGTCCAGGACGCCTGGCTCCAGGGCAACCTGCTCGACTACATCTGGACCAGCGTCTCCCGCGGTCTGCTGGGGTTCTGCTTCGCGCTGCTCATCGGCACCCCGCTGGGGCTGCTGGTGGCGCGCGTGAAGTTCGTCCGCGCGGCCATCGGACCCATCCTGTCCGGGCTCCAGTCGCTGCCGTCGGTGGCGTGGGTGCCGCCGGCCGTGATCTGGCTGGGTCTGAACAACTCGATGATGTACGCGGTGATCCTGCTCGGCGCGGTCCCTTCCATCGCCAACGGTCTGGTGTCCGGTGTCGACCAGGTACCGCCGCTGTTCCTGCGCGCGGGCCGCACGATGGGCGCGACCGGTCTGAAGGGGATCTGGCACGTCACCCTGCCTGCCGCGCTGCCGGGCTATGTGGCCGGCATGAAGCAGGGCTGGGCGTTCTCGTGGCGCTCGCTGATGGCGGCGGAGATCATCGCGGTCTTCCCCGACCTGGGCGTCGGTCTGGGCCAGCTGTTGGAGAACGCCCGCACCAACGGCGACATGGCCATGGTGTTCGAGGCCATCCTGCTCATCCTGTTCGTCGGTATCGCCATCGACCTGCTGATCTTCAGCCCGCTGGAGCGGTGGGTGCTGCGCAGCCGTGGTCTGCTGGTGAAGAGCTGAGTCGCCCCATGCGCCGTCCGGTCCCCCGCCCCGTTCTCGTGGTCATCGCCCACGGCAGCCGCGATCCTCGGCATGCGGCGACCGTGCACGCCCTCGTCCGGCGGGTACGGTCGCTGCGGCCGGGGCTGCGTGTGGAGACCGGCTTCCTGGACTTCAACATCCCTTCCGTGCGGGGCGTGTTGGAGTCGCTGGCGGCGGAGGGCGTACGGGATGTCGTCGCCCTCCCGCTGCTGCTGACCCGCGCGTTCCACGCGAAGGCGGACATCCCGGCGGTCCTGCGGGAGGCGCCGACGCGGCTGCGGATCCGGCAGGCGGAGGTGCTCGGCCCGTCGCCGCTGCTGCTCTCCGCGCTGGAACGCCGCCTGTACGAGGCGGGGCTGACGCCCGCCGACAAGTCCTCGACCGGGGTGGTCCTGGCCTCGGCGGGGTCCACCGACCCGGAGGCGATCGCGGTGATCGCGGACATCGCGCGGGAGTGGCGGCGCACCGGTTGGCGCGCCGTGCGGCCCGCGTTCGCCTCCGCGGCCCTTCCGCGCACCGAGGACGCGGTTCGGGAGCTGCGGGCGCTGGGGTGCGAGCGGGTGGCCGTCGCCCCCTACGTCCTGGCCCCCGGTTTCCTGCCGGACCGCATCGCGCGGGGCGCGGCGGACGCGGACGTCCTGGCCGAGGCGCTCGGCCCGGCTCCGGAGGTGGCGCGGGTCCTGCTGGAACGGTACGACGCGGCACGTACGCCGGCATTGGCGGCCATGGGGGCGTAGCGCCTGCCCGGCGCGGAACGACGGCTCCGGGGGGAGCGGAGTGCCTGTCCGGCGGGGTGGGCGGGGAAGTCGGCTCCAGGACCGAAGCCGCTGTCCACCCGGCATCGGCGGGGAGGTCGGCTTCAGGACCGAAGTCCCTCTGCCTACGGCGCCGACGGGCAAGCCGGCTCCAGAACCGAAGCCCCTCTCCGCCCGGCATCGACGGGCAAGCCGGCTCCAGAACCGAAGCCCCTCTCCGCCCGGCATCGACGGGCAAGCCGGCTCCAGAACCGAAGTCCCTCTCCGTACGGCGTGGCTCGGCTCCGGTGTCCGCCACTCCCCCGTGGCCCCGGATACCGGAGTCGAGCCGCGGTCACGTCGCCGTCCCCGCGGCGTCGTGACGTCACCCCCTCCCCGCATCACACCTCACTCGTCGCCCTCACGGTGTCGACAGGTCGGGTGTCGGTGCCGGGCGGGACAGGACCAGGGCCGTGACGAACACGGTGACGATCACGGAGAGCGCGACCGCGGCCACCACCCACGCCGGGACCCCGCTGACGAACAGCGCGGGGAGGGAGGTGATCGCCGAGATGATCCGGGAGCCCGCGACGACGCGCGAACCGGTGCGGTCGGCGGTGGGCCAGGTGTAGACGACGGCGACCACCGTGATCAGGCCGAGGATGCCGTCGGCGAACAGCACGCCCGACGGCGGCCCGTCGCCGCCCGAGTCGTCCGCCGGGATGCTGAGGAAGTTCGTCGTGTCGAGGAGCCCCAGCAGCCCGGCGAGCACCAGGCCCACCCTGTTCTTGCGGGTGAGCGCGCCCACCGCCTCCGTCCCACTCATGTCGGTTCCCCCCGTACGGGCCTCGGGGCCGCCGCCATGGCGACCCGGTGAACCGAGCATCGGGGAAGGACCCCGCACCGCGCATCACCTCATCGTCCCGTTCGCCCGGGAGGAGTTCCCGGGCCGTGGGGGAATCGGCGCCCTCCCCGCACGGACGCTTCTCGGCCATCATCGGGACATGACGTCCCCCGCTGCCCGCCCGATCCGGGTCCTCGTCGCCGACGACCATCCCGTCGTACGGCGCGGCATGAGCGCCCTGTTGGCCTCGCTGGCCGGCGTGGAGGTGGTGGCGGAGGCGGGCAACGGTGAAGAGGCCCTGCGTGAGGCACAGTTGAGCCGCCCCGACGTCGTCGTCATGGACATCCAGATGCCGGCGATGGACGGGGTCGAGGCGACCCGGCGGCTGGCCGCGCTGCTGCCCGGCGTGGCGGTGCTCGTGGTGACGATGTTCGAGGACGACGCGACGGTGGTGTCCGCGATGCGGGCCGGGGCCCGCGGCTATCTGCTCAAGGGGGCGGAGCAGGAGGAGATCCTCACCAGTCTGCGTTCGGTGGCGGCGGGCCAGTTCGTGATGGGCCCCGGTGTCGCGGCCCGGCTGCTCGGGCGGCTGGACCCGGCACCCGAACCCCTCCTCCCCTTCCCGGAGTTGACCGTCCGAGAGCGCGAGGTGCTGGATCTCGTCGCCCGAGGCCACAGCAACGGCAGGGTCGCCGCCGAACTGGCCCTGGCCGCCAAGACCGTGGCGAACCACCTGTCCGCCATCTTCACCAAGCTGCGGGTGAACGGCCGGACCGAGGCCGTGATCCTGGCCCGGCGGCAGGGTCTGGGCGGCGATGCCGTGCCGGGCGACGGCACATGAGCCCGCGCCGCCGTCGGCTCGTCCCCTGGAGCGGTCTCGTACTGCTCGCCGCGACGGCGATCGCGTCCCTGTGGTTCGCGCCGCCTTCGTCGTCCGGCCGGTGGGTGATCTGGGCGGTGCTGCTCGGCTGCGGTCTCGCGGTGTCGTCCGGCACGGTGGCCGCCCACGGCGGGGGCCGCGCCGCCGCCCGGCTGCTGGCGGGGTCCGCCGTGGCGCTGCTGGGCGCGCCGCTCGTCCTCGCCGCCGGGGCCCCGGGGTTCGCCGTGGTGCCGGCCATGGTCGCCTCGACGGTCACGGTGCCGCTGGCCGCCCTGCGGGTGGTCGAGGTACGACCGTCCTCTCGGCTGCTGCGCTGGGCGGACGGAGCCGTCGTCGGCACCGGGGCGGGCTGCGCGGCGGCGGCGGTGTGGGGCGAGCCGGCCGCTCTGGTCACGACGGGCATCGCCGCCGGGACCGCGGTGTGCGCGGGGATCTGGGTGCTGTTCGAGGTGACCTCGGGCGACGACCGGCGGCGCGTGCTGTGGGTGGTGCTCGGCGGCGCCGCGTCGATCCTGGGCGGGATGCTGCTCTTCGCGGCGGAGAACTCCCTGCCGATGGGGCCCGTCACCACGGTCGTCGCGACGGGTGCGCTGTCGCTGATCCTGCCGCTGTCGATCACGGTGGCGCTGGTCGCGCCGCGCCGGGCCGACGTGCGTGCGGTGATGCGCGGTGCCGCCGTCCTCATCGTGATGCTCGCGCTGAGCGCCTCGGTGTACGAGGGGGTCGCGGCGGTGTGGGAACTGGCGCTGGGCTCCCGACCGGGCAAGGGGACACCGGCGCTGCTGGCGGCCGTGATCGCGGCCGGGTACCAGCCGGTACGGCTACGGATCGAGGCGAGCATGGACGAGATGCTGTTCGGCAGATCGGCCGACCCGGTCGAGACGCTGACCCGGCTGGGTACGGACCTCACCGCCGGGGCGCCGCCGCCACTGTGGCTGCACACCCTGCGTGCCACGCTCGGCGTGCCGGGCATCGCCCTGCAGCAGGACGGCTCGACGATCGCCACGGCGGGGGCCGTGGGAAGCGCGGACGACGGCCACACCACGCTCACGGCGCTGCGGGCCGGCGGCGAGCACGTCGGCGACCTGGTGGTCTGGCTGCCGCCCGGGCATCTGCGGCTGCCGCGGGCCGCGGCCGCGGTGGTGGAGCTGGTGGCGGCGCCACTGGCCCAGGCGCTGCACGCGGCCCGGCTGAGTGAGCAACTGCGCGTTTCCCGCGGCCGGTTGGTGACCGTGCTGGAGGAGGAGCGCCGCCGGATGCGCCGCGATCTGCACGACGGTCTCGGTCCGACCCTCACCGGCATCGCCTACACCGCCGACGCGGCCGTCAATCTGGTCGCCCGGGACCCGGAGCGTGCCGTGGAGATGCTGCGCGGGCTGCGCTCCGACGTCGGCGACGCGATCACCGAGATCCGCCGGATCGTCTACGGTCTGCGCCCCGGAGCCCTCGACGAACTGGGCCTCGTCGACGCCGTACGCCAGCGCATCGCGCCGTTGCGCGGACCCGGCGGCCGTCCGCTGCGCGTGGCGGTCACCGCCCCGGAGCTGCCCCCGCTGCCCGCGGCGGTCGAGGTCGCCGCGTACCGGGTCGCGGTGGAGGCGGTGACCAACGTCGCCCGGCACTCGGGCGCCGACAGCGCCACTCTCACCCTGGAGTTGACGGGGACGGCGTGTCTGCGGGTGACGGTGACGGACACCGGCTGCCACCGCGGGCCGTGGCCGCACGGCGTGGGGATCCGTTCTATGTACGAGCGCGTGGAACAGATCGGCGGCACGCTCACCCTGCGGGCGACACCGGAGGGCGGGACGGTGACCGCCGACCTGCCCCTGGCCGTGCCGGCCTTTCCTCGGTGACCGGTCCTCGTTCACCTGTGGTTCAGGCGCGGAGGGCGCCAAGAAATAGAAGATTCCCCTCCGGAAAAATGTCGTATCTTCGGGCAACCGTTGGCTTCCTCCCCCTGTCTCGTCTGTCGAGTCGATCGACTACAGAAACACGACAGGGACCCGGGTCTCGAAAAAGGGAGTTCCGGCCCTGCTCCAACGTGGGGAAATACATGCGCATATCCGCCTCCGTCGGCATCGTGACCGCCGCGCTGGCCCTTTCCGCGCTCGCCGTGCCGGCCGCCCAGGCCGAGCCGAAGCCGGGCGTCTCCGCCTCGAAGACCACGGCGTTCGCCGCCGCCTCGGGAGACGAGTCGCGGGGCGACACGAAGATCTACGGCATCAGCGTCGGCGGTGCCAACAACGTCGTGGTCGCCGCCACCCAGAAGAAGACGTTCACCATCTCCGTGACCGCCACCGACGACTCCGGCATCCAGGACGCCTACGCCGCTCTGTGGCACGGGCCCGACCTCCGCCACGCCGACGGCATGCTCCTGCCGAACCTGGGCGGGGGGCAGGTCGGCAACTGCACCAAGGTCACCGCCACGATGTCGACCTGCGAGGTCAAGATCGTGGTCGACGCGAGGACCGACCTCTCCAACTCCCTCGCCGGGACCTGGAAGGTGTGGACGGCGGCCGTCGCCAACGACGGCGACCACATCCTGCGCGAGGCGTTCAGCACCGCCCGGGTGCAGCGCTCCGCGCAGCTGACCGTCGACGCCGCTCCCGAGCCGGTGAAGAAGGGCAGGACCCTCACCGTCACCGGACGCCTGACGCACGCCAGTTGGACCGACGGACGGAGCGTCCCCTACACGGGACAGCCGGTGAAGTTGCAGTTCCGCAAGAAGGGGACCGACACCTTCGCCACGCTCAAGACGGTCACGACCGACCGCAAGGGAAATCTGCGGACGACCGTGAGGGCCACCGCGGACGGTGACTACCGGTACAACTTCTTCGGGAATTCCAGCAACCCCTGGACCACTTCCCACCTCGATTCCATCGACGTGAGGTGATGACCGTGCGGCCCCGGGAATTCCCGGGGCCGCACGCGCGTGACGGGCCGGTGTTTCTTCCCGGTTCCGGTTCAGCGCTCCACGTGGCGCCCTGCCGCGGGTTCCGGCCGCCGGCGCCCGCTCGCACACGGGCGACCAGCTCCTGCGGCAACTGCCCGCGCGGGGCGTGGTGTTCGAGGAGGCTGTCGCGCACGGAAGGAGCCTCGCACGGGCGGGGGTCCGGGCGCTCGGAGTCGACCTTGTCCCGGGGGCAACGGGCGGCCACCGGCCCGCGGGCGCTCAGCCCGTCAGCTCCACCAGCTTGACGACGGTGTTCCAGTTGCGCGTGGTGGCGGTCAGGCCCTTGGTGAGCCGCGGCCTGGACAACTGCTCGGCGAGCTTGGAGCGGCCCAGGCCGTCCGGGGCGTACAGGTACAGGGCGCGGTCACCCAGGCGGAACTCCTCCGGCAGGTACGCGGCCGGCTCGACCCCGGCAAAACGGGCCGCGTCGACGGGCTCGGAGAAGTACGTGATGTGCAGCTGCTTGGCCTGGAGTTCGGCGGCCGGGAACGGACAGGCGTCGGCGACCGCCTTCAGGTAGGCGTGGTCGCGCACGATGACGCCGACCGGGAAGCCGAAGTGCCGCTCGATCGCCCCCGCGAGCTCGGCCGCGAGGGATTCCTCGTCGCCGTCGCCGGAGGTGAACACGGCCTGGCCGCTCTGGAGATGGGTGCGCACACCGTCGTACCCGAGGCCCGTCATCAGGGTGCGGAGGTCCGCCATCGGGACCTTCTTGCTGCCGCCCACGTTGATACCGCGCAGCAGTGCCGCGTACGTCGTCATCCGCACAGCCTAGAGCGGTCGTCGTGCCCCGTGGGGGTCGGCACGACGACCGCTCGGACCCGGCCGGTCCCGGGCCGGGCAACGTAAGTTACTCACTGGTCAGCATGCGGCACAACCTCACACCCCTGATCCACGTCCCCGACGGGCCCGGATGCGTGTAAGGGGCCGTCGTCGTCCCCAGTGCGGAGACGGCGCGGTCCGAGGGGATGAGCCGGGCCCGCCGCACGTCACCGGGCAGTACGACGAGATGCCTTTATCCGCCCCATACCTTCGAAACGAAAGGTGGCGGCAGGGGCTGTCACCGCAGACGAGGGGGCAGGCCCGTCATGGGGAACGGAGATGTACGGGTGCGGGGTCTCGCCGCCCGGGCCGGGGGCTGGAGCGCCCGGCACCGATGGGCGGCCGTCGGGATCTGGGTGCTGTTCGTCGTCCTGGCGATGGGGCTCGGCTCGGCCGCGGGCCGCGTCGACGTCAACGAGAGCGACCAGCTCAAGGGCGAGACGCACACCGCCGCCAGGATCATCGAGGACGCGGGGATCGAGAAGCCGGCCGGCGAGACGGTCCTGATCCAGGGCAAGGACGCCGGCGTCAAGGCCACGGACACCGAGTTCCGGGCGGCGGTCGCCGATGTCGTGGCGGCGGTGGAGGCCACCGGCCGCGTCACGGACGTGACCTCGCCGTACGACACGCGGACGATCTCGAAGGACGGGCGCAGCGCGCTGGTGCAGTTCGACATGCGCGGCGACTCCGAGACCGCCGGGACGCGGGTGGAGCCCGTCCTGAAGGCCGTCGAGGACGTCGGCAAGAAGCACGCGTCGCTGCGGGTCGAGGAGATCGGCAGCGCCAGCATGATGAAGACGTTCGACGACGCGTTCGGGGACGACTTCCAGAAGGCCGAGCTCTCCGCGGTGCCGGTGGCCCTCGGCATTCTGCTCATCGCCTTCGGTGCGCTGGTGGCCGCGCTGCTGCCGGTGGCCCTGGCGATCACCGCGATCATGGCGACGATGGGCCTGATGGGCGTCGTCAGCCATGTGATGCCGATGAGCGACACCGCCAACTCCGTGATGCTGCTGGTCGGTCTGGCCGTCGGCGTCGACTACTGCCTGTTCTACCTGCGCCGGGAGCGCGAGGAGCGCGAGGCCGGCCGGGACGCGCAGACGGCCCTGCGGATCGCCGCCGCGACCAGCGGCCGGGCGATCGTGGTCTCCGGCGTCACGGTGTGCGTGGCGATGGCCGGCATGCTCTTCACCGGGCTCGCCGAGTTCGAGGCGATGGGTCTGGCCTCGCTGATGGTCGTGGCGGTCGCCATGGTCGGTTCGGTGACCGTGCTGCCCGCGCTGCTGTCGCTGCTGGGCGGGCGGGTCGAGAAGGGCAGGATCCCGTTCCTGGGCCGACGTCGGCGGGGCGGCAGCGGAGACAGCCGGTTCTGGACCGCGGTCCTCAAGGGCGTACTGGCCAAGCCCGTCGTCTCCGTCGTCGTCGCGACCGGCGCCCTGCTGGCGATCGCGGCTCCCGCGGTCGGCATGAAGACCCAGAACCTCACCCTGGACCAGGAGTTCGGCGACTCGCTGTCCATCGTGCAGACCTACGACCGCCTCAACGACGCCTTCCCCGGCGGCTCCGAGCCGGCCGAGGTCGTCGTCAAGGCGCGGGACATCAACGCTCCCGAGGTGAAGAGCGCGCTCGCCCAGTTCAAGGAGCGGGCGATCAGCTCGGGCGCCTCACGCGGCCCGGTCGAGATCAAGCTGCACGACGCGCAGAACGTCGCCTTCGTCTACGTCCCGCTGGTCGGCGGCTCCGACCAGGACAAGGCGAGCGCGAGCCTGGAGAAGCTGCGCGACGAGGTACGGCCCGCCACGCTCGGCAAGGTCGCCGGTGTGCAGGCGCCGGTCACCGGACAGGTCGCGGGCAACCACGACTTCAACGACCAGTTGGTCGGCTCGGTCGTCCCGGTCTTCGCGTTCGTCGTGGTCTTCGCCTTCCTGCTGATGCTGCTGTCGTTCCGCTCGCTGACCGTCGCGATCACGTCGATCGCGCTGAACCTGCTCTCGGTGGGCGCGGCGTACGGCGTCCTCGTGGCCGTCTTCCAGCACGGCTGGGGCGCCTCGCTGGTGGGCGCGGAGGGCGTCGGAGCCATCGTCACCTGGCTGCCGCTGTTCCTCTTCGTCATCCTGTTCGGCCTGTCGATGGACTACCACGTGTTCGTGGTCTCGCGGATCCGCGAGGCCCGGCTGCGCGGCCGTACGACGAAGGACGCGATCCAGCACGGTGTGGTCACCACGGCCGGTGTCGTGACCAGTGCCGCCGTCATCATGGTCGCCGTGTTCGCGATCTTCGGAACGCTGTCCATGCAGTCCATGAAGCAGATGGGCGTCGGCCTCGCGGCCGCGGTGCTCATCGACGCGACGGTCATCCGGGGTGTGCTGCTCCCGGCGGTGATGGCGCTGCTCGGCGAGCGCAACTGGTACCTGCCGAAGTGGCTCGACCGGATGCCGGACCTCACGCACGACGAGTCGACGGAGGCCGTGGCCGCCGCCCCGGTGCGGGACGAGGGTGAGCCGCTGAAGGTCTGACGCCCCCGACCGAGGGCCCGTTGGTATCCCGGGGGAACCGACGGGCCCTCACTCATGCGCGCCGCGCGGGGAGTTCGGCCTCGATGAGATCGGCCGCCCGTCGTGTGCCGCCCTCCTGAGCCATCCCGGCCTGGACGTCCTTCAGCCGACGGGCCACCTCCGGGTTGTCGACCAGGGACAGGGCGGTGGCGCGCAGGTTCTCGGCGGTGGCCTCCTCGGTCGACAGGCGCCGGGCGACACCGAGGGCCTGGAGCAGCTCCGCGTTGCCGAACTGGTCGGCGGCCTGGGGTACGGCGATCATCGGCGTGGCGGTGGCCAGTCCCTCCTGGCTGCCGCCCGCGCCCGCGTGCGTGACGAACAGGTCGGCCTGTTCCAGGATGGCGGGCTGCGGGACCCAGGACCGTACGTCGACGCCTGCCGGTATGTCGCCCAGCTCGGCCGGGTCGACATGCCTGCCGATCTGGAGCACGAGGTGCCAGCCGGGCAGGTCGCCGAAGGCCCGTACGCACTCCCGGTAGAAGCCGGGCTGCTTGGTGAAGGCCGACCCGAGCGACACGAGCACCACCTTCCCGGCGTCCGCGGGCCGCCGCCACTCGTCCTCGGCGGCCCGGTCGGCACGGCAGGCGCCCACGAAGGTGTACACGCGCTCGTCGACCCGGTCGGCGTGCGGCTGGAGGGCCTTGGGGATGAGCACGAGGGAGCGGTCGGGACGCCCGGCGAAGGCGTCGGGGTGCAGGGTGATGCCGTTCTCCTCCAACCAGGCCCCGAAGCGGGCGTAGTAGGCCCGTCCGCGCTCGGTCTTGCGGGGCTCCGCCCACATCGGCTCGGCGACCTCCTCCTCGTAGCCCTGCCAGGCGACCATGGCGGGCGAGAGGGAGATCGCGGGCACGCCCCAGCGGTGCGCGAGGACGCGGGCCGGGTAGGCGGCGATGTCGTGCACGACGAGGTCGGGTTCGTCGCCGTCGTAGGCCTCGGCCAGCCGGGGCAGTGCCTGGACGGCGTCGTCCAGGAACGGCTCGACGTTGTCGAGCAGCGTGCTTCCCCAGGCGGCCGGGTCGTCGTCGGGCCCGGGCAGTGTGGAGTGCCAGGGCTTCACCTCGGCGCCGGTCGCGGCGACCTTGTCCGCGAACACGGGCGGAACCGCGTAGGTGACCCGGTGTCCGCGCGCGACGAGTTCACGGATCACCTCCAGGCTCGGGTTCACGTGGCCGTGGGCGGCGATGGAGAACATGGCGATGTGCGCGGGGGTGGTCATGCCGTCGACGGTAAGCGAGACGATACGTCTCGTGCAACTGGAATGCGCACGGAGCGGGGGCGGGGCCGGTACGGAGCGGGGCAGGTGCGGAACGAGGGCGGGGCAAGTGCGGCACGGGGCAAGTGCGGCACGGGAGCGGGGCAAGTGCGGCACTACGCGTCCAGCGCCGGAGCGGTGCGTTCGGCCGGAACCGTGCGTTCGGTGCGTTCGGCTCCGGAACCCTTCGTCAGCGCCGGTAGCGGGCGTCAGCGCTCGTGGCCGGCCTCAGCGCTGGTAGCGGGCCAGGACGAGGTTCCCGTCCCGCTCCAGGCGGGTGCGCAGCTCGTCCAGGCCGATCGCTCCGCTGTAGTACTCCTGGAAGGCGGGGGTGGCGACCTTGTCCTTCCACTCCGGGTAGCCGCGCACCGACTGCGCGGGGGCGGGGCGGAGGTGGGCGGCGAGGGCGGTGCCGGTGGACCAGCCGTCCTTCGCTGTGTGCAGGGCGGGGTCCGCGAGCGCCTCGGTGCCGGTGGGCAGCATCCAGTCGCCGAGGGCCAGTCGCACCATGTTCTCCGGGCGCAGCAGGAAGTCGACGAACGCGGCCGCCTCCTTCTTGTGCGGGCTGTCCTCGGCGACGGACAGCGTCTGCGGGCTGACGCCCTGGGCGAGTCCGTCGGCGCCGGCCGGGGCGGGCAGCACCTGCCAGTCGAAGCCCTCGGGTGCCTGCTGCGCGATCTGCTGGCGGTAGGAGAAGCCGAGCGGGACCATCGCGTACCGGCCGCCGAAGAACCCGGGCAGCGTGTCCGAGCCGCCGCTGCCCAGCGTCGAACCGGGGGCGCTGTGGTCGGTGTCGACCTGGTCGTGGATCGTGCTCGGCACCACCGCGTCGGCCGCCCCGAAGCGGACGGTCACCCTGCCGTCGGCGTCCCGGTGGAACAGTTGCCCGCCCGCGGAGAGGGACAGGTTGAGCGTGGCGGAGACGGGCTCCTTCAGCGGCCAGGCCACCCCGTACCTGCCGCCGTCGCCGTCACCGAGCTTCCGGGTGACACTTCTGAACTCCGTCCAGGTCCACGGATCCTCAGGGGTCGGGATCCGTACTCCGGACTGCTTCAGCCAGGCCGCGTTGGCGATCAGCACCCGCGGCTCCTGGAGGAACGGCACCCCGTAGATCCCGTCCCCGAAGGTAGTCGTCCGCCAACTCCGCTGCGGGACGTCGGACTTCAGGCGTGCGGACAGCAGGTCGGTCAGGTCGGCGAGGTAGCCGCCGTAGGCGAAGTCCGCGAGGTCGTCCGACGCGTCGTGGATCACGTCGGGCGCCTCGCCGCCCTCGAAGGCGGTCAGGAGCTGGTCGTGGACGCTGTCCCAACTGCCCTGTACGTACTCGACGCTGACGTCCGGATGGGCCGCGTTCCACTCCGCGACCAGTTCCTTGTTGGCCTCGACCGACTCCTGCTGCCAGGCCAGCGACTGGAACCGGAGCGTGATCCGGCCGTCGTCGTGACCACCCCCGGAGGTGCAGCCCGCGAGAAGCAGCAGCAGGACCACGGTCAGCAGGCGTGCGCGCATCAGCTCTTCACCGCCCCGGCGAGCATGCCGCCCGTGATCCGCCGCTGCACGACCGCGAAGACCACCAGCGAGGGCAGGGTGGCGAGGAAGGCGGCGGCGGCCAGCGGGCCGAGGTCCGCGACGCCCTCCGCGCCGATGAAGTGGGTGAGGACGACCGGCAGGGTCTGTTTCCCCGGGGACTTGAGCAGGACCAGCGCGAAGAAGAACTCGTTCCACGCGGTGACGAACGCGAACAGCGCCGTCGCCACGATCCCCGGCGCGAGCAGCGGGGCGGTCACCGACACCAGCGTCCGCAGCCGTCCCGCCCCGTCGACCGCGGCCGCCTCCTCCAGTTCGGCCGGCACGGCACGGACGTATCCGACGAGCATCCACAGCGCGAACGGCAGCGCCCAGACGACGTACACCATGACCAGCCCGGCGAGCGAGTCGATCAGGCGGAGGTTCTTCAGCACCAGGAACAGCGGGATGATCACCAGCACGAACGGGAACGCCTGGCTGACCACGACCCACCCGGACGCGGCCCGCGCGAGGCGGCCCCGCTGCCGGGCCATGACGTACGCCATCGGGGTCGCCACGCACACGGCGATCACCGCGGCCCCGGACGCGGCCAGCAGCGAGTTGAACGCGGCGTGCAGCAGGGGCTGTTCGTCGAAGGCCTGTCGGAAGTTGGCGAGGGTGGGGTGCCGCGGGATCCAGGTGGGGTGCAGGTCGGCCAGCTCGCGCGGCGGTTTGAAGGCGATGGAGAGCAGCCAGACGAGCGGGAAGGCCAGGAAGACGAGGTACGCCAGCAGGGCCGCGTACTGGCCGGCGCGGGCCACCGGACGGGTCCTCATCACCGTGCGTCTCCCCTCAGCCGGCCCACGAGGAAGCCGGCCAGCAGCACCGAGATCACCGCGACCATCACACAGCCCATCGCCGCCGCGTACCCGAACTGGCCATAACGGAAGGCCTCTTCGTAGGCGAAGAGCATGGGCAGGCGGGTGCGGCCGCCGGGGCCGCCGTTGGTCAGCACATAGACCAGGGCGAAGGAGTTGAAGTTCCAGATCAGGTTGAGCGCGGTGATCGCCAGGGCCACCGGGCGCAGGGCCGGCCAGGTGACCGTACGGAAGCGGCGCCAGGCACCCGCGCCGTCCACCGCCGCAGCCTCGTGCAGTTCCCGCGGGGTGTTCTGGAGTCCGGCCAGCAGGGCGACCGTGGTCTGTGGCAGACCCGCCCAGACGCCGACGACGATCACCGCGGGCAGGGCGGTGGCCAGGCCGCTGAGCCAGTCGCGGCCGTCGCCCAGGCCGAGGTCGCGCAGGGTCTCGTTGAGGATGCCCGCGTCGGGGTTGTAGACGAGCCGCCACATGACGCCGACGACGACCTCGGGCATGGCCCAGGGGATGATCGCGAGGGCCCGGGCCAGCCAGCGCAGCCGCAGGTCCTGGTCGAGGAGCAGGGCGAGGCCGAGGGCCAGCAGGAACTGCGGGACGGTCACCCCGACCGCCCAGACCAGCCCGATCCGGAACGACTCCCAGAACAGCGTGTCGTGCAGCAGGTCGCGGAAGTTGAGGGCGCCGATCCACTGCGTGGGCGCGGTGCGGCCCGACTGCGCGTCGGTGAACGCCAGCAGGATCCCGTACAGCAGCGGTCCGACGCTCAGCACCAGGATCGGGATCAGCGCGGGCAGCACCAGGAACCAGGCGCCGTGGCCGCCCGCCGGCCGCCGCTCGTTCCGTGCCGGGCCCGGCCCTCGTCGCGGCCGGCGCCCCGCCTGCAGCACCGACGTCACTGCATCAGCCCCTTCGCGCGGCTCGGGTGGGCCCCGTCATGGTCGTGAAGGCGGTGCGTCCCGTCAAGACACCGCGCACACGGCCCGACCTGTAGGGATGCGAGACTGGCCGACGATTGGCGGGATCCCGACGGTGTGTGCGCCCGCACATCGGGCCGGCCGGATCCGGCACACCGGGTCGGCGGGAGCCGACCTGTCGGGACAGCTAGTACGGACACGGAGGCGGACGATGGACGAGGCACGGGCCCGGGAGGTACTGGCCGCGGCAGGGGTGTCACCGGCACCGGCCGGGGACGCGACACTGCTCGCCCTGGGCGAGAACGCGGTGTTCGCCGCCGGTGACCTGGTGGTCAAGGTGGGCCGCGACGCCGAACTCCTCGACCGGGCCCGGCGCGAACTGGCCATCGCGGCCTGGCTCGCCGAGGCGGGTGTCCCTGCGGTGCGGGCCGCCGAACCCGAGGCCCTCCTGGTGGCGGGGCACCCGGTGACCGTGTGGCACCGGCTGCCCGATCCGGTACGACCCGCCGAGCCCCGCGATCTGGCCGAACTGCTACGGGTCGTGCACGCCCTGCCCGCCCCCGACTTCGCCCTGCCGCCGCGCGAGCTGCTCGGCGGGGTGGAGCGCTGGCTGCGGCTGGCCGGTGCCGCGATCGACCCGGCGGACGCGGCCTATCTGCGCGAGCGCCGCGACGGCTTCGCGACGGCCGCGGCCGCGCTCACCCCGCAGCTGCCGCCCGGACCGATCCACGGCGACGCGCTGCCCCGCAACGTGCACATCGGGCCGGACGGGCCCGTCCTGGTCGACCTGGAGACCTTCTCCGCCGACCTGCGCGAGCACGACCTGGTGGTGATGGCCCTCTCCCGCGACCGCTACGGCCTGCCGGCCGAGGCCTACGACTCCTTCATCGGCGCCTACGGCTGGGACGTGCGCGAGTGGGCGGGATGTTCGGTGCTGCGCGGCGCCCGCGAGACCGCCAGCTGCGCCTGGGTCGCCCAGCACGCCCCGAGCAACCCCAAGGCACTGGAGGAGTTCCGGCGCCGGGTGGCGTCCCTGCGGGACGGGGACGAGACGGTGCGGTGGTATCCGTTCTGATCTGAGACACCCCGGTCGTGCGGGTCGCACCGGGTATCCGGTGAGCCTGCCGTGCCCCTCGGGGGCGGGCGGATCGGGTGGTGCGTGACGGGCGGGGGCACGGTCAGGTGTCCGGGACGTCCTGGCTCTCCGGGGTGCCCGGAGCGGCCCGGGTGTCCCGGGTGTCCCCGGTCGCGGCCCTCGTGTCGCGGTTCTGGATCGTGCGGGCGGCGCGGCGGAGTTCGGTCAGGACCGTGCGGACCGCCGCCCGGGCCGTGCGCTCGGGACGGCACAGGGCGTCGATATGGCGTCTGGCCTGGACGCCGCTCAGCGGCCGCAGGACCAGCGCCGGGTGCGGGCGCATGGTCCAGCGGGGCAGCAGCGCGATGCCGCCCCCGGCGGCGACGGCCTCGGCGACCACCGTGAACTCGTTGATGCGGTGGGCCAGTCGCACCCGGCGGCCGGCCGCGGCGGCGATCGCCTCGACGGTCGCCAGGACGGGGAACCCGTCGTGCGCGGTGATCCACGGTTCGTCGGCCACGTCCCGCGGGGTCACGCGCCGTTTCGCGGCCAGCGGATGACCGGCGGGCATCGCCACGTCGAGCGGTTCGCGCAGCAGCCCGGTCACGGTCACCGTGCGCGGCCACGGCGGGGCGTGGTCGAGGCGGTGCGCGAGCACGAGGTCGTACTCCCGGGTCAGCCGGGGGAACTCCTCCTGCGGTACGTCCTCGTCGGCGAGGCCGAGTGCGGGCGCGCCGGACCCCGCGCAGGCCCGCAGCAGGAGCGGGAAGAAGGCCGAGCCCGCGCTGTGGAACGCCGCCACCGACACCTCGCCGTCCGGCCGGCCGACGAACTCCGCCACGGTGTGCCGGGCCCGGGCCAGCGCGGTCTCCACCTCGACGGCCGCGCCCGCCAGCGCCTGTCCGGCGTCGGTGAGCACCAGCCGCCGCCCGTGGCGCTCGGTGAGCGGCACCGGAAGGGAGCGCTGGAGCAGCCGCAGCTGCTGTGAGATCGCCGACGGCGTCACCAGCAGCGCCTCGGCGACCGCGGTGACGCTGCCGAGTTCGCCCAGCTCGCGCAGGATCCGCAACTGCCGTTCGTCCATTTCCGCAGTGTACGGGCACAGTGTAGGTACGCTAAAAGATCGTTTTAGAAACTGGTTCTGGGCTTCAGGGACGTGTCGGTGCACGGTGGGCGGGTGTCCGACGCCCGCCGTACCGACGCGGTACTCCTCGTGGTCGCGCTCGTCTGGGGTTCCAGTTATCTGTCCGCCCAGACGGCCGTCGCCGCGCTGCCCGTGCTCACCGTCCTGTTCGCGCGGTACGCGCTCTCCGCCGTCGCCTGTCTGGGCGTCATGTGCGCCGCCCGCGGCGGACCGCGCGGATGGACCCGCGACGAGGTCCGCGCGGGGCTGCCGCTGGGGATGACCCAGGCCGCGGTGCTGGTGGTGGAGACGTACGGCGTCGCCCACACCAGCGCCGCCAACGCGGGCCTCATCATCAGCCTGACCATCGTCCTCACCCCGCTGCTCGACCGCTCCGGTCATCCCGGCGGACTGCCTCCCTCCTTCTACGCCGCCGCCGGCGTGTGTGTGCTGGCCGTCGGCCTGCTGATGTCCGGCAATGGCTTCCACGCGCCCCGTCCGGGCGATCTGCTGATGCTCGTCGCGGCCGGTGTGCGGGCGGTGCACGTGGCGCTGGTCGGCCGGTTCACCGCGCGCCGGGCGGTCCGGCCCCTGCATCTGACGGTGCTCCAGACCCTGATCGGTACGGCGCTGTTCCTGCCGCCGGCCGCCGCGACCGGTCTGTCCGGCCTCGCCCGGGCGGACGCCGCGACCTGGACGCAGCTGCTGTATCTCGCCCTGTTCTGCAGCGTGTTCGCGTTCCTCGCCCAGACCTGGGCGGTCCAGCGCACCTCCGCCAGCCGGGCCAGCCTGCTCCTGGGGACGGAACCCGTCTGGGCCGCGGTGGTGGGCGTCGCGCTCGGCGGCGAACGCTTCGGCCCGCTCACCGGCCTCGGCGCGGCACTGATGGTCGCCGGCACCTACTGGGGGCAGTCCGTGGAACGCGCCCACCGCACGAGAACGCCGAGCACATCGCCCGGACCCGCCCCCGTGCCCCTTCCCATGCCCGGCAGCGGCGGCAAAGGCCGCCCCGGCCCGCACGCCGGCCCCCCGGTCGACGCGCACACCGCCGCCCGCGTCGGCCCGCGCACAGAAACCGGCCCCGACGGCCGCCCCGGCCCGCATCCAGAGAAGGACTCCCCATGTCCGACCACGACACCTACGACCGGTTGATCTCCCTGCTCGACGCCTCCGGCGCCGACTACCGCCTCATCGACCACGAGCCCGAGGGCGCCACCGAGGCCGTGTGCGCGCTGCGCGGTCATCCCGCTTCCGAGGCCGCCAAGTGCATCGTCCTCAGGGTGAAGGTGGACCGGCGCACCACCCGCCATGTGCTCGCGGTGGTCCCCGGCGACCGGCGCGTGGATCTGGACGCCGTGCGGGAGCTGTTCGCGGCGCGCTACGTCGGCTTCAGCGACGCGGAGACCGCCGAGCGGCTGGCCCGCTCCGTCCCCGGGACCGTGCTGCCGTTCGCCTTCGACCCCGGGCTCGAACTCGTCG
Organism: Streptomyces sp. NPDC059582; assembly: GCF_042735715.1. Lineage (NCBI taxonomy): Bacteria > Bacillati > Actinomycetota > Actinomycetes > Kitasatosporales > Streptomycetaceae > Streptomyces > Streptomyces sp. NPDC059582. The sequence goes on from NZ_JBHWCC010000002.1 coordinate 225,181, forward strand.
CCGACCCGGACGTGGTGGCCCGGGAGCGGCTGTACTTCAACGCCGCCCGGCTGGACCGGTCCCTGGTCGTCTCCGGCGCCGACTACGCCCGGCTCGCCGCTCCGCGCGTGGCGCGCATCGCCGGACCGGCCTGATCCGGCCGGCCGAGCCAGACGGGGCCGGGCAGGACAGGGCAGGTCGGGGTCCGCCCCGCTCAGACCCGGTCGTCGGCCGGCTCGCGCAGCGGCCAGGTGCCGTCCACCACCGCGTCCGCGTCGCCCTTGCGGCGCAGGAAGCTCTGGAAGTCCGCCGCCCAGTCGGCGTACCACTCGATCTGGCGGCGGTGCAGTTCCGCCGGGCCGAGGGCCGCGACCTTGGGGTGGCGGTCGGCTATCGCGCAGGCGAGCCGGGCCGCGGCGAGGGCGTCGGCGGCGGCGTCGTGCGCGGAGTCGAGGACGACGCCGTACTCCGCGCAGACCGCTTCCAGGTTGCGCTTGCCGCGGCGGTAGCGGTCGGCCCAGCGGTCGATGGTGTACGGGTCGACGACCGGGGCGGGGTCGAGGCCGCCCAGGCGGTCGCGCAGGGACGGCAGGCCGTGCCTGCGCAGTTCGGCCGAGAGCAGGCTCAGGTCGAAGGCCGCGTTGTAGGCGACGACCGGGACGCCCGTCTTCCAGTACGTCGTGAGGACGTCCGCGATCGCGTCGGCGACCTGGTCGGCCGGTCGGCCCTCGGCGGTCGCGCGTTCGTTGCTGATGCCGTGGACGGCCACCGCGTCCGCCGGGATCTCCACGCCCGGGTCCGCCAGCCACTCCCGGCGTCCTGCCGGCTGCCCGCCTCTGACCTCGATCACGGCTCCCGTGACGATGCGCGCCTCACTCGGGTCCGTCCCCGTCGTCTCCAGGTCGAAGCCGATCAGCAGCTCGCGGTGCCAGGCCATGATGGCCCCCCTTCTCGGTGGTGCTTTCCCCCAGTGGTCTCCACGATCGCATGCGCCACTGACAATCCGAGGACCGCGTTCCGCTTACCCGCACCAGGAACGGACAGTTCAGGACACGGGCCGCGAATCAGCCCAGGCGAGTTCGAACTCCTCGCGATATGCCGAGAAGAGTCCGCCTTCGTCCACCTCGTCCGACTTGACCAGCCGGCTGCCGTTGCGCAGCACCAGCACCGGTGCCTCCATGCCCCGGGTCCGGCGCAGATAGGACTGCACGACGGCGATGCCGTCCGAGCCGTCGCCGTCGACGAGGTAGGCGGTGAACCGCGGGGTCTCGTCGTAGACCTGGATCTGGAAGGCGTCCGGGTCGCGCAGCCGGGAGCGCACCCGGCGCATGTGCAGGATGTTCATCTCCACGGCCCGGCTCAGCTCGCCGCGCTTGAGGCCGAGTTCCCGCTCGCGGCGCTTGACCGCGCTGGAGGCCGGGTTCAGGAACAGCAGCCGCACCCGCGCGCCCGCCTCGGCCAGCCGCACCAGGCGTCGCCCGGAGAAGTTCTGCACGAGCAGGTTGAGGCCGATGCCGATGGCGTCGAGCCGGCGGGCGCCACCGAAGATGTCCTCGGCCGGGAACCGGCGCAGCAGCCGCACCCGGTCGGAGTGCACGGCGACCACGTCCGCGTACCGGTCGCCGACCAGGTCCTCGACCGCGTCGACGGGCAGCCGCCGCGCGGAGGGCACGTCACCGCCGGCGTCGAGCATCTCCAGGAGCCGCGCGGAGGCCCGCTCGGCCTGGTTCAGGACGGCCTCGGACAGGGCCCGGTTGCGGGAGACGACGTTGCGGGTGACCTCCAGCTCGTCCAGGGCGAGCTCGACGTCGCGGCGCTCGTCGAAGTAGGGCTCGAAGCACGGCCAGTGCTGCACCATCAGCTCTCGCAGCTGCGGCAGGGTGAGGAAGCTGATCACGTTGTCGTCGGCCGGGTCGAGCAGATAGCCCTTGCGGCGGCTGACCTCGCGCACGGCGACCGCGCGCTGCACCCACTCCTGGCCGGCGGGCCCGGCCGCGGCGACCACCCACTCGTCGCCGTGGACGGGTTCGTAGATGGGACGCAGAACAGCGGCCACGACCGCGCGCAGCCGCTGTTCGACGAGGTTCAGCCAGATGTAGGCCCGGCCGGCTCGCTGGGCGCGCGTACGCACCTCACGCCAGGCGTCGGCGTCCCAGTCCAGCTCCGGCCCGATGGAACTCGTCTCCATCGGCCGCGCCAGCGACACCGTGCCGGGCGGGACGTCTGCCGAGTTCCCCTCGTGACCCTCGTCACCAGGGGGCAACTCAAGCCCTCCCGAGCCCACCCGCGCACCGCCTTCCGCTCCCCCGAGCTTCCCCGTCCCAACGATCAAGGAAGGGTACTCCGGGAGCGGTCGGCGGTGCAGCCGGATGGACAGGGTCGTTTCTCAACTGGTGGGATCCACTTGACCGTTCTGCCCGGCGAGTTCGGCCGGAGTGAGCGGATTCATAGCCGTCACGTCCCTGGGCGCGATCGAGAAGCCCTGCCAGTGGACCGGCATGGGCTGCTGGTCCTCGTCGCGCGCGATGTGGTGGAAGCCCACGTTCATCCACACCACGGGGTGGGTGAGGGTCTGTCCGCCGACCCAGGTGTCGACCGACTTCCCGTGCCCGGTGCCGCAGGCGAGCGGGTTGTTGCTCGCGTACTGCTCGCACTTGTTGTACTCGGTGAAGTACACGTCGTGCTTGGTGAACGGGCGGCCCGGGTACTTGGAGGTGGGACCGGAGACGATCTCGTACGAACGGGCGTGCCCGTCCTTGTTCTTGCCGGTCGCGCTGACCATGCGCCACCAGCGCATGTTCTTGGCGTCGCCCGCGAGTTCCTTGGTGATCTGGGTGCGGGTGGTCTTGTTGGTCGGGCCCTGCTGGCCGGCCCTGGGCGGGCTGACGACCGAGTCGTACTGCTCGACACGGCCCTTGGAGGAGCCGTCGAGACCGAAGTCGAGCCGCCAGAAGACGTTGTGGCTGTGGCTGGTGGCGTAGGACTTGGCGCCCTTGCCGAGCGGCCAGCCGCGGCCGTCGCCGGCGTCGTAGTCGTACGGCGAGAGGCTGCCGGTGGCGCCGACGTTCATGTTGATCGTGCCGTCGTCCTGGAAGCGCCACTCGGTCATGTACTCGTACCAGCCGACCTTGTTGACCGAGTAGACGAGCAGGTCCTCGCCCTGGGCCTGGTAGACCTTGTTGCCGGTGTCGGCCTGCATGCGGTAGGCGTGTCCGCGCGAACGGGTCGTGGTGCACAGGCCCTTGACGAAGGGGTGCGCGGGGTCCATCCCGTCGGGGACCTTGACCACCCGGAGGGTGCCGCCAGGGCACTCGGCCGGGTCCAGGTTCACCAGGCCGGAGCCGAAGTTGTAGTCCGTGACGTCGTTGAACTCGTTCTTGCCGTCGTCGTAGGGCACATGGATCTGGGCGAGTTCGGCGCTGTTGAGGACCTTGATCGGAGCGGCCTCGCCGGGCGGCTGGTAGGAGACGTCCTCCAGGACCAGCCCGGACCTGCTCTCGAAGCGCCAGCACATGCGCCAGGTGGTGCCGCCGGCGAGCTTCTGCTCGATGCGGTACGTGGTGCTGCACGACGCCGTGGCCGCGGGCGCCGCCTTCGGCTGGGCGGCCGCCGGTCCGGCGGCGGTGGTCACGCCGGCCGCCAGCGCCGCCAGGGACAGCCCCACGGCCGCCTTCCGGGCCCGGCCGATTCTGTTCACGCGCATGAAGAAGTGACTCCCTTACAGGAGGAACGGGTGGGCGATGCGAACGGAGGGCACCTCAGTGGGCGAGCTTGCCGACCTTGCGGGTGCTCAGGTCGATGACGAGCGTCCTGGCGTCGATCCACGGCCCGTTCTTGACTTTCGGGAACAGCCGGACGCAGCGGTGTTCGCCGCACTTGTCGAGGGCGGCCGGCTGGGCACCCGGGGACGCCAGGTACACCATGCCCGTGAGCTGCAACTGGTCCGGTGAGGTCAGTTCCTCGTCCGTGGCGTCCTTGTAGTCCGCCTTCAGGCCCGCGCCCGCGGGATCGGCGATCAGCACCCGGGCGGCCTCGGTCTGCTCGTCACGGCTGAGCGGCGGCTGGACGCCGTGCTGTGTGCTGGTCCGCTCGACCTTCCCGGTGGCGAGGTTCACGGTCCTGGTGACGAGCGTGTCGGTCCGGTAGTCGTAGAACGTGACGTCCGCGCGCCGTGGCGCGTTCGGGTCGTCCAGCTCCGCGGTCTCCGGGTCGGCGAGTTCGACGCCGAGGCGCTGCGGGCCGCGCGCGCCCTCGACGTTCTCCCCGTTGACGAGCAACTGCCGGTTCAGCGCGATCCGCTGGACCTGCTCGACCTCGTCGTCGGTCAGCGGGTCACGGCCCGTTCCCTTCTCGCCCTCGGCCGGGGCCTGTGCCACGACACCCGGCGCGACCGCGCCGCCGCCCTGGTCCTGGGCCGCCTGCCCGGTCGTCTGTCCGCTCTTTCCTCCCTTGCCGGCTCCGGTCTCGTCGGCCCCCGCCGTGCCCGGCAGAGTGATCCCGACCATGACGGCGGTCCCCGCCACCGCCATGGCCGCACCGGCCACCACCTTTCCCAGATGGCGGTGCACTGTCTCGCGCACATCTTCCCCCTACTCCCCGCTACATCCCCGGGAGTATGTGTTTGCCCCACTGGTTCGGCATATCGCGTATGCACTGGTCGTTGGGTAAGAGGGACGTAAGTCACAGGTGGTTCCATTACTTTCGGGGACACTCGGCGCCAAGGCGCCCCCAGCGTCGCCGTACAACTGAAAGAGTCGTGTCCATGCAGGTCTGGCCTGGAGAGGCATACCCACTCGGTGCCACCTACGACGGCGCCGGCACCAACTTCGCGGTCTTCACGGAGGCCGCGGACCGAGTCGAGCTGTGTCTGCTGCACGACGACGGCTCGGAGACGGCGGTCGAACTGCGCGAGAGCGACGCCTTCGTACGGCACGCGTACGTGCCTGGCGTGATGCCGGGCCAGCGGTACGGCTTCCGGGCACACGGCCCGTACGCCCCCGAGCGCGGCCTGCGCTGCAACTCGGCGAAGCTGCTGCTCGACCCCTACGCGAAGGCGGTCAGCGGCTCGGTCCGCTGGGGAGAGGAGGTGTACGGCTACCACTTCGGCAGCCCGGACCGGCGCAACGATCTGGACTCGGCGCCGCACACGATGACGTCGGTCGTGGTCAACCCCTACTTCGACTGGGGCGACGACCGGCGGCCGCGCACCGAGTACCACCACACGGTGATCTACGAGGCTCACGTGAAGGGCCTCACGATGCGTCACCCCGACCTGCCCGAGGAGCTGCGCGGCACCTACGCGGCGCTCGCCCATCCCGCGGTCATCGAGCACCTCACCTCGCTCGGGGTCACCGCGCTGGAGCTCATGCCGGTGCACCAGTTCGTCAACGACCACCGGCTGGTGGACATGGGGCTGAACAACTACTGGGGCTACAACACGATCGGCTTCTTCGCCCCGCACAACGCGTACGCCTCCTGGGGCGACCGCGGCCAGCAGGTCCTGGAGTTCAAGTCGGCGGTGCGGGCGCTGCACGAGGCGGGCATCGAGGTCATCCTCGACGTGGTCTACAACCACACCGCCGAGGGCAACCACCTGGGCCCGACGCTGTCCTTCCGGGGTCTCGACAACCCGTCGTACTACCGGCTGGCCGACGACGCCCGCTACTACATGGACACCACGGGCACCGGGAACTCGCTGCTCATGCGGTCCCCGCACGTCCTTCAGATGATCATGGACTCGCTGCGCTACTGGGTCACCGAGATGCACGTCGACGGGTTCCGCTTCGATCTGGCGGCGACCCTGGCGAGGCAGTTCCACGAGGTGGACCGGCTGTCGTCGTTCTTCGACCTGGTGCAGCAGGACCCGGTGGTCTCCCAGGTGAAGCTGATCGCCGAGCCGTGGGACGTCGGCGAGGGCGGCTACCAGGTGGGCAACTTCCCGCCGCTGTGGACCGAGTGGAACGGCAAGTACCGTGACACCGTGCGGGACCTGTGGCGCGGCGAGCCGCGGGCGGTCGGGGAGTTCGCGTCCCGGCTGACGGGGTCGTCCGACCTGTACCAGGACGACGGGCGCCGCCCGCTGGCCTCGATCAATTTCGTGACCTGCCACGACGGGTTCACGCTGCACGACCTGGTGGCGTACGACGCCAAGCACAACCAGGCCAACGGCGAGGACAACCGGGACGGCGAGAGCCACAACCGGTCCTGGAACTGCGGTGTGGAGGGCGAGACCGACGACCCGGCCGTCCTGGCGCTGCGGGCCCGCCAGATGCGGAACTTCGTCGCCACCCTGATGTTCTCCCAGGGCGTGCCGATGATCAGTCACGGCGACGAGGTCGCGCGCACCCAGCACGGCAACAACAACGCCTACTGTCAGGACAGCGAGCTGGCCTGGGTGCAGTGGCCCGGCGCCGAGGGCAGCGAGCTGCTGGACTTCACCCGGGCGGTCGTGCGCCTGCGCAAGGACCATCCGGTCTTCCGCAGGCGGCGCTTCTTCCACGGCCGGCCCGTGGAGGGCACCCACGACGAGCTGTCGGACATCGCCTGGTTCACTCCGGAGGGCAAGGAGATGACCCAGCGGGACTGGGACTCGGCGCAGGCGTCGGCGCTGACGGTGTTCCTCAACGGCAACGCGATCTCCGAGCCCGGCCCGCGTGGGGAACGGATCGCCGACGACTCCTTCCTGCTGATGTTCAACGCCTCTCCGAAGCGGCTGGACTTCGTGGTGCCGGTCGACCACGGGCGGCAGTGGCAGGTCGTGGTCGACACGGCGCTCGCGGAGGGCGTGCCGGCCGAGACGAGCGCCAGGGTGCAGGCCGGGGACCGGCTGACCCTGGTGGACCGAAGCCTGACGGTGCTGCGGCGGCCCACCTAGGCGCGCCGCGCGGCCGACGGGCGGGACGGCGGCAGCGGCAGCGGCAGCGGCAGCGGCAGCGGCAGCGGCAGCGGCAGCGGCAGCGGCAGCGGCAGCGGCAGCGGCAGCGGCAGCGGCAGCGGCAGTATCGGCGGCGGAGAGGGGGCGTACGGGCGGAGGTGGGCGCGCGGATGACACGAAAGGCGGCGAGGCGGGTACGTAGGTTTCCATGACACCTGAGCGACCTGACCCGACGGTGCCCACCGCCACCTACCGGCTGCAGTTGCAGCCAGAGTTCCCGTTCGGGGCCGCGGCGGCGGTCCTGCCGTACCTGGCCTCGCTCGGCGTCTCGCACGTGCATCTGTCCCCCGTCCTGGAGGCCGTACCGGGCTCGGCGCACGGCTACGACGTCGTGGACCACGCGCGCGTACGGGACGAGCTGGGCGGCGAGGAGGGGCTGCGCGCGCTGGCGCGCACCGCGCGCGAGCACGGGCTCGGCCTGGTGGTGGACATCGTGCCGAACCACATGGCCATGGCCCCGCGGCACAACCGCGCCCTGTGGGAGGTGCTGCGGGAGGGACCGAAGTCGGCGTACGCGCGTTGGTTCGACATCGACTGGGACGCGCAGGGCGGACAGGTGCTGCTGCCGGTGCTGGGAGGTCCGCTCGGCTCGGAGCTCGGACATCTGACGATCGACGGCGACGTGCTGCGCTACTACGACCACGTCCTGCCGCTGCGCGAGGGCACCGCGGAGCTGCCGTTGCCGCGGCTCCTGGAGGCCCAGTGGTACCGGCCGGTGTGGTGGCGGCTGGCCCGTACCGAGCTGAACTACCGGCGCTTCTTCAGCATCTCCGAACTCATCGGGGTGCGGGTCGAGGACCCGGAGGTGTTCGACGCCACCCACGCCAAGACCCTCCAGCTGCTCCACGAGGGCGTCATCGACGGCCTGCGGGTCGACCATCCCGACGGACTCGCCGACCCCGACGCCTATCTGCGGCGGCTGCACGAGGCGACCGGGGGCCGCTGGACGGTCGTGGAGAAGATCCTCGCGGACGGGGAGCCGCTGCCCGCCTCCTGGCCGGTCGCGGGCACCACCGGCTACGACGCCCTCCGGCACGTCGACGGCCTCTTCACGGATCCGGCGGGCGCCGGGGAACTCCTCGGGCACTACCGGCGGTTCGCGGCCCCGCAGACGGACCGCGGCGGCGACTGGGCGGCGACGGTACGGCGGGCGGCGTACCGGGTTCTTTCGCACGAACTGGCCGCCGAGGTCGACCGGTTGACCCGGGTGGCGGACCGCCTTTGCGCGACGTCACCGGACCTGGCGCTGCGCGACCGCGCGCCCTGGGCGCTGCGTACGGCGTTGCAGGAGCTGCTCGTCCGCATGGAGGTCTACCGGCCGTACACCTCGGGTGACGCGGCCGCCGTCGTCACCGAGGAGGCCGCGGCCGAGGCCCGGCTCGCCTTCCTAGTCCCCGAGGAGGCCGCCGCGGTCGATGTCGTACGGGGGCTGCTGCTCGGGCGGCACGGGGACGCGGACGGCCATACGGAGTTCCGTACGCGGTTCGCGCAGACGGCGTCCGCGCTGCGGGCCAAGTCCGTTGAGGACACCGCGTTCTACCGTTATGTGCCGCTGCTGTCGGCGACCGAGGTGGGCGGGAACCCGGGGCACCCCGCCGTCTCCCCGGAGGACTTCCACTCCTACTGCGCGCGCCTGCAGCGCGACTGGCCGCTCGGCGGGACCGTCGTGTCGACCCACGACACCAAGCGCAGCGCCGACGTCCGCGCGGCCCTGGCCGTGCTCACCGAGTGCCCCGAGCGGTGGGCCGACGTACTGGCCGAGGTGACCCGGGACGGTGACGGCGTGCCCGACGCGCAGCTGGCGTGGGCGGCCTGGCAGACGGCGTTCGGGCTCGGTCCGGCGAACCCGGAACGCGTCCAGGACGCGCTGCTGAAGCATGTGCGCGAGGCCGGCCTGTACACCAGCTGGACGGAGCAGGAGCCACCGTACGAGGAGACGGTGGCGCGGTTCGTCGCGGCGGGGCCGTGCGGGGCGCCGGGCGAGCGGGTGGCCGCCTTCCGGGACACGCTGGGGCCGCACATCCGGGCGAACGTGCTGGGAACGGCCCTGGTCCAGCTGACGATGCCCGGCGTCCCCGACCTGTACCAGGGCACCGAGGCCGAGTACCGGGCGCTGGTCGACCCGGACAACCGGCGGCCGGTACGGTTCCCGCCGGACGACCCCGGCGAAAAGGGCAGGGTGACGACGGCCGCCCTGCGGCTGCGCGGGCGACGCCCCGCCGCCTTCGGGGACGCGGCGGCGTACGCGCCCCTGCCCGCCGGGGGCCCGGCCGCGGCGCACTGCCTGGCGTTCGTACGCTCCGGGACGGTCGTCACGGCCGTGACCCGGCTCTCCCTGCGGCTGGCGGAGGCGGGCGGCTGGCAGGACACCCGGCTGCCGCTGCCGCCGGGGCGGTGGGCCGACGTACTGGACCCCGGGCGGGAGTTCGAGGGGCACGCGCGCGTTGCGGAGCTCCTGGGGCCGCTGCCGGTGGCCCTGCTGGAACGGGTCGACGCGGACGGGCCGGCCGGGGACACGGACGCCACCGGCGACGCGTGACGCGCGGCTACCGCCGACGCGTCCCGGCGCAGGAACCCGGTGACAGTCGACTGAGGTGCCCGGCCGCACGGCGTGGTTGCGGTCGGCCGAGCTGCCCGACCGCACGACCCGGTGACAGTCGGCCGAGGTGCCCGGCCTCACGACCCGGTGACAGTCGACTGAGGTGCCCGGCCGCACGACCCGGTGACAGTCGGCCGAGGTGCCCGGCCGCACGACCCGGTGGCGGTCCGCCGAGGTGCCAGGCCTCACGACCCGGTGGCGGTCCGCCGAGGTGCCCGGCCGCACGACCCGGTGACAGTCGACTGAGGTGCCCGGCCTCACGACCCGGTGACAGTCGACTGAGGTGCCCGGCCTCACGACCCGGTGGTGGTCCGCCGAGGTGCCCGCCCCGGCGTGTCCGTCGCCGCCGCGTGCCCTGGAGTCGTCCTCGCGCCCGGCGTGCGCCCACATGCGCTCCCGGGGCGCCGTTCACCGGGCCGGCGTACGGGAACGAGCCACGGCGCGGGGTGTGCGCCGAGCGCCGCCGCACCGCGCCGAGCGGCGGACACCGCGTCGGGCCCGGACGGCCCCGGCCCCCTGCCGGCGCCCACCGCACTGCCTGCCGGCGGTAAACGCTCCTGGGCGCCCCCTGGAGCCTCCCCCTCGGTGTCCTTGACAGTTCACAGAGTCCATGGGGTACTGCGGTTGCGAAGCAGGGCGGACCAATCGGGGGTGAGTCTCCTGCCGGAGCAGCGTTACCCCAGCGTTCCCGAAATGGTCATGCACGCAAGGGTGTTGGCCGCTCGCGTACCCGGCCTGTGCACGCTGCGTCAGGTGGGCCTCTCCCGGGCCGGCCGGCCGTTGCGCCTGCTGTCCGTGGGGCACGCGCGACGTGCCGTCCTCGTCGTCGCGGGCGCCCACGCGAACGAACCGGCCGGCGGCTCCACCCTCCTCGCCCTCGCCGAACAAATCATGGACCAGCGGGAGTTGCGGGCCGACACCTCCTGGCACTTCCTGCTGTGCGCGGACCCGGACGGAGCCAGCCTGCATGTGACCCCGGCTCCGCGCAGCCTGTTCGACTACCACCTCGGCTTCTTCCGTCCCGCGGGTCCGGAGCAGCCCGAGTGGTCGCCGTCCGTGCTGCCGCCCGACCGGCTGCCGCCCGAGACCCGCGCCCTGACCGGGGTCATCGACGAGCTGCGCCCCTACCTCCAGGTCACCCTGCACGGCACCGACCTGGGTGGCAGCTGGGTGCAGCTGACGAAGGACATCCCCGGTCTGGCGGAGCCGTTCGGCAAGTCCGCGGCCGAGCTGCACATCCCGGTGGAGACGGGCGCCTCCGACGCCGCGGGCTGGCCGGCCAGCGGCCCCGGGGTGCACGTGATGCCCGCGCCCGGCACGGACGCCGCGTACCCGAGCATGCCGGACGACGCTCGGCACAGCACCTGGTACCACGCCCACCGGTACGGCGGTCTGACCGCGGTCGTCGAGGTGCCGATGTGGGCGAGCGACCTGGTGGACGACCGCGCGCCGCACCCTGCTCCCGCCGCCGCGATACGCCGTCTCGCGCACCGGCTGCGCCGCGACGCCCTGGAGGTGGAGCGGGTGCTCACCGACGCCCTGCCGCGCCTGGAGGGCGTCGACGGGCCCTTGCTGCGGGCCGCCAACTGGGTGCTGGAGCTGGTGCCGGGGCTGGCCGACGACTGGATCCGCACGCCTCCGGCCGACACCACGATGGCGTACGTCGGCAGCGTCGACGCGTTCGCCCGGCGGCTGCCGCTGCGGGCGGCGGCGATGCTGCTGCGGGTCCTCCAGGAGAGCGACGACCACGCGGCACCACGGCTGGAACGGCTCGTGGCGACCTGGAGCGACGCGTTCGCCGCCCGCTTCCGCGCCCGCTGGGTCCCGCTGGAACACCAGGTCGAACACCAGTCCCGCACCGTCGTCGCCGCCGCCCTCCACGCACGCGACCAGGCCGCGTGAGGCGCCGGCCCCTGCGCCGGATGCGCCTGCACCAGGCGCCGCGGGTACGGCTGATGTGCCGGGTACGGCTGATGTGCCGGGTGCCGCAGGTGTGGTGGGTGCCGCGGGTGCGTCATTCGAGCGGCATCGGCACGGCTGTCTCCGTGCGCCGGCCCCGGTCGCCCGAAGGTGAGTCCTCGCGGGGGTGGCCCGCGGCCAGTTCGAACGCGGCGAGCACCACGCGGGACTGGTACTCCACCTGACGCCCGACCGGGATCCAGCGAGCCCCGCAGCCGTCGCGGTAGTCGGCGCACCACTCGTCGATGAGCCGGTCCAGGTCCGGCAGCGCGCCGGCCGGGTCGCGGCCGGCGTTGCGCACGAGCTGGTGCAGCAGTCCCGCCGTCCGCAGCGCGAGGCGCCGTCCGGCGATCCGCAGGGCGGCGAGGTGGGCGGAGTGCAGGGGCGGCAGCGGACGCCCGGGATCGCTGGTGTCGGGGTCCCAGGCGTCGGCCAGGCCGGGGCAGACGAGTAAATAGTCGTCGACCGGCGCGAGCAGGCGCGCCACGTCCGGCGCGTCGTCGAGGTGCGGCCGGATCCGGCCGAGGAGCAGCTCCAGGAGCCGTGTGTCGTGCCGCAGGACGCGGCTCACCGTGCGCAGCGAGTCGTCCGGGTCGTCCGGCGAAGAGCCGTCCTCCACGGCGGGCACACCCCACATGGGGGCCTCGACGACGGCGGTGACCGTGCCGTGCCGGTGCGGGTGGAACCAGGTGGACTCGACGGCGGCCTCGGTGATGGCCGCGGCCAGGTCGCCCCGGCGCGGGGGCGGGATCCGGTAGACGGCGGGACCCAGGCTGGGCCAGTACAGGGTGTCGTAGGGGCCGAGTTCGCGCGGGATGCCGAGCCGGGCCGCGGTGTGGGCGAGGCGTCCGGCGAGCCCCGGCAGGTCACGGGTCAGCTCGACGAAGCCGCCGCCGACGTCGACGCCGTGCAGCGAGCACTGGAAGAAAGGTTTCAGTTCGTCCTGGAGGTCGAGCAGGGCCCGCGTCTCCGGGAGCGTGACGGCGTCCGCGCCGTCGGGCAGCCACTCGGGCTGTTCGAGGAAGCCGGGACGGAAGAAGTTCCGGAAGTAGTGGCCGAGGGTGTACGGGCCGGGCAGCCAGCCCTCGTTGCGGCGCAGACCGTCGGGGTCCAGGCACAGCAGCAGGTTCCAGGTGGCGTCGGCGCCGTCGGCGAGCCCGGGGTCGGCCAGGACGCGTTCGGCCAGCCGCAGGGCGGTGGCGCCGCCCACGGGTTCGTTCGCGTGCGGTCCGGCCACCACGAGGGCCTGCCGGGTGCCGTGTCCGACGGACAGCAGCCACAGCGGTGTTCCCGCGCGTGAGGTCCCGATCCGGCGCAGCCGGGCGTCCTGGGGGCGTCCGGCGACCAGTGCCGCCGCCCGGGTGCCCAGTTCGTCCACGGTCGGATAGCGGAGGAGTGGCGGCAGGGCACACCTCCACAAGTGGTGCCGTCGGTTCACCTGATGTGCATGGTGTACGCACAGTCAGTCATGGCTCGACGGGTACGTCAACACCGCGGTACGCAAGGGAATTCGACTCCGCGCGGGCCTGTGCGGAGCCGTTCAGTCCACGGCGAGGCGGAACGCGATGCTCCCGAAGCCGATCTGGTCGCCCTCCCGGACGACGGCCGCGCCGATCACCCGGCGCCCGTTCACCGTCGTGCCGTTGGTCGAGCCGAGGTCGCGCAGGACCCACATGCCGCCCTGGCGGCTGAGCTCGGCGTGCACGCGCGAGACGGTCTCGTGGGTGAGCCGCAGTCCACTGGCCGGGTCCCTGCCTATGCGCAGCGCGTGGCCGGCGCCCGGGTGCGGCAGCAGCAGCTTGGGGAGCTTCTCGGCCTGCCAGGCCCGGCGCAGTCGTACGGTGAAACCCGAGACCGCCTCGACGGTGCCGAACACCGCGCGCGCGAAGCGGCTCTCCGTGGCCAGGTCGGCGGTGAGCACGGCGAGTTCGTCGGACCGGCGGGCGGCCAGCGCCAGTTCCATGCGACGGATGAACGTGTCGTGGGAGAGACGGCCCATGGCGACGCCGTCGTGCAGCACCTTCAGCGCCCGGTCGCGCTCCGCGTCGGACAACCGCGCGGGGTACGTGTGGAACTCGAAAGACGACGTCACGCTCGTGATTGTCGGTCAGCGAACCCCGGGTGTCCAGAAAACACGAAAACGGTCTTCACGCGCGCGTACCTTACGACACCCGCCGCAAAAGGATGCTTTCACCGGCGGATTGATCGCGTTTGAAGGACCATGGACGGGCTACATCACGGTCAGCAGACGAAGGGGAACCGTCCGTGCAGTTCGAGGTGTGGGCACCGCAGGCCGACCGGGTCACGCTCCATTGCGAGGGCGTCACGCGCGCGTTGGAGCGCGATCCGACGCGGGCCGGCTGGTGGAGCGGTGTGGCGGAGGCGGAAGACGGCACGCGGTACGGGTTCGCGGTGGACGACGGCCCCGTGCGGCCCGATCCGCGCTCGCGGCGGCAGCCGGACGGACCGGACGGACCGAGCGCGGTCGTCGATCACGGGCGTCACGTCTGGCGCGCCGAGTGGGCGGGCCGTGCGTTGCCCGGGGCGGTGCTGTACGAGCTGCACGTGGGCACGTACACACCCGAGGGCACCCTCGACGCGGCCGCCGAGCGACTCGGCCATCTGGTGGAACTGGGCATCACACACGTCGAGTTGATGCCCCTGTGCCCCTTCCCCGGCCGACACGGCTGGGGGTACGAGGGGGTCTCGCTGTGGGCGGTGCACGAGCCGTACGGCGGCCCCGCGGCGCTGCGGCGCTTCGTCGACCGGGCGCACGAGCTGGGCCTCGGTGTGGTCCTGGACGTGGTGCACAACCATCTGGGCCCCTCGGGCAACCATCTGCCCGCGTTCGGCCCGTACTTCACCGACACGCACCACACCCCCTGGGGCGTCGCGGTCAACCTCGACGCGCCCGGCTCGGACGAGGTGCGCGCGTTCCTGCTGGGCAGCGCGCTGGCGTGGCTGCGGGACTACTGGATCGACGGGCTGCGGCTGGACGCGGTGCACGCGCTGGCGGACACGCGCGCGTGCCACTTCCTGGAGGAGCTGTCCAGGGCCGTGGACACCCTGGCCGCGGAGACGGGCCGACCGCTGTTCCTGATCGCCGAGTCGGACCTCAACGACCCGCGGCTGATCTCCGCGCGCGCGGAGAACGGTCTCGGCCTGCACGCGCAGTGGAGCGACGACTTCCACCACGCCCTGCACACCGCGCTGACCGGGGAGTCCCAGGGTTATTACGCGGACTTCGCGCGCGCCCCTCTCGCGGCGCTCGCCAAGACCCTGATGGGCGGCTACTTCCACGACGGCACGTATTCGAGTTTCCGGGGCCGGCGTCACGGCCGCGCCCTGGACCGCAGCCGCGTGGCCGCGCACCGGCTCGTCGGCTACAGCCAGACCCACGACCAGGTCGGCAACCGCGCCCAGGGCGACCGGCTGGCCGCGACCCTCTCCCCCGGACTGCTGGCCTGCGCGGCCACGCTGACACTGACGGCTCCGTTCACGCCGATGCTGTTCATGGGCGAGGAGTGGGCCGCGGGCACGCCCTGGCAGTTCTTCACCGACCACACCGATCCGGAGCTCGCGGACGCCGTACGCCGAGGCAGGCGCCGGGAGTTCACCGCGCACGGCTGGGCCGAGGAGGACGTACCGGATCCGCAGGACCCGGCGACGCGCGACCGCTCCTGTCTGGACTGGTCCGAGCCGGAGCGCGAGCCGCACGCGCGCGTACTGGACTGGTACCGCCGCCTCCTCGCGCTGCGGCACACCCAGCCCGACCTCACCGATCCCGATCTCGCCGACACGAAGGTGGCGTACGACGAGGGGGCCCGCTGGCTGGCCTTCCGTCGTGGCGACGTACGCGTGGCGGTGAACCTCGGCAAGGAGACCGCGTCGATCCCCCTGGGCACCCGCCCGGCCCGGGTGCTCGCCGCCTGGGAACCGGTCGAGCAGCCGGGGCCGGACGGGGTGCTGCTCGTGCCCGGGGAGTCGTGCGTGGTGCTGGAACAGGGCTGAGGGGCGGCGGGGCGGAACGGGGGGCGGACCGCAGGGCGGGGAGGTCGCCCACCGGAGCCGTGAGCGGGCTCGGGAGCTACAGGTCGTCCTCCTTCTCGTCCGGGTCCTCCTCCCGGATCTCCGTCACCCGCTCCAGCAGGATCGCCTCCCAGGCGCGGCGCAGCTGGGTCCGCAGCAGCGGCAGCGGGCTGTCGTCGCGGCCCTCCAGGCGCTCGGCGAGGCGGATGACCGTGTCGCAGCGGGCGAGCCACAGGCCGCGCAGACACGGGCGGGCGCCGTAGCCGGCGAGGGTGGCGGCGCGTACGGCGGCGGGGGCCCCGACGGCGAGCGCGAGCCCGGCGATGTCCTCCGCGGGGTCGCCGACGACCGCGTCGGTCCAGTCCAGGACGCCGCGCACCCGGCCGTCGGCGCTGACCACGAGGTGCTCGCCCCTGAGGTGGTGGTGCACGAGGACGGCCACGCCGGGCTGGGCGACGAGCTGGGCCGCGCCGGACGGGGTGAACTGGTGCAGCGGCGCGGGGTCGAACTCGTCGGCCGCGCCGAGGAGTTCCGCGGCCGGGACGGCCATCCGGCGCAGCGCCTCCAGGGAACGCGGGGCGGTACGCGGCACGCCGAGCGTCTCGGCCTGCCGGGCGGGCACCTCACGCAGCCCGGTGAGCAGTCCGGCCAGGTCGGCCTCGCCCAACGCGGACACGTCGTGTTCCTCGGCCGAGCCGCCGGGCAGCTTGGTGTCGAGCGTGTAGGCGAGTCCGGGCGCCCAGTCGCCGCGTGCCACGCTCGTCGGGACGGCGACGGGGACATGGGGCCGGACCAGTTCGCGCAGCCGCAGTTCACGGCGTCGGCGGGTGGTCGCCTCGCGGTCGGTGGCCAGGCGCAGCACATGCCGACCGCCGACCCACCACGTGGAGTGCTCGCCGCCCTCGGTGACGGGCCGCACGTCGGGTCCGGCGACGGTGCCGTCCGGGCCGGCCCCGCCGCCTTCGCCCTCCGCGCCCGCCCTGCCTTTTCTGCCTGTCGTCCTGCCTGCCGTGCCGTAGCCGTCCTCCTCGCCCCCCTCGGTGAGGGAGCGGATCAGTCGGCGGACGATGTCCGCGGTGGGTGTCGGTGCCTGGGTCATGGGTCGCGCCGTCGCTCGGTGGTGTGGTCGAGGGTGAGGTCTCCTGGAGATCCTGGAGATCCTTCGGATCGCGTCTTCAGTCCACTATGACCATCTCGCGGGTCGTGTCGTTGAGGCGGCGGCCGCCCTCCTCGGTCACGGCCACGATGTCCTCGATGCGCACCCCGAACCGGCCGGGCAGATAGACGCCGGGTTCGACGGAGAAGCACATGCCGGGCACGAGGGGCCGTTCCTCGCCCTCGATCATGTAGGGCGGCTCGTGGGTGGTGACGCCGATGCCGTGGCCGGTGCGGTGGATGAAGTACGGGCCGTACCCGGCGTCCTCGATGACCTTGCGGGCGGCCCGGTCGACCTCCTGGCAGGCGACGCCGGGGCGCACGGCCCGGAAGCCCGCCTCCTGGGCCGCGCGCACGAGGTCGTGGACCGTCCGTTCCTCGTCCGTCGGCTCGCCCACGTGGACCGTGCGGCTGGTGTCGGAGCCGTAACCTTCCTTGAGGCCGCCGAAGTCGAGTACGACCATGTCGCCGCGTTCGATGACGAGGTCGCCCACCTCGTGGTGCGGGTTGGCGCCGTTCGGGCCGGAGGCGACGATGGTGAAGTCGACCTGGGAGTGCCCGAAGCGCCGCAGCAGGCCGGCCAGGTCGGCGGCGACGTCGGACTCCCGGCGGCCGGCGAAGCGTACGTCGCGGATCTCCTCGAAGGCCGCGTCCGCGGCGGCACCCGCGGCCGCCAGCAGCTCCAGTTCCGCCGCGTCCTTGACGGCGCGCAGCATCGGCAGGGCGTCGGTGAGGGAGGCGTAGGAAGTGCCGGGCAGCGCCCTCTGGAGGGCGAGCAGGTGCATCGCCCAGGCGTTGTCGCTGACCCCGAACCGGCCGGAGACGTCGAGGAGGCCGGCGGTCATGGCGTAGGGGTCCTTGCCGTCGGTCCAGTCGCGCAGGGTCAGGACGGGGGCGCCGGTGGCCTTGGCCGCGTCGGGGGCCTCCAGCGTCGGGACGACGAGGACCGGGTCCTGGCCGGCGGCGAGGACCAGCAGCGTGAGCCGTTCGGTGGCCGCGGGCGGCGCGTAGCCGGTGAGCCAGACGAGGTCAGGCCCAGGGGCCACCAGGAGCCCGGCCAGCCCGGCGTCCGCGGCGGTGCGCGCGGCTCGGTCCATCCGGGTCCTGTAGTCGTCGGCGGTGAAGAGCGCGGCCGTACTGCCGGACATCCGGGCCTCCCTGGGCGGGCGAAGAGGAACTACGGGCAGCATCCTGCCCGGCCGGAGGGGCCCGCGCGAGCCGGTCGGCGGAGCCGAACGGGCACATCGCGCCGACCGCCGCCGGGAACGGGCCGGGACGTGCGGCGGCTCTGCCCGTCGCCACCCCACAGCACCGAGCGGACAAGGATTGATCAACCATCAGATCTAATGGTTAGATTCCAGCTATCCATTAACGGATAGGGGAGGGTGACGACCGTGCTGGTACTCGCACACATCAGCGATCTGCATCTGGACGGCAGCGCTCGCGCGACGGAGCGTGCCCAGCGGGTGCGCGACCGGCTGTGGGGCCTGCCGGGCCGGGTGGACGCTCTGCTGGTCACCGGGGACATCGCGGACCACGGCACGGAGGCGGAGTACGAGGAGGCCGCCCGGCTGCTCGGCCTGCGGGCCGCCGACGCGCCGTTCCCGGTGCTGACCTGCCCGGGAAACCACGACAGCCGTGCCCCGTACCGCAAGGCGCTGCTGGGACTGCCCCCGGCCGACGGGCCGGTCGACAGCGTGCACGTCTTCGACGGCGGCGCCGTACTGATGTGCGACTCCAGCATCCCGGGGAGCGACGAAGGGGCCCTGGACGAGGACACGTACGCCTGGATCGAGGAGACGCTCGACGACCTCGGTGGCGACCTGCCGGTCCTGCTCGCCTTCCACCATCCGCCGGTGACGCTGCACCACCCGCTGCCCGACTCCTACCTGCTGGAGGACGCCGCGGCACTGGCGGCGCTGGTGGAGCGCAGGCCCGAGATCGCCGGGTTCGTCACCGGGCACGCGCACACCGGGGCCGCCACCTCCTTCGCCGGCCGGCCGCTGGTCGTCGGCCCCGGGGTGACCTGGACGCTGCGGCTGCCCTGGGAGGGCGAGCAGGTCGCGGACCGGGACGCGCCGGTCGGGCTGGCCTTTCACGTGCTGGACGACGAGGGGCGGCTCACGAGCCACTTCCGGGCGGTCGGGTGACGCCCCCGGGACCGCCCTTGCGGGCGGTCGGGTGACGCCCCCCGGAACGGCCCTTGCGAACGGTCAGGTCACGACCCCCGGGACGGCCGTCAGCTGCTGGTAGCCGCCGCTGCGGTGCCGGATCGTCAGCGTGACCTCCGCGCCGGGGCGGGCCCGGGCGACGGCGCGCGCGAGATCGGCGGCCGAGTCGACCCGGGTCCGGCCGAAGGCGAGGAGGACATCGCCGCGGACCAGTCCCGCCGTGTAGCCCGGCCCGGGAACATGGACGCCGACGACCATCGCCCCGGCCTTCTCGGCGTCCACCGCCTCCACGCCGAGGGTCGCGCCGGGGCCGTCGGGCGACGGGGAGGGCACCGGGGAGGGGGCGGCGCCCGGGCGGCCCGGGGCGGACGCGGTTCCGGGCACCCCCGGACCGTGCCGCTGCGCCGCCTGACGCTGGAGTTCCGCGAGCTTGCTCATGCCGATCACCGTGGCCCCCACGGTTCCGAGCCCCACCCCGGACAGCACCAGCACGGCCCCGACGAACAGGCCGAACAACACAGTCGTGAGCCGTCGGCCACGGCGTCGCGCGGCATGCGGACGCCGGGACTGGCCGCCGGACCTCGCACCGCCCGGCGGCTCCTGGCCGGGCATCGGCTTGGGACGCAACGCAGTCTGTTCCATGGATCGCCTCCGGCTGGTGCTCTACCCGGAGCACCGGCACGGAACGAGACACGAACGAGTGAGACTGCGAGGGGGTCCGGAGCGGGAAGCATCCGTTTCGAGCGCACCACGACGCCGGGGTCGCGCCCGGCCGTCCGCGCCTAGGCGCAGGAAGGGCACAGCCCCCGGTAGGTCACCTCGACCTCGGACACCACGAAGCCGAACCGCTCCACCGCCGGGAGGTCGGCCAGCAGGTCACCCGTCGGGTGGACGTCTCGGACGGTGCCGCAGTGGGAGCAGACGAGGTGCTGGTGCGGGTGGTGCGCGTTGGGGTCGTAGCGCTTGGCGCGGCCGTCGGTGGAGACCTCTATGACCTCACCGAGGGAGACCATCTCGCCCAGGGTGTTGTAGACGGTCGCCCGGGAGATCTCGGGCAGCCGCCGGGCCGCGCGGGCGTGCACCTCGTCGGCCGTGAGGTGCACGTGGTCGCCGTCGAGGACCTCCGCAACGACACGTCGCTGGGAGGTCATCCGCCAGCCACGTCCTCGCAGTCGCTCCAGCAGGTCACTCATATCGGTTTCACCTTTTCAGGTTCGGTGGGTCACCGGATTTTACCAGTGGACATCCGGGTTCCTATTGGATATGGGTTTGGCATGCTTCTTGACTAAGACTCTGTCCATCGTAGGATCGGATCTGGCGATAGCCAAGGGACAGGAAGGCTCCAGTACGACGGGAGACGAGGATGCGATCGCGAGGCCCGCCACGGCCTTCCCCGCGCCCCACCGTCCCCTCGGGTTCTGTCCCCCACGCTGTTCCACCACACGCAGCAGCACCCGCGCACCGTGATCCGCCCCGTCCGGAAGAAGGATTCCCATGTCCGAGAACCACGACGCAATCGTCACCGACGCGAAATCGGAGGGCGCAGGTGGTTGCCCGGTCGCGCACGGCCGCGCCGCGCATCCGACTCAGGGCGGCGGAAACCGCCAGTGGTGGCCGAATCGCCTCAACCTGAAGATCCTGGCCAAGAACCCCGCCGTGGCCAACCCGCTCGGCGAGGACTTCGACTACGCCGAGGCGTTCGGCGACCTCGACCTGGCGGCCGTGAAGCGGGACATCGCCGAGGTGCTGACGACCTCGCAGGACTGGTGGCCGGCCGACTTCGGCAACTACGGCCCGCTCATGATCCGTATGGCCTGGCACAGCGCGGGCACCTACCGGATCAGCGACGGCCGCGGCGGCGCCGGCGCCGGACAGCAGCGGTTCGCCCCGCTCAACAGCTGGCCGGACAACGGCAACCTCGACAAGGCCCGCCGTCTGCTGTGGCCGGTCAAGAAGAAGTACGGCCAGAACATCTCGTGGGCCGACCTCATGATCCTCACCGGCAACGTCGCCCTGGAGACGATGGGCTTCAAGACCTTCGGCTTCGCCGGCGGTCGCGCCGACGTGTGGGAGCCCGACGAGGACGTGTACTGGGGTCCCGAGACCACCTGGCTCGACGACCAGCGCTACACCGGCGACCGCCAGCTGGAGAACCCGCTCGGCGCCGTCCAGATGGGCCTCATCTACGTCAACCCGGAGGGCCCCAACGGCAATCCGGACCCGCTGGCCGCGGCCCGCGACATCCGTGAGACGTTCCACCGGATGGCGATGAACGACGAGGAGACGGTCGCCCTGATCGCGGGCGGTCACACCTTCGGCAAGACCCACGGCGCGGGCCCGGCGGACAGCGTCGGCGCCGACCCCGAGGCCGCCTCCATCGAGGAGCAGGGTCTCGGCTGGAAGAACTCCTTCGGCACCGGCAAGGGCGCCGACGCGATCACCAGCGGCCTCGAGGTCACCTGGACCAGCACGCCGACCCAGTGGGGCAACGGTTTCTTCGAGAACCTGTTCCGCTACGAGTGGGAGCTGACGACGAGCCCCGCCGGCGCCCACCAGTGGGTGGCGAAGGACGGGGCCGGCGCGGGCACCATCCCGCACGCCCACGACGCGTCGAAGAGCCTGGCCCCGACGATGCTGACCACCGACCTCGCGCTCCGCCTCGACCCGGCCTACGAGCAGATCTCGCGTCGCTTCCTGGAGAACCCCGAGGAGTTCGCGGACGCCTTCGCTCGCGCGTGGTTCAAGCTGACCCACCGCGACATGGGCCCGATCGTGCGCTACCTCGGCCCTGAGGTCCCGTCCGAGGTGCTGATCTGGCAGGACCCGCTCCCCGCGGTCACCCACGAGCTCGTCGGCGCCGAGGACATCGACTCCCTCAAGGAGCGGATCCTCGCCTCCGGCCTGTCGGTGTCGCAGCTCGTGTCCACCGCGTGGGCGTCGGCCTCGTCCTTCCGCGGCAGCGACAAGCGCGGCGGCGCCAACGGCGCGCGCGTCCGGCTCCAGCCGCAGAGCGGCTGGGAGGTCAACGACCCCGACGAGCTGGCGACCGTACTGCGCACCCTGGAGGGCATCCAGGAGTCCTTCAACGCCTCCCTGTCCGGCGGCAAGCAGATCTCCCTCGCCGACCTGATCGTGCTCGCCGGTGCCGTGGGCGTCGAGAAGGCCGCCAAGGACGGCGGCTTCGACGTCGAGGTGCCCTTCGCGCCGGGTCGCGCGGACGCGTCGCAGGAGCAGACCGACGTGGAGTCGTTCGCCGCGCTGGAGCCGACCGCCGACGGGTTCCGCAACTACTACGGCAAGGGCAACCGGCTGCCGGCCGAGTACCTGCTGGTCGACCGGGCGAACCTGCTGAACCTGAGCGCGCCCGAGATGACCGTCCTCGTCGGTGGCCTCCGGGTCCTGGGCGCGAACCACCGGCAGTCGTCGCAGGGCGTCCTCACCTCGGCCCCCGGCACGCTGACCAACGACTTCTTCGCCAACCTGCTCGACATGGACACGACGTGGACGGCGACGTCCGAGGACGCTCACACGTTCGAGGGCCGCGACGCCTCGGGTCAGGTCAAGTGGACCGGCAGCCGGGCCGACCTGGTCTTCGGGTCCAACTCCGAGCTGCGTGCGGTCGCCGAGGTCTACGCGAGCGACGACGCGAAGGAGAAGTTCGTGAACGACTTCGTCGCGGCCTGGGCGAAGGTCATGGACCTCGATCGGTTCGATCTCGCCTGATCACCTGATCACCTGATCACCTCTTCCGATCACCTCGCCTGACACAGGAAGGCCGGGTCGGCCCGCACGGGCCGACCCGGCCTTCCTCGTTCCGGCCTGACGGCACGACGCCACGTCGGCAAGAGCCACGACGCCACGACGCCAGAGCGGCACAGCGGCACAGCGGCACAGCGGCACAGCGGCACAGCGGCCTGCGAGTCGAACAGGAGGAGTCCCGAAGGCACCGAAGGTCCCGAAGTCCCGTTGTCAGTGGCGGCTGTTACGTTCTGTGACATGACCGATCACGCCCTGCAGCTGCTCCGGCGGCATCCGCACCTGGCCGGCCTGGCCGCCTTCCCCTTCGGCTTCGACCTCGCCCGCGCGGCCCACGGCCATGTCGAGGACGTCCGCCTCGCCTCGGGCGGACCGCTGCAGCCGGTGGCGGGGGACGACACGGGCGGTACGTACTTCGTGTGCGCGGACGGCTCCGTGCTGTACGCCGACTCCGAGGGCGCGGCCGGGATCATCGGGTCCGGTGCCGACGAGGCCCTGGAGGTGCTGATCGGGCTCCCCGGCTGGCGGGCCTGTCTGCGGCTGTCCCCGGACGACGGCGAGGAACGGATCCTGGCACGGGTCAGGGAGGTCGAGGACGAGATCCGGGAGGATTACGGCATCGACGAGGAGCGGGCCGAACTGCGGGCCGCGCTGGGGCTGCCCGAGCGGTCCCCGGTGGAGCTCGTGGGCACGCTGCATGCCGCGCTGCTGCGTACGGAACCCGACTTCGTGCTGCTGAACGGGGCGGAGCACCACGCCTACCGGCCGCTCGCCGAGCTCGTCCGCCCACCCCTGTGGGAACCGGTCCTCGCGCGAGGCAGAGCCGACCTGGCACTGCTGAGGGCAGGCGACCGCGAGGCGTGGGACGCGGTGGCCGACGACCGGGTGCGGCGTCGCCTCGCCCTGCGCGCCGCCCAGTTCGACCGCGCCGACGGCGACCTCGAACTGCTGCGCCACCTGCTGCGGCACGAGACGCGATCGTCGATGACGGACGAACTGCGGCTGGCCACCGTACTGGTGGGTCTGCACGGCCTGACCGAGGACCTGCCGCTGTTGCACGAGGCCCGGGACACGGACTTCGACACCTGGTGCGGGCTCGGCGGCATACCCGAGCCGGCCGCGGACGGGACCGCGCTGCGGGCCTGGGCGCGCGACCTCGACGAGTCGCTGTTCGGCACCGACCCCGCCGACGAACCGCTGCTCACCTGGACCGACCTGGCCGCGGACCAGGGCCTGACCGAGCTCGCCCGGGTCGCGCTGATCCACCGGCTGGACGAGATGGAGATGGATCAGAGCCTGCTCCGGCGCCCCGACGCACCGGATCGGCTGAACCCGTCCCCGCTGGGCGCACTCGCCCACGCGTTCGAGCGGCTCGGCGACCTCGTCCAGGCGCTGCGCGCCCAGCGCCTGTTCGCCGCCCTCCAGGAGACGGCCTGGGGCCGGGTCTCGGCCCGGCTGGCCCAGGCCCGCCTGGAGCGGGAGACCGGCCGGCCGGACCACGCGGAGCGCACGTTGGCGGCCGTCCGGAGTGTGCTGGCGGCTCCCGGCGACGACTCGCTGCGGCACTGGCAGCGGGTGAACCTCGGCCGGTTCATCGCCGCGGAACACTACGCCGTGGCCGACGCCCTCGCCGACGCCCCGGCCGACGCGGACCGTCGGGCGCGGGCCCAGGCGGTCCTGGCGGCCGGTGACGCGATACGCGGCGAACTCTCGGAGGCCGGCGCGAAGGCCGCCGAAGAGCTCGCCGAGGAGACCGCGCGGCGCCTGCGCGGCCTCAGTTGAGGGTCAGCGCGGGAGCGGGCGGACGGTCCGGGACGAACCCGTGCGCTCGGCGGGCCAGATACGCGGACTTGTAGCGGTCGACGGCCCGGTGCCAGTTCAGGATGCCCGCCAACCAGTTCTGGAGGTCGCCCACATAGTCCCGCATGACCTTCCGCGCCTCCTCCGACAGGTCGAAGTCGTCACATAGGACGGGCAGTTCGTGCGAGGTGACGTGCTCGAACTGCTGCATACGCTGGTTCATGAGGTCGCCGACCACGCGCACCGCGCTCGGGTAGTCGCAGCCGAAGAAGTTCTGCACGACGAGGACGGCGTTGTGGATCTCGCCCTCGTACTCGATCTCCTTCTGGTAGGAGAAGACGTCGTTGAGGAGGCAGGCGTAGTCGACGGCGGCGTTCTCCAGGGAGCGCATCGGGCCGCTGCGGTACAGCTCCGGTGGGATGGCGGGGCCGTGGCCCAGCCGGCACAGGCTCAGGGTGAGGTCGGAGCCGAAGGTGGCGCGCCGCATCTCGAGGTAGTCGACGGGGTCGGGGACCCGGTTCTGGAGCTGGTTGGACAGTTCCCACACCCAGCTCCCGGTCATCACGTTCACCGAGTTCTTGAAGGTGGTCCGCGCCTCGGGGGTCATGCCGGCCGTGGTGCGTGCCCACAGCTCGATCAGTCCGCGTTCCATGCCGTTGGCGGGGACCGGGACCGCCTCACCGGCGACGGGCATGCAGGCGGACAGGCGCTGTGTGACCAGGCGCGCGGCGGCCAGGTCGCGGCGGTGCCCGAAGACGAGGGGGTAGTAGTCGTCGCCGTACGTGCCCCAGGCGAGCCACTGGGAGCTGAGGTCGAGGGAGTCGGGGGTCGCGTCCGGGTCGAGGCCGGCCGCGCACAGCGGCAGATCGGCCGCCGCGAGCTTGTCCTCGTCCCAGACGCCCTCCTCCAGCAGGCCCATGCGGTGCATCCACCCGGTGAGGCGGTGCCGGGCGCCGTCCAGGTGCGGGCTGAGCTCCAGCCGGAACGGCATGTGGAAGTCGGGCAGCAGCGAAGGGCCCACCTTCTGGTGGGGCACGTGGGAGTAGGCCCGCAGGCGTTCCGCGGCGGCGGAGGCGAGCAGCGCGCCGATGTCGGAGGCGGAGGTGCCGGGCCCGGCCAGGCTCCGCCAGGGCGCCTCGGACACCGCCCCCTTGTTCATGTAGCGGCTGGAACGCAGGTGCCACTCGTGGCCGCCGGACTGCCAGTCCTGGAGCCCCTTCGTGTACGCCGCCACCGCCGCGACCTCGCCCGCGGTGAGGCCTCGCTCCAGGGCGAGGGCGGGCACTTCGGTGAGGGCGGTGTGCTCGAACTGGTGGAGCCGGGAGGTGAGGATGTCGTTGACGGTGTCGGCGGCCTCCTGGGTGGTGCAGCCGAAGAAGGTCTCCAGGACCAGCACGCCGTTGCTGAGTTCGCCCTCGTCCTCGACCTCGCGCTGATAGGAGAACAGGTCGTTGCGCAGGTGCACGCCGTCGGAGAAGGTCTCCATCAGCACCCGCAGCGGCCTCGACCCGGCGACGGAGGCGGGCACTTCGGCGGTGGCGTACTCCACGAGCCCCGCCGACCAGGGCGCGCCGCCCACCTTGCGGCGCATCTCGATGTACTCGACCGGGTTGGCGATCCGCCCTTCGTTGATGTTGGACAGCTCCCACATCGACTCGTTCAGCAGGTGCTCGGTGGCGACGGCGAAGCGGCGCCGCCAGTCGGCCGACATCGACGGCACCGTGCGCGCCCACAGGTCGGCGAGCCCCGCCTCGACCGGGTTCTGCGGCTCCGGCACGGCGGCCGTCAGGTCCAGCGGCATGAACAGCGGCAGCCGGTCCAGGTGGGCCTTGCCCGCGGCGCGGTCCGGGGTGCGCTTGAACATGTCGAGGAAGTGGTCGTCGAAGAAGAACACCCACACGTACCAGTCGGTGATCAGCGACAGCGCGGGGCCGTCGCAGTCGGGGTGGGTGTAGGCGCAGAGCAGGCCGTAGTCGTGCGCGTCGAGGTCGGCCTGCTCCCAGATCCCGGATCCCTCCAGCATGCCCATCTCGCGGGCCCACGTCGTCGAGTGGGCGCGCGCCTCGTCGAGGTGCGGGTTCAGCCTCGCGGGGTACGGCATGTAGAAGTGCGGGAGTTGGAACGGTTGGGTCATGGCCGGGCCCTACCCGCGCCCCTCGACCCCCATCCACCGGCCCGGACATGATCACACCATCGCGTGAATCAGGGCCGAATCGCCGGGTTTTCGCCATCGGATCGCTTCGCCGTACGCGCTCTTGCCGAGCCTCCCGCCCCGGGCCACCGTGGTCGCATGACCTCCTTCCTGCTCCCCCATGAGCTGCACGGCGACGGCGCCCACAAGGTGTTCGCGGTGCACGGCTGGTTCGCCGACCGTTCCGCGTACGCGGCCGTGCTGCCGGACCTCGACCGCGTGACCTTCCAGTACGCCCTGGTCGACCTGCGCGGCTACGGCCGGGCCAAGGAGGCGGTGGGTGCGTACACCACCGCCGAGGCGGCCCTCGACCTGGTGGCCCTGGCCGACCGGCTCGGCTGGGAGCGGTTCTCGGTGGTGGGTCACTCCATGGGCGGCACGGTCGGGCAACGGCTCCTCGCCGTGGCCCCGCACCGGCTGCGGCGGCTGGTGGGGGTCTCCCCGGTGCCCGCGTCGGGGATGCCCCTGCCGCCGGAGCAGTGGGCGTTGTTCGCGGAAGCGGCGGACAGCCCGGAGAACCGGCGGGCCATCATCGACGTGACCACCGGCGGCCGTCGGCCCGCTGCCTGGCTGGACCGGATGGTCACCGGTTCCCTCGCGCGCAGCGACCGGAAGGCGTTCCGCGCCTGGCTGGACTCGTGGGCGGGCGAGGACTTCCACGACCAGGTCGAGGGCGCCACCGTACCCGCGCTCGCCGTGGTCGGCGCCCTCGATCCGGCGCTGTCCGCCGATCTGTTGCGGCGGACCTGGCTGGCCTGGTATGCACGCGCCGAACTGCGCGAACTCCCCTGCGCGGGCCATTACCCCATGGACGAGACCCCGTTGGAGCTGCTCCGGGTGGTGGAGGACTTCCTGCGGGCGGAGGAGGACGGACGGACGGATCAGGACGAGCGCGCGGACCGGGACGGACAGGCGGACCAGGACGGGCGGGCGTGACCCCGCGCGAGGTGCCCCGGGCCGCCGTGACCCCGCACGAGGGGACCCCGCGTGAGGTGCCTCCGCACGAGGGGACCCCACGTGAGGTGCCTCCGCGTGAGACGCCGCCCGTCCCCGACGTCTTCGATCCCCGCCGGTACGCCGTCGGCGTGCCGTACGACGCCTACCGCGTCCTGCGCGACCACCACCCCGTGGCCTGGCAGCGGGAGTCCGAGGTGCTGGGCTGGCCCGCGGGACCCGGGTTCTGGGCGGTGACCCGGCACGCGGACGTCGTGCGGGTCCTGAAGGACGCGACGACGTACTCCTCCTGTCTCGGCGCGACCCAGATCCGGGACCCGGACCCGGACGACCTGCCGTTCATCCGGCGCATGATGCTCAACCAGGACCCGCCCGCGCACGGGAGGCCGCGCCGGCTGGTGAGCCGGGCGTTCACACCCGGCCGCGTGGAGCGGTTCACCGCGCTCGCCGGCCGACGGGCCCGCGTCCTGCTCACCGGGGCCGTCGAGCGGGCCCGGGGCGGGGACGGCACGGTCGACCTGGTCGACGCCGTGACCGACGACTACGCGCTGCTCAACCTCGCCGACCTGCTGGGCGTCCCGGAGAGCGACCGTGGGCTGCTGTTGCACTGGACGCGGCGGGTCATCGGCTACCAGGACCCCGACGAGGCCGCCGCCCCCGTCCTGGACGCGGACGGCAGACCGGTCGATCCGCGTTCGCCCGCGATGCTGCGGGACATGTTCGCGTACGCGCGGCAACTGGCCGCGCACAAGCGGCGGCACCCCGCCGACGACGTGCTGACCACCCTGGCCCTCGACGGCGAACTCGCCTACGGTGAGCTGGAGATGTTCTTCTTCCTGCTGACGGTCGCGGGCAACGACACCGTACGCGGCGCGGCGCCGGGCGGGCTCCTGGCGCTGGCGGAACACCCCTCGGCGTGCGCGGAGCTGCGTACGGGGAAGGCCGAACTCTCCTCGGCCGTGAACGAGTTGCTGCGATGGCATCCGCCGGTGCTCACCTTCCGGCGTACGGCCGCGCGGGACACGGAGCTGGCCGGGCGGCGGATCCGCGCCGGTGAGAAGGTGGTCGTCTTCCACGCCTCCGCCAACCGCGACGAGCGCGTCTTCGTCGACCCGGACCGGCTGGACCTGACCCGGGCGCCGAATCCGCAGGTGTCCTTCGGTGACGGCCCGCACGTCTGTCTGGGCGCGCACTTCGCCCGGTTGCAGCTGCGGGTGCTCTACCGGGAGGCGCTGCGCCTGCTGCCCGCGCTGCGGACGGCCGGGCCGCCCGCACGGCTGGTGTCGAATTTCATCAACGGGCTCAAGTCCCTCCCCATGGAGGTCGTCTGAGCCGCTTTCACATCCTTGCCTGGATCAGCGCGTGGGTCCCGCTCGTCCGCCACCGCTGTCCCTCCGCGGCGTCGAGCGTGGCCTCCGTGCGGGCGTCGAGGCCGGTGATCACGTCGGACTTCAGGGTGCGCAGGGCGGCGACCGGGCCCGGGAAGTAGGCGGTGGCGTCCGGGAACGGGGTGGTCGGCGGCCATCGGCGATCACCCACCAGGCGGCGGTAGTTGAGGTCGCCCTTGACGACGGTCAGTCCGGCCGCGCCGAACTCCTTGTACAGGTCGGCGGGCATCGCCTCGTACGGCAGCGGGGCGCAGGCGAAGGGGTGTGCGCGGAGCTGGATCCGGCCGTCGGCCATCGCGTCCCGGACGCGCCGCCCGTACGCGGCCGCCGCGCCCGGCGCCGTGACGAGCCGGCGTACCCCGTCGACCACGTCGGCGGTGGTGGCGTCGGAGACGTAGTACGGGTACGGCTTGATGTGCAGGACCGCCCGCGCCACCCGTCCCTGTTCGAGGAGTTCGGCGACGAGGAGCAGGTCGGGGATGAGTTCGCGGCCCGCGTTGTCGGCGACCAGGCAGAGGGTGCCGGTGCCGGAGGGCGGGAGCAGCGACCAGAGGGACTCGCTGTCGTCGGCGACCAGGGCCGGGACGGTGTCGGCGGGGTGACCGCCGGGAGCGGAGAGGCGGAAGCCGAGGTCCGCGCGGTTGCCCCACAGCGAGCCGTGCAGCAGGGCCCTGGCCCGCTCGTCGGCCGGACGGATCGCGAGGTCGTCGAGGGCGGCCAGTTCCGCGTCGGTCTCCGGGGCGTCGAGTTCGGCGAGCTTGGCGGGGCGGAAGGGGTCGATGCCCTGCCAGGGACCGGGCGTGAAGTACCCGACGGCTTCGAGAAGTCGGCGGTAGAAGTAGCTCTCCGACCACAGCCACGGCACGTCGAACCAGGATCGGCCCGCGTACTCCCCGAGGCCCCACGCCTGCCAGCGGTCCCGGTCGTGCGCCTCGGCGGGAAGCGGTTCCAGCACACCCTCGGTGCAGTTCACCAGCAGCGCGTCGAGCGCTCGGCCGACCTGGGGGCCGTAGGGGACGGCGTCCCGTACCTGCCGGATGATCGCCGGATGCCGCTCGGCGAGCACACTGTGCGGGAAGGAGCCGGGTTCGTCACCGAGGATCACGGGTGGGGCGGGGGTGTCGGGCATGCGGCTCACCGTAGCTGCTCACCCTGATCACACGACGCTGATCTCCCGCTCCAGCCGGGTGACGAGCGTCAGGTACCGGGGGCGGCGCGGCACCGGGACCAGGCCCCGGATCAGCACGTGCCACATCTCCGCCATTCTGCGCGGGAGTCGGGCGACGGGCTCCAGGGAGCGGCCCACGACGCGGGTGCCGACGAAGAAGGAGACGAGGGAGTGGGCGACCGCGTCGACATCGACGTCCGGGTGCACGTCGGCTTCCCGGACCGCGCCGAGCAGGCGGCGCGTGACCAGGTCCAGCCATTCGGTGAACGGGTGCGGCAGCGGTGGTCGCACCTCGACCCCGCTGGTGGCGAGCCGCAGCCCGGCCCGGGTGATGGGGCCCTCGACGGACAGCCGCGCCAAGCCGAAGGTGATCCGCATCAGCGCTTCGAGCGACGGATAGCCCCGGCCGTCGACCTGGCCGGCCACCTGCCGCGAGGCCTGCGACTGGAGCTGCATGATCGCGTGCGCCAGGTCCTCCTTGGCCGCGAAGTGGAAGTACAGGGCGCCCTTGGTGACCCGCGCGTGCTCGACGATGTCGCTCAGGCTGGTCGATTCGTAGCCGTGCCGGTCGAACAGGTCGGCGGCGGCCGTGAGGATCGTCGCGCGGGTCTGTTCGGCGCGTAACTGCCTCGCCATCGGCTGGACACTCCCAGGGGCCGCAAAGAACGGGTCATGCCGTTTGTTTTGACTCCCTGCACACGATAACTCACCGTCCCGCCGTCCCCACCCGGCACTCAAAGATCGTCGACTCCCCTTGTTCGGCCACGACTTGCAGCTCGGTCCCGTCCTCGCTGGTCAGTCCGATCCAGAGGGGACTGTCCAGCTCGGCGTACCGATGGAAGCGGGCGTGATAAGCCACCGGGGCCCGCTTCCCGTCGGTCCACCACCAGGCGGCCTGCCGGGCCGCCTCCAGGAGCAGCATCCCGGGCACATGGTCGAGTGGATGGTCGAAGAAAACGGGGTGTGCGGTATCCACTCGCAGTTGCCAGCGGTCCGAGGCGTCCGTCGGGGCGAGGACGACATCGGCCGCACTGACGCGTTCCACGCCGGTGGCCGGCAGACCGGGCCACAGGGGCACGGCGGAGGAACGGGACGGCTCGCCACGCAGCCGCCGGTAGACGGCATCATTCAGACAGGTGAAGGCGACGTCCGC
This sequence comes from Streptomyces sp. NPDC059582, assembly GCF_042735715.1. Lineage (NCBI taxonomy): Bacteria > Bacillati > Actinomycetota > Actinomycetes > Kitasatosporales > Streptomycetaceae > Streptomyces > Streptomyces sp. NPDC059582. The sequence goes on from NZ_JBHWCC010000002.1 coordinate 256,417, forward strand.
GCGCGCGACGCGTTCACCCGCGCGCAGGACGTCCGCGGTGTAACGGGCGGCCGACGGGCGGGTGCCGCGGTAGCGGACGTCGGTGAACGCGACCTCGACGGTCAGTTCGGCGGGCAGCGCCTCGACGGCCAGATGTCGGCGAAACGTCTCGACCTGGAACTCGTTGAGCACGAAGTGGTGGCCCAGGGGCACGTCGTACTCGGTGTGCGCGATCAGCGTCCCGCTCTGCCGTACGGTCTCCACGACCAGGAGCGGATCGTACGAGGTACGGTCGGACGACACGTGTAACTCGTGTGCTCGCGGCCATTGCGCCGACACCTGGAACCGGTCGGGCCCGGTCCGGCTCCAGCCGGTGAGAAGGGTCTCCGCCACCGCCGCGCGGTGGACGAGTTCGCGGGGAACCGTCGCCGTCATGGACGGGGTCCCGGCACCCTGGCGAGGTCGCTGCATGTCCCTCCCTACGGTCCCCCGAAGGCCACGGCAGACGGCGAAACGTCCGCACGAGTAAGCGTTAGAGTACGAGGCGACCGGTTTGTTTTCAATGAGATCAGTGGACGACGCCCGATGATCGGGCCGGTCCGGCACCAGATCGCGGGGGTCGGCCGACTCGGCGGTGCGGAGGGGCTCTTATGGCAAGACAGGAGCGCGCCATCAGGACGCGCCGAGTGATCCTGGAAGCCGCCGGCGCGGTCTTCGACGAGCACGGTTATACCTCCACCACCATCGCCATGGTGCTGGAGCGTGCGGAAGTCACCAAGGGCGCCCTGTACTTCCACTTCCCCTCCAAGGAATCTCTCGCGCAGGCGGTGCTCGACGAGCAGGTGCCGTTCGGTGCGGTGCCGCCGCATCCCTGCAAGTTGCAGGAGATCATCGACATGACCTTCGTGGTCGGCGTGCGGCTGCTGGGCAACTCCCTGCTGCGGGGCAGCGTGCGGCTCGCGGTCGACCAGGCGACGCCGTCCGGTGTCGATCACGGGCAACCGTTCCGGCAGTGGGCCGAGCGGCTGACGGAGCTGATGGAAGAGGCCCGCGGACAGGGCGAGTTGTTGCCCACGGTACGGTCGAGGGACACGGTGGAGCTGCTGGTCGGAGCGTTCACCGGCATCCAGTTGATGTCGCGGGCCCTGACCGACCGGACGGACCTGGGCGGCCGGCTGTCGGTGCTGTGGGCGCACATGCTGCCGAGCATCGCGGTGCCGGGCCTGCTGCCCGCACTGGACAGCGGGGCCGACCGCGGCGCCAGGATCCTGGCGGCGGTCGACGTACCGGTCGGGTAGCGAAGACTCCCGAGCGCCGTCCGCAGACCCTCTCCCCCACCACCGCCGTCCACAGACCCCTTCTCCCGCCGTCCGCAAACCCCTTCCCCCGCCACCGCCGACCGCCGACCGCCGCACCTCGGCCTCCTCCTCGCCCACGGCGGACCGGTCGTCGGCTGAACGCGCGGGCCCCGGCCGCCGTACTGCACTCAACAGACCGTTCCCGCCTCGGCCGAGGAGACGTTCCGGATGTCCCGGATGAGCACACACCGCCGCACCGCCCTGGTGGCCACCGCCCTGAGTCCGTTCCTGCTCGGTCTGTGGACCGCGGCACCGGCACTGGCGCACGGCGCACCGACGGATCCGGCCAGCCGGGTGTTCGCCTGCTCGCCCGAGGGCGGCTCGACCGGCTCCGCGGCCTGCCGGGCGGCCGTGGCCACGAACGGCACGTCCTTCGCCGCCTGGGACAACCTGCGGGTCGCGAACGTGGCGGGCCGGGACCGCCAGGTCATCCCCGACGGGAAGCTGTGCAGCGCGGGCCTGGCCGCCTACCGGGGTCTCGACCTCGCCCGCTCGGACTGGCCGTCGACGCGGCTGTCGCCGGGCGGGACGCTGACGATGACGTACGCCTCGACGATCCCGCACAACGGCACGTTCAAGCTGTTCCTGACCAAGCCCGGCTACGACCCGACCAAGCCGCTGACCTGGTCCGACCTTCCCACCCAGCCGTTCGCCCAGGTCAAGGACCCGAAGCTGACCAACGGCGCCTACCACCTCTCGGCCCGGCTGCCCTCGGACCGGACAGGACGTCAGGTGCTTTACACGGTCTGGCAGAACAGCAGCACGCCGGACACCTACTACTCCTGCTCGGACGTGGTGTTCCCGGCCGCGGCCAAATCCACTCCGGCCGCGAGCGCACCGGCCCGCGCGGGCAGCGTCCGCCCGTCCCCGACCGCCGAGGCACGCAAGAGCGAGGCGCCCTCGGCGAGCGCGTCCACGGCTCCGGTGATGCAGACCTCCCGGCCCGCGGCCACGTCGGCCGCCGACAGCACGCCGGTGGCCTCCAGCACCGCCCCGGGCTCCGGTCCCTCCGCGCCGCTCGTGGCGGGCGGCGCCGCCGCGGTGCTGGTGCTCACCGGGGGCGCCGCCCTGTTCCTGCGGCTGCGTCGACGCTGAACCACTCGTCGACGGCGGATCAGTTGACGTAGACCGGCGATCCCCCGTCCGTCACCGGGGCGTACTTGGCGGTGAAGAAGCCGTTGGCGAAGCACAGGGACGAGCCGGACGTCTTCGTGAACCGCTGGTTCGCGAAGGTGATGCTGTTGTCGGTGTTGCTCGCCGTGCCGGAGAGGGCCGCGGTCTGGTAGACGCAGTTGATGCTGCCCAGCAGGGTGCGCAGCTTGACCGTGGTCTGGATGGTGGAGCCGGCCGCCGGGGTCACGGTGACCGTGCCGTCCGAGGCCACGGCCGTGGTGTACGGCAGGTTGTCGACCGTGATGCTGGTGACGCCCATCACGCCGATGACGTTGCTGGTGCAGGTGGCGGAGTCGAAGGTGTGCGCCGTCAGGGACTCGGTGGCCGTGCCCGGCGCGGTGGGGTTGTCCCCGACGGTGGCGGTGAACTGCGACGAGGCGCACGAGACGCCGCTCGTGCCGGTCGCGCTCGAGTAGAGGGTGGCGGCGGTACCGCTCGCCAGGTTCGCGACGAGGGTGTCGCCGCTCGCGACGGCGGTGCCGCCGGCACCGCCGGTCGTCAGGACCGCGGTGTCGGCCGCGGAGGCGGGAACGGCGGCGGGCAGCGTCAGGGCGACGACGGCGCCGGCGAGGGTGAGGAGGGTGCGGGTGCGCATAGCGGGTGCCTCTTCTCCGGGTGGGGGGCTGATGGGGGGTTGAGGGGGGTGGTCGAGGGAGGGTGGTGGCGTGCGTGAGGACGCGCGGACGCGTCCGCCATCGCCGGCCCGTGACGCCTTCTCCGTACGTGACGGGCCGGCAACGGCAGCCACCGGCCGGCGGCCGACGACCGTGGGGGGAGCCTGCGGCCGGGCCGGAGGGAAGGGCGGCCGGTCACGGTTCGCGGGGAAAGCGACCGTGGCGGCGCCGAGGAGGGATCGGACTCGTGGGTCACTGCGGACGGAGGCCGGGAACGCGGGCGTTCGCCGCGTCACGGATCCGGCGCCACGGATCCGGGCTGAGCCAGGGGCAGTTGTAGACCTGATGGTCCGTCAACGTCAATACAGAACAAGGAAGTTGGCGTTAATCAACGGTTCGGGCGTGGCCTTCAGGACATCTTGATCCACAGGCGAAACACAACCGACACCCTTTTTCCACATCTCTCTTGACCCCCCACTGTAACCATCGGTAACTTCCTCGGCGGCTACTGCTGCGTAACCGTGAAAGCCCTTGCGAACGCCGGGAGTTGCGAGGAGACACACGCGGCAGCCGCTGTCCGCGCCAGGACAACGTGCCACGAAGCCCGACCCGCACTGACTATGCCCACGGGAGCAGACATGGCCTCGTCCGCCGACCACACCCCCGGGAACCCGGAAAGCGGTTCCGCACCAGCAACGCCCGAGGTTCCGCAAGGCCCCGCCGGACGCGGTCGCGTCCGTATGCGCCGGGCCGCGGTGATGGCGGTTCCCGCCGTTCTGGCCGCGGCCGGCCTCGCGGTCCTCACCGCCCAGGGCGCGCTGGGTGTGCAGTTCGCGATCTCCGGCATGCCGTTCACGGTCACCGCGACCGACCTCGACGGCACCGGCTTCGAGCAGTTCGGCGCCCTCGACACCATGGCGGAAGGCAGCCCGAACACGGGCGACACCGGCGGCCAGGTGCTGGTCGTCACCTCCGCCATCAAGGACGCGACGCTCACCAAGCTGTGCCAGAGCGTCGACCTCGGTGGCATCAACCTGCGCATCACCGCGGGCGACGGCGAGGACAAGGTGGTCGCGAGCGACCTCACCACCGACTCGACGGTCCTGTCCGGCAACGCGGAGTTCAACGGCATCGAGATCGGCAACGACGCCAGCACGCTGGACAAGGCCGGGGTGCAGGGCCCGATCGGCGTCTTCAGCCAGCAGGCCGACACCGTGCACATCGGCAACCTGCGGCAGACCAACTACGCCACCACGGCCGGTGTGTTCAAACTGCCGAACCTCCACCTGAGCTTCAGCGACAAGGCATGCTGAGCCGATGCCGAGCCGTCCACGGCAGGGACTGAGGCCTGCCTTCAGGAGCTGGCGGGCGGGCCGGCCGTTCTGGGGCGGGCTGCTGCTCACCCTGGGCGGGGCGGAGATCCTGCTCACCGAGAAGGCGTCGCTGAAGGTCGTGATGCACATCGGCATGCAGGGCCTGGCGGGCTATCTGCTCCCGGCCCTCATGGTGCTGCTGGGGCTGCTGATCCTCTTCAACCCCACCCAGCGGCTCTTCTACTCGATCACCGGCGTCCTGCTCACCCTGGGCACCTGGATCACCTCGAACCTGGGCGGCTTCTTCGTCGGTCTCCTCCTCGGGATCGTCGGCAGCTGCCTGGCCTTCGGCTGGCTCCCCGACCAGGAGCCGCGCCGCAGCCGCCGCCGACGGCGACGCGAGGCGCGGGCCGCGCAACGACTCCACCGGCCCGGCGACGCGCCGCTGAACGGGGCCGGGCGGCCCGCCTGAACCGGGGCCCGGCGGGCGAGCCTCGCCGGCGTCGGACGCGGCCGAGCGCGTACTGATCCCCCTGATCCAGGTGTCCTGAAGTCACCGGAACTTATCGTCCGGCTCGTTAGTTTCTACGGTGCTGTAGAGACTGATGGCTACGAACACTTGGAGTTCTCATGGCCCTGTGGGACCGCATCAAGGAGTCCGCGTCGACGATGCAGACCCAGTTGGTGGCGAAGAAGAACGATCTCAAGAGCGGCGCCTTCCGCGACGCGAGCATGGCGATGTGCGCGCTGGTCGCGGCGGCGGACGGCACCATCGACCCGGCCGAGCGGCAGCGCGTCGCCCAGCTGATCTCCACCAACGAGGTGCTGCAGAACTTCCCCGCCGACGACCTGCGGCGCCGCTTCGAGGAGAACCTGAACAAGCTGACGGCCGACTTCGCCTTCGGCAAGGTGAGCGTGCTGCAAGAGATCGCCAAGGCGAAGAAGAAGCCCGCCGAGGCGCGGGCCGTGATCCAGATCGGCATCGTCATCGGCGGCGCCGACGGCGACTTCGACAAGACGGAGCAGGCCGTCGTGCGCGAGGCGTGCTTCACGCTCGACCTCCCGCCGCACGAGTTCGACCTCTGACACCACGCCTGCCGGGGACGCGGGATGGCCGTCCCCGGCAGGACGGGCCCTGACGGCCGGGATCCGGCCGAGCCGGACTCCATGATCGACGCCCACTCGCCACATCCGCTTCGCTGTCTGCGGCACCACGACCACCAGCCGCGGCTGGACATCGACGACGGCACGTCGACGTTCGCCCAGGATGCGGCGTTCTACCGAACGGCAGGCCTGACGGACCCGAGTTGGTCGTCGTTCCGCTCGTACGACTACCCGACGCGCCGCATCCGCCACTCGGGCCGCACGCCGCGCGTCGACCCCGTCTCCACGGCCGCCGAACAGCGGGACACGACCGTTCACGTCGGCCACCGAGACTGTCGGGTTCTCACAACTCGGCCAGCAGCGGCAGCAGTTCCGTCGCCGCCGTCACATCCGCCGTCAGTGGGCGGTCGTCCGTGTCGGCGGGCAGGGCGGCGCCCGCCAGGAGCAAGGCGGGCAGCGGCGGCGGGACCGGGTGCATGCGCAACGCCCGTACGGCGACGACGAGTTCACAGGCCAGTACGGTGCGGTGGGCGTCCGCGGCGCGCAGGGTCTGGCGGGCCGCCTGGGTGGCGAAGCTGGCGGCCTCCTCCAGGCCGCGGGAGACCACGGTGTGCCCGGCGGACGCCGGTGCGGCGCACGAACGCAGTTCGGCGAGCGCGGAGTTGGCCGTGTACTCCAGGATCATGATGCCCGAGCTGCCGGCGGCCCCAGCGGCGAGATACGCGGGGAGGCCGGTGAGGTCGGCGTCGCCGAGTGCGGTCAGCCGGGCGGCGGACAGGCGCGCGGTCCCCAGCAGGGCGAGGTTCAGCCCGTCCAGGGCGAGGCCCAGGGGCGCGGCGAAGAAGCCGCCGTGGTGGTGGGCCCGAGTGCCACCGGGTGTCACGAGCGGGTTCTCCGAGGGGCAGTTGACCTCGACCTCGACGACCCGGCGCAGTCCGTCGGCGGCGTCCAGCGCACAGCCGTGCACCTGAGGGAAGACGCGGAAGCCGAACGGGTCCTGGACGCGTCGCCCGTCGCCCGGCCGTGGCCGGTCCGCCGCCCCGGACAGCAGCCGCAGCACCTCCGCGGCCGTCCTGGCGGCCCCGGGGTAGGGGCGCAGCGCGTGCACCGGCTCGGCGTACGCCTCCAGCGACCCGGACACCGCGGCGAGCGACAGCGCCGCCACGGCATGCGTGGCCCGCAGCAGTACGTCCACCTCGTGCCAGCCGACCGCCGCCTGCGCGAGCGCGAGGGCGTTGCTGCTGAGCAGCGCCAACGCGTCACCGGCTTGCGGCACGACGGGTGCGGGCAGTCTGCCGACGCCCGCCGTCGCGGCCCCTCGCCGGGCCTGGTCCGCGGCCGGCTCCCCGTGGCGCACGGCGACCGCCGCGGCGGACGCACCGTCCGACGGTCCGGCCGTCCAGGCCTGCCCGGCCGCCGGTGAGGTCCTCGTCCCCTCCGCCGGCTGAAGGCCGACCGAGGTCGGGGTCGCCGACGCCGGCCCGTCCCCCGCGCCGGGCGGCGGTGCGATGTCCGGTCCGGAACCCCACGGCTGCCCGGCCGCGGGGCGGGCGGTGGCCGCCGCCCCGCCGGGCCGCTCTTCCGTCGCCCCCGGCAGGGGGTCGCTGAGCCAGGGACGTTCGCCGATCAGGGTGAGGGCCGTCTGGGCCAGGGCCGTCAGGTCGCCGGTGCCGAGGCCGCCGTACTCGTTGACGGCGGGGTGGACGCCCAGGCGCAGGGCCTCGGCCAAGGCGTCGGCGAAGGCGGGCTGCACACCGGAGCCGCCGGCGAGCAGCTGGTTGGCGCGGATCGCGAGCATCGCGCGGATCTGACGGGCGGGCAGGAGGGAGCCGGCGCCGCCCGCGTGACTGCGCAGCAGGCGCAGGCCGTGTGCCGCCTCGTCGGCCTCGTCGACGAGCACCGAGCGGGCTGCGCCGACGCCGGTGCCACGGCCGTAGAGTCGGCCGGTGGCGGCGAGGTGCTGGGCGGTGCGCCAGGAACGCACGGCCCGTTCACGTGCCTCGGGGGCGACCTCGGGCACGGCCGCACCGTCGGCGAGCCGGATCAGCTCGCCGACGGTGAGGGTGGTGCCGTCCAGGACGACGGGGCCCGGCCGCGCGGGTGGCTGCGTCGGGTCCGTCATGGCCGGCAGACGTCGTGCGCGGTCAGTCCAGGCCGACCGACGTCAGCCACGCCTTCGCGACGTCCAGCGGGTCCTTGTTCTCCAGCTGCACCTGCGTGTCCAGGTCCAGCAGCGCCTTCGTGTCGAGCTTGGCCGCGACCGCGTTGAGCGCGGCGACGCCCTCCTGGGAGAGTCCGCCCTTGTAGACGAGCGGCTGCACGTTCTCGAATCCGAAGAGGTTCTCCGGGTCCTGGAGAACGACGTGCTTCTCCTTGACGATGGTCGGGTCGGTGGTGAAGAGGTCCGCCGCCTGCACGGTGTTCTTCTTCAGCGCCGCCTGGGTCAGCGGACCGCCCGCGTCCAGCGCCTTGAAGGACTTGAACGTGAGCCCGTACACGTCCTCCAGGCCCACCAGGCCCTGCTGCCGGGTCTGGAACTCCGGCGAGGCGCCGATGACCAGGTCCTTCGCGATGTTCTTGAGGTCCGCGATGCTGGACGCGGACGTCAGGTGGTACTTCTTGGCGGTCTCCGCGTTGACCGTGACGGAGTCCTTGTCCTGCGCCGGTGCCGGGTCCAGCAGTTCCAGCTTGGCGTCCAGCTTGGCGCCGATCGCGGCCGTCGTGGCCTCGATCGTCTTCGGCGTGGCCTTCGGGTCGAGGTAGGCCAGCAGTGCGCCGTTGTACTCGGGCAGCACCGTGAGGGAGCCGTTCTTGAGCAGACCGTAGGTCGTCTCGCGGCTGCCGATGTTCGGCTTGTAGGTGACCTTGATGCCCTTGGCCTTCAGGGCCTCGCCGTAGATGTCGGCGAGGAGGATGCTCTCGGCGAAGTTGTTCGAGCCGACGACGACCGTCTTGCCGTCCGGCTTGCCGCCCGCGAGCGGGTCGTCGGAGCTGTCGGAGGAGGAACATCCCGCGAGCAGGGCAGTCGTCGCGGCGAGCGCGACGATCACCGCGCCGGGGTGTCTCCGGATGGACCTGCTGCTGTGGGCGTTGGAAGTCACGATTCCCGTTCCGGGCTCGGAGGTTGGCGAAAGCTTCGGTGAAGAAGCCGGTTCAGAACTCTGTCCTGATCCAATCCAGCGGCTTCTCGGTCAGTCAAGAGGATTCCGGTCACCGATTCGCTTCGATGTACGGCCTGTTGTGAACGGCGTATGAACGAGGCGGACATAGGCCGCACGGGGCGGGTTGTGACTGATTCTTGACGTAGAGCGAGGACCTTGATCGATCAAAGAGAAGGTAGTGTCGCGGCAGTTGGCGTCGCGTGGCGCAATACCATCTGTCCGAATCGAACGAATCCGGTCACGTGCCAGGTCACGCACCGTGCAGCACCGACGAAGGAGGCCCGGTGTCCACGAACCAGGTGGACGCGCCCTCCCCCACGCTCTCGGCCTCGCTCGAGCAGGGGGGATCCCCATGGCCGCCACCGCCCCCGCGCAGGGGCGTACGGGACTTCGCCGACCGGTGGCCCTTCCGGCGCAAGCTGAACATCCTCGTCGGTGTGCCGCTCACCGTGGTCGCGGTGCTGCTCGCCTACCTGATCACCAACCTCGTGCGGGAGTCCGACCAGGCGACGTCGGCGGCCCGGTTGGTCCGCGACAGCACCCAGGTCGCGGAGCTCGTGGCCCGGGTACAGGCGGAGCACCAGCAGGCGATCCTGCTGTCCGTGCGGCACCAGGCGTCCTTCGACGGCGGTACACCCTCGTCCGAGGCCTACCGCACGGCGCAGCTGGCCGTCGAGGCCCAGGTCGAGAAGGTGCGCGCCACCTTCGGGGACCGGTTGCCGCAGGCCGAGGCGCAGGCCCTCAAGGAGATCGAGGGCCTGGAGAGCCTGCGGGACACCGTCGAGCAGGACTACCTGCCCGCTGACAACATCGACCCGGCGTACGCGGGCGCCGCCCAGGGGCTCATCAGCGGGCTCGACCTGGACCGCAACGCCGCTCTCGCGGCCACCTTCACCGGCAACCTGCTCGACTCCCTGCTGCGCGCCGACGCGGCGCACGGTGCCTTCGAGACCGGTGTGTTCTCGGCGCGCACCGGTGACGCCAACGCGCTCATCGAGTTCACCGGCGCGGTCGGCTCCTACGAGCTGTACACCTACCAGGCCGAGCGGTTCGCCCGGTTCGCCTCCGAGGAACAGGCCGACGCGCTCGGCGCCATCGAGCACAACACCGCGCAGGCCGGCATCACCGAGCACTACGCCGAACTCCAGGTCGACCCCAGCGCGCTCCAGGTCCAGACGCCCGCGGAGATCCGTACGGCCCTTCGGGCGTCGATCGCCTCCTACCCCGGCTACCGCGACCAGGCCGAGGCACGGCTGAAGATCACCGCCGCGCTCATCGACCAGATCGCCGACCGGGCCGACGACGCCTCCACCAGCGCCCAGTGGCGCGCCGCTCTGCTGCTGAACCTCGCGCTGATCGGTTTCGCCGTGTGGATCGCCTTCTCCGTGGCGGTCCGCCGCTCGGTGGTGCGTCCGGTGCAGGCGCTCACCGGCGCGGCCCAGGAGGTCGCCGACGTGGCCGGCCGCGAGCTCGCCCGGGTGGCCGACGACGACGCCGAGGACGACGGAGCGCCGCTGCTGCGCGCGATACCCGTCACCGCCCGCGACGAGATCGGCGAACTGGCCGAGGTCTTCAACCGGGTGCAGGCCACCGCCGTCGCCCTGCTGGAACGTCAGGTGCTCAGCCGCCGCAACGTGGCCGAGATGTTCGGCAACGTGGGCCGCCGGGTCAGCAACCTCACCACCCGCCAGCTGGCGCTGATCGACTCGGTCGAGCGGGGGGAGACCGACCCGGCGCTCCTCGAACGCCTCTACTCCATCGACCACATCGCGGTCCGGCTGCGCCGCAACTCCGACAGCCTGATGCTGCTCGCCGGCATCCGCGAGACCGTGCTGGACTCCGGCCCCACCGCCCTCACCAACGTCGTACGGGCCGCGCTCGGCCAGATCGAGGGCTTCCAGCGGGTCGAGCTGCACGCCGCCACCGAGGTCATGGTGGAGCCGGACATCATCGGCGACCTGACGCTGATGGTGGCCGAACTCCTGGAGAACGCGGTGTCGTTCTCGCCCGTGGGCAGCCCGGTGGAGGTGACCGTACGATCCGGTGACGCCGGTGCGACGATCACGATCGCCGACCACGGCCTGGGCATGAGCGCCGATCGCCTCGCCGAGGAGAACGGCCGCCTGATCCGCCGCGAGCGTCTGGACCTGGTGCCGACGAAGGTGCTGGGCCTGTTCGTGGTGGGCAGCCTGGCCCGTCGCTGGGAGGTCGGCGTCACCCTCTCCCGGACCCAGGGCGGCGGGGTGACGGCCGAGGTGACGATTCCGTCGTCGCTGCTGCTGACGATGAGCGCGGTGCTCTCCGGTGTCGCGGGCACGGCTTCGCGACCGCCGTCGGACACGCCGTCCGACGCGCTGTCGAGCAAGCTTTCCGACCCGCCTTCGGGCGCGCTCTCAGGCGCGCTGTCCGGCATGCCGTCAGATGTGCTCTCCGGTGCGCCTTCGGGCCCGCCCTCCGGTACGGCCCGCGCCGACGACCCGTCCGGCACCGCCCCCGCGCCCGCCTCGGGACCCCGGCCCTCGCCCGCCGCGCCCGCGCCGACGACGAGCGCGCCGGACGACGACCGGACCGGTCACCTCCCCCGCCGTGTCCCCCGGCGCGAGCCCGACCCGACGCACGACCGGGCCCCCCTCGTCCCGAGCGCACGCGGCGAGGCCCCCACGTCCGACGACGGCACCGCCGCGACCGAGGCCCGCCCTCTGCGCCGCCGGGTCCGCGGTGCCACCCTGCACACCACCGTGGACGCGGCGCAGCAGTCCGCCCGGCAGGCACCCCGGCCGTCCGACGCGGAGGCGGTCCGCTCCGCGCTGGAGGAGTTCGAGGCGGCCGTGGAACGCGCCCACCAGGACACCGCCTCGCACCCCGCGCCGCCCGAACCCGCAGAGACCCCCCGCGCCCCGCGCGGGGCGCATGACCCGAACCACCTCCCGGAAGGAGCCGAGCAGTGAGCACGTCGACAGGTGACACGCCGTCGGGCGGCGGCCCCGCGCCGACCGATCTGCAGGCCGCCGCAGCCGACTTCACCTGGCTGCTCAACCGTTTCGCGACGGAGACCGCCGGTGTGGTCGACGCCATCGCGGTGTCCTCGGACGGGCTGCTGATCGCCGTCTCCGAGCTGCGCGAGCCCGCCGACTCCGAACGGCTGGCCGCGATCGTCTCCGGCATCACCAGCCTGGCCGCCGGGGCCTCCGGCAACTACGGTCTGGGCGGCCTGAACAAGGTCATCATCGACCTGGAGGGCGGCCACGTCCTGGTCTCCGCGATCGGCAGCGGCGCCGTGCTCGGCGTGGTCACCGACAAGGAGGCCAAGCTCGGCAACATCGCCTACGAGATGACGGTGTTCGCCAACCGGGCCGGCACCGCGCTCAGCCCGCAGCTCGTGCTCGAACTCAAGAACAGCGTCGGCGCCGCGTCCCGGCGCTGACCGGCCGCCGCCCGGTCGCCGCCCGGTCGCGAGAGGAAAGAGAGCCACTCATGGCGGACGGCGTCGCACCTCCTCCGGACCCGGCCCCGGTTCCGGTCGGGCCCGCCCCCGCCGTACGGCCGTTCCTGGTCACCGCCGGCCGGGTGGCGGGCGCGGGCGAGAAGGCCGAGTCCGGACGGGCGATGCCCGTCGAGACCCAGTTGGTGGCCACCGTCACCGGGCTCGACGGACTCGACCGGCTCTCCTTCGAACGGCACGACATCGTCGCCGCCTGCCGGCAGCCGCAGTCCATCGCGGAGATCGCGGCCCGGCTGCGGCTGCATCTGAACGTGGTGCGGGTCCTCGCCGAGGACCTGCGCTCCGCCGGGCAGCTGACGGTGCACGTGCCCGATGTGGGCGTCACCCACGACGCGTCCGTCCTGCGCAGGGTTATCGATGGCCTGCGGGCCATCCCCGACTCCCGAGGGGTACTCCGTGACACCGACTGAACCGCTCACCCGGAGCGCGGCCGCGCAGAGCGCCGTACGGCCGCCGCTGCCGGTGAAGATGGTGATCGCGGGCGGCTTCGGCGTGGGCAAGACCACCGCCGTCGGCGCGATCTCCGAGATCGAGCCGCTGACCACCGAGGCCGCCATCACCGAGGTCGCGGCCGGGGTGGACGACCTCAGCCACACCCCGCGGAAGACCACGACCACGGTCGCGATGGACTTCGGCTGCATCACCATCGACCCGACCCTGAAGCTGTACCTGTTCGGCACGCCCGGCCAGGAGCGGTTCGGGTTCATGTGGGACGACATCGTCGAGGGCGCGGTCGGCGGGCTGGTCATCGTCGACACCCGCCGCCTGGACGACTGCTATGCGGCCGTCGACTACTTCGAGCACCGGCAGATCCCGTTCGCCGTGGCCGTCAACGCCTTCGACGGCAAGGTCGAGCACACCCTGGACGAGGTCCGCTGGGCGCTCGACGTCGCCGCGCACGTCCCGGTCCTCGTCTTCGACGCCCGGGAACGCGGCTCGGTGCGCGACGCGCTGCTCGTCGTACTGGAGCTGGCGCTGGCGCGCACCGAGGGCTGACTCCGGCCCGGCTCAGCCGCTCCTGCGCACGCCCGGCGAGACCGTGATCCGGTTGACCGCCCAGAACAGCGCGAGGGTCGTCAGCGCCAAGGCGGCGACCAGGGTGGCGCCGCCCACCACCTTCTCGTAGTTGCGCTGGTAGAGGCCGTCGATGACGTAGCGGCCGAGGCCGCCGAGGCTGACGTACGCGGCGATGGTGGCCGTGGAGACGATCTGGATGGCCGCCGAGCGCAGACCGCTGAGGATCAGCGGGAGCGCGACCGGCAGTTCCACCTGGAACAGGACTCGGGACTCGGCCATGCCCATGCCCCGGGCGGCGTCCACGGGCGAGGGGTCGACGGAGCGGACCGCCTCGTACGTGGTGACCAGGATGGGCGGGATGGCGAGGACGACCAGCGGGATCATCACCGGCACCAGGCCGAAGCCGAGCAGGATGAACATCAGCACCAGCAGGCCGAAGCTGGGCAGCGCGCGGGCGGCGGTGGCGATGAGCGCCAGCGCGTTGCCGCCGCGGCCGGTGTGGCCGGTCAGCAGACCCACCGGCAGTCCGACGGCGGCCGCGACGGCGAGCGCGATCAGCGAGTACTGAAGGTGCTCGCGCAGCCGGGTGGGGATGCCGTCGTAGCCGTGCCAGTGGGCGTTGTCGCTGAAGAACGCGTTGATGAAGTGGATGACGTTCATCGGACGGCGTCCTCCAGGACGGGCGCGGCCGGTTCGGGCCGGGCCTCGGCTGCGGGGCGGGCCTTCTGGGTGCCGCGGGGCATCCAGGGCGTCAGGAGCAGACGGACGACGACCAGGACGGCGTCCGCGAGGATGGCCAGGACGGCGGTGCCGGTCACCGAGAGCCAGATGAGGCGCGGCTGGTGGTAGATCATGCCGTCGTTGAGCAGGTTGCCCAGGGCTCCCTGGTTGCCGATCAGCATGCCGACGCTGACCAGGGAGATGCTCGACACGGTCGCCACCCGCAGTCCGGCGATGATGGCGGGCGCCGCGATCGGCAACTGCACCAGCAGGTAGCGGCGTACGGGCCCGAAGCCCATGGCGGTGGCCGCGGCGAGGGTCTCCTCGGGGACCGAGCGGACGCCGTCCACGATCGCCGGGACGAACACCACCAGGCTGTAGACGGCCAGCGGGATCATCACGGTGAGCTCGCTCTGGCCCGTGAAGTCGATGAGGATGACGAAGAGGGCCAGGGAGGGGATGGCGTACAGCACGGTCGCCACGCCCAGGACGGGCGCGTACAGCCAGCGCAGGCGCACACAGATCTGGGCGATCGGCAGGGCGACGAGCAGACCGGCCAGAACCGGCAGCAGGGCCTCGCGCAGATGCAGGCCGACGAGGCCGAAGTAGCTGTGCTGGAGGTCGCTCGGGATGTCGAGGAGGCCGCTCATCCGACGGCCTTCCCGGCGGTGCGGCCGCCGGCGCCGGAGACCGCCTCGGTACCGGCCTCGCGGGCCGTACGTCCCTCGGCGTGGGCGCTGCGGATCGCCTCCCCGATGGTCTGCTGGGAGACCACTCCGGTCGCCCGGCCCTCGTGGTCGACGGCGACGGCCCAGCCGGTGGGCGAGAGCACGGCGCCGTCGAGCGCGGCGCGCAGCGAGTCCTTGCCGGCCTCGAAGGGCCGCCCGTACGACAGGAGTTGCTCGGCCCGGATCTCGCCCGCGGTGAGGGCCTTCGGCTCGCTCCAGCCGAGCGGCCGGCCGTCCAGGCCGGTGACGAGCAGGTAGGGGGCTTCCTCGGTGGCGCGGGCGGCGATCTGTTCGGCGGTGGCGTCGATCGCGACGATCGGCGCGGTCAGCAGGCCGAGCCCGGCGGCGGAGAAGAAGGACAGCCGCCGGATGCCGCGGTCGGCGCCGAGGAAGTCCTCGACGAAGGCGTCGGCCGGGTCGGACAACAGCTCGGCGGGCGGGGCGTACTGGGCGAGGTGGCCACCGGTGCGCATCACCGCGACCATCGTGCCGAGCTTGATGGCCTCGTCGATGTCGTGCGTGACGAAGACGATGGTCTTGCCCAGCTCCTCCTGGATCCTCAGGAGTTCGTCCTGGAGTCCCTTGCGCACGACGGGGTCGACGGCGGAGAACGGCTCGTCCATCAACAGCACCGGCGGGTCGGCGGCGAGGGCCCGGGCCACTCCGACGCGCTGCTGCTGTCCGCCGGACAGCTGGTACGGATAGCGCTTGGCGAGCGCGGCGTCCAGACCGACCCGCTCCATCAGCTCCCGGGCCCGCGAGCGCGCCCGGTCCTTGCTCCAGCCGAGCAGCCGCGGCACGGTGGCGATGTTGTCGACGATCGTGCGGTGCTGGAAGAGCCCGGCGTTCTGGATGACGTAACCCATCGAGCGGCGCAGGGTGTTGACCGGCTGCTGCTGGATGTCGACGCCGTCCAGGAGGATCGTGCCCTCGCTGGGCTCGATCATCCGGTTGATCATGCGCAACGTCGTGGTCTTCCCACAGCCCGACGGACCGACGAGGACGGTGATCGAGCGGTCGGGTATGTCCAACGAGAGCCGGTCGACCGCGACCGTGCCGTCCGGGTACCGCTTGGTGACTGAATCTATCCGTATCAAAACGCCGAATACCCTTCGGGTTTGGCAGAAAACTGCCCTTTTTCGGCCACGGTCGTCGTTGCGCAGGCCGTTGCGGGGAGAGTCTAGACCGGGATTGTTGCAGCACTTCGGCAGGCGGGTTCCCGGCCTCGGCTTCGGCACACTCCCGCCCCTCCGGCGGGACCAGCCATCCGCTTCCCGCGAGTTGGCTGATTCCCCTCGCGCGCGGGCCGTCGGACTCCGGCCGACGGCCCGCCGCTACGCCGGTACCGGCCTCGCTCCGGCCACCGGAAGTCCCGGTGTCCGCAGGACCCGTCGGCCGGCGTCCACCGCGTACACCTCGCAGCCCGCCCGCGCGGCGGCCCACTCGACGCCCTCCTCGCCCAGCGCGAAGGCGGCCGTGGCCACGGCGTCCGCCTCCGTCAGGGTCGGGGCCACGACGGTGACGCTGAGCAGACCGGTGGCCGGACGGCCCGTGCGGCCGTCGACGATGTGGTCGCCGCGCTCGTAGCGCGCCGAGGTCGCCACCGCGCCGCCGGTGACCTCCAGGACGGTGCAGAGCCGGTCGGCGGTGTCGGGGTGCCGTACGCCGACCCGCCATGGGCCGCCCGCCGTCACCACGTCTCCCCCGGCGTTCAGACAGAACCGGGTCAGACCGGCGCCCGTGAGCAGCTCCGCCGCCCGCTGCACCGACCAGCCCTTCACGACCGCGCAGGGATCCAGACCCCGGCCCGGCAGCCGTACGTCGAACGCGCCCGCGGTCGCGACCCGGTACTCCTCGCACAGGCCGAGCACCCGCGCGAGGTCGGCGCTCACCGTGTCGGCGGACAGTTCGCCCCGGTCGAGGCGGGAGACCTCACTGTCCGCCTTGAAGGGGCTGAACCGCTCGTCGACCTCGCGCAGCCAGGCGAACACCGTGTCCCCGATGCCCTCGGGGACACGTTCGTCGTCGATCCGCAGCGAGACGGGGAACCCCATGACGTGTTCGACGCGGCGCACGTCAGGCGCCCCGCGCGTCGATCGCGGCCTGGAGCGACTCCTTGTAGCCGTCGGTCGTGATCGTGGCGCCGGACACGGTGTCGATGTCGGCGTTCTGCGCCTGGAGCGTCTCCTCTATCAGCCGCGGCACCGCGGCGGTCGTCTGCGGATGGTTCGGCTGCTGGAGCATCCGTACGGAGGCGATCCTCTCGCCCTCGAACGTCACCTCCACCTGCACGACCCCCTTCTCCGTGGTCACCGTCGAACCCGCGACGACCTGCGACGAGGCACCCGAGGTGGACGACGAGGACGACGAGGACGACGAGGAGGTCGAGGAGGGTGTCGGCGCGGGTGCGGCGACCTCGCTGGAGGACGTGCCGGTGGACGCTTCGTAGCGCCACACCGGGATCAGCCCGGCGATGCTCAGGACCAGGACGGGTACGGCTCGTTTCACGGTGTTTCCCTCGTCTCCCTCATCCCGCGAGGCTGAAGCGTTCGAAGTGGATCTGCGGTTTGGGCACGTCCAGCGCGCGCAGGCCGGCGAGCACGGCGTTCATCATGGGCGGCGGTCCGCACAGGAAGACGTCCTGGTCGGTGATGTCCGGCACGAGCCGCGCGAGTTCGCCCGGCGCGAGCTTGTCGGGGCTGACCGGGCCGGTGACCAGGTGCAGTTCGGCGCCCTTGACGCGGGCGAGCTCCCGCAGCTCGTCGTAGAGGACCGCGTCCCGGTCGGTGGCGACGCGGTAGATGACCACGGCGTGGCCGTGCAGTTCCTCCAGCAGCGCCCGGATCGGGGTGACCCCGACGCCGCCCGCGATGAGCAGGGCGTCGGGCCGGGTGCGGTGCAGGGTGGTGAAGGCGCCGTAGGGGCCCTCGGCGAAGACGCGCGTGCCGACCTTCAGGTGCCGCAGGGCCGCGGTGCCGTCGCCCGCGGTCTTGGCGGTGAGCCGCAGGGTGCGGCCGTCCGGGGCGGCCGACAGGGAGAACGGGTTGGCCTGCCACCAGCGGTCCCGGGTCAGGAACCGCCACAGGAAGAACTGGCCGGCCCGCGCGGGCAGTCGGTCCAGGTCGCGCCCGGTGACGTGGATCGAGACGACGTCGTCGGACTCGGGGACGACCGCGGACACCCGCAGCCGATGGCGCTGGTTGCGCCACAGCGGCAGCACCGCCCGGCCGACGACGACCGCGCCGAGCGCCACGCCCCACACCCCGTACCAGTACGCCGTGGCGGCGGACGACGAGGTGAAGGTCGTACCGACCGCGACCTGGTGGGTGAAGGCCAGCACCACCGCGACATAGGTGTACAGGTGGATGAAGTGCCAGGTCTCGTAGGCCAGTCGGCGCCGCGCGTAGCGGGCCGAGACGGCGCCGATCACGATGATGATCGCCAGTGCGACGACGGCCCGCAGCACGCCCTCGACCGTCTCGGCGAGGTCGACCACCTGACTCACCGGGTCCAGGTCGGAGGACTCGGCGTAGCCGAAGGTGATGAACACGGCGTGCGCGAGCAGCGTCCACAGGATGCCGAAGCCGGTCCAGCGGTGCCAGGAGGTCAGCCGGTCCATGCCGATGCGGCGGTCGAGCCAGGGCAGCCGGGCCACCAGCACCAGCTGGAAGGCCATCAGGAGCGCGCCGTAGAGACCGGCCAGCCGGCCCAGCACGATCAGGGCGTTCGAGGCGAAGCCCGCCTGCGCGAAGAAGGCGGCGACCACGGCCACGTTCGCGGCCAGCACGGCGTACAGGCCGGTGCGGGCCACCACCCTGGGGCGTATCGCCGTGGGGGGCGCAGGGGGCGATTGGACGGTCGTCACAGGCGATGGCTCCTAGATCGGGTCCGGGGTATCCGAGCTTGTCCGTACGGAGCTGTCGTTCTGCTGTCGTTCATCTTTCAAGTGGTTATCGAAGTGGTCGCGGCGGTGCCCCCGCTCTGGCGCGGACGGCCGAGTGAAGCAGTATGAGCGGGTGGAAAAGGTACGACTTCTCGTCGTGGACGACGACCCGCCGATCGCCGACCTCGTGGCGACGGTCGCGCGCTACGAGGGCTGGGACGCGGTCACCGCGAACTCGGGCGAGGAGGCGCTGCGCCGGGCCGCCGAGTTCCGTCCGGACATCGTGGTGCTCGACCTGATGCTGCCCGACGTGGACGGCTTCGGTGTGCTGGACCGGCTGCGCGGCTCCGGCACGATGGTGCCGGTGGTGTTCCTCACCGCCCGCGACACGGTCGCCGACCGGGTGGCGGGACTGACCCGGGGCGGGGACGACTACCTGGTCAAACCGTTCGCCGTGGAGGAGCTCATGGCCGGGCTGCGCACCGTGCTGCGGCGCAGCGCCGGGCCCGGGTTCCAGCGGTCGGTGCTGCGGGTGGCGGACCTGACGATGGACGAGGACACCCGTGAGGTGCGCCGCGACGGCCGGCTGCTGACCCTCACCCCCACCGAGTACGAGGTGCTGCGCTTCCTGATGCGCAAGTCGCCGACCGTCCTGACCAAGGCGCAGATCCTCGACCACGTGTGGGAGTACGGCTTCGGCGGCCGCTCCAACGTGGTGGAGCTGGTGGTCAGCCGGCTGCGCCGCAAGCTCGACGCCACGGGCGATCCGCTGATCCACACCGTGCGCGGGTTCGGGTACGTGATACGCCGGGCGGCGGAGTGAGGGCGGCCATCGGACGGTTCCGGCGGACCTACCGCCGGCTGCGCCTCGGCACCCGGCTGGCGCTCGGCCTGGGCGCGCTGTCGCTGGTGGTGTTCGCCGTCGTCGGCACCGTGCTGACCATGTACATGCGCGACTACCTGGACCATCAGCTGGCCGCCCAGATGAAACTGGTCCAGGTCGTGCAGTCCAAGGACGCGGCGGCGCACGGCACGGTGACCCGGCAGCCGTACTACGGCTGGTACACCGCGGTGTACGACGTGACGGACGCCTCCGCCGTGCTGCGCACCCCGGCCGAGGTGCCGTCCGACAGCCGCACCCTGACCGCCCTCGCCAGGACCCGCGCGCACGCGGACTACGAGATCCAGCGCACCGTGCGGATCGACGGAGCCGGTACCTACCGGCTGCGGGCCTGCGAGGTCCGGCCCGGGGTGGTCCTGGTGACCGCCGCGCCCATGGAGGGCATCGACGCCACCATGCGGCAGCTGATCACCGTGCAGGTGGTGGCCTTCGTGCTCGCGCTGCTCGCGCTGGTGGTGGCCGGGCGGGCGCTGCTGCGGCGCGGGCTGCGCCCGCTGAGCGAGATGGCGCACACCGCGCACGGCATCGCCTCGCACAACCTGACCGGGTCGGCGGCCCGGCTGCCGCTGCGCGCGGACGCCCCGGGCGGCGCCCCGGAGGTGGAGGAGCTGCGCACCGCCTTCAACACCATGCTGGAGCACATCGACGACTCGCTCGCGGTGCGCGCGCAGGCCGAGCAGCGGCTGCGCCGGTTCGTCGCGGACGCCTCGCACGAGCTGCGCACGCCGCTGATGTCGGTACGGGGCTACGCCGACCTCTTCCAGTACGCGGCCGCCAACGCCCCCGAGGAACGGGACCGGCACCTGGCCCGGCTGCGTGCCGAGGCCGCCCGGATGGGCTTCCTGCTGGACGATCTGCTGCTGCTCGCCCGGCTGGACGCGGACGAGGTGGAGGCGCCGCTGCGGATGCGGGACGCCGACCTGGTGGAACTGGTCGAGGACGCGGCCGACGCGTTCCGCGCGAGCCATCCCGACCACCCGCTGACCGTGACGGCCGGTCCGGCGCCGGTGCGGCCGCGCCTGGACCCGCAGCGCATCCGGCAGGTGCTGGACAACCTGCTCACCAACGCCGCCGTGCACACCCCGGACGGCACACCGGTGTCCATGGCACTGCGCGTCGTCCCCGGCCGGGCGCTGGTGCGGGTCGCCGACACCGGCCCCGGCATTCCGGCCGCCGACCGGGAACGGGTCTTCGACCGCTTCTACCGCGTCGACAAGGCCCGCAGCCGGGACCGCGGCGGCAGCGGCCTCGGACTGTCGGTCGCCGGCGCCCTGGTCCGTGCGCACGGCGGCACCATCGAACTGGGCGACGAGCCCGGCGCCACGGTGTTCACGGTCACCCTCCCGCTCACCCACGACCGCGACTGAGCCCGGGGCGCCGGCCCGCTGGAACCGTGGCGTAGCGTGCCGCCCGACGGTGCGAAGCCGCCGGGGACAGGAGACGCCGGACGATGAGGGTTCGTTCTCGGCGGGTGCGCGCCGCCGTGTGTCTGGGCGCGGCCGGGCTGATCGCCGGGTCGGTGCTCGTGGTGCGCGAGGTGGATTCGGCCGGGCCCGTCGTGACGGCGGCCGAGTGGGGTGACGACCCGCGGTGCGCGGCGATCGCCCGGGGCTATCCGTCCAGCCTGGGTGGGCAGCGGCGGTCGGACCCCGGAGCGGCGGGCGTCACGACCTGGGGTGACGGCGCGGTGGTCCTGCGCTGCGGGCTGCGGCCGCCCGGGCCGACGGTCGACAAGTGCGTGAACGTCGACGGCGTGGACTGGATCCTGCTGGACGCGGAGTTCGGCGACGGCCGCAAGGTGCTCGTCACCTACGGCCGCGACCCGGCCGTCGAGCTCACCCTCACCGACCGTGCCGCCGGGACCGACACGGCACTGGTGGAGCTCAGCAGGGCGGTCGAGCCGATCCCGCAGGGCGCGAAGTGCCTGGGGGACACGGACGTGTGAGCCCGGTTCAGTGCGGCGCGGCGTGGCGCGGGCGGGCGGCCAGCAGGGCCACGTCGTCCTCCGCGTGCCTCGCGTCCAGTCGGCCGAGCACCGAGTCGAGGATGTCCTCCACCCCGGCCGTGACGGGGAACCGGAGTTCGGCGAGCCGGTCCAGCGACCGGTCGATGTCCTCGCCGCGCCGCTCGACGAGCCCGTCGGTGAACAGCAACAGCGTCTGGTCCTCGGCCAGTCGGTAGGTGGCGAGCTCGTAGCCGCCGAACCCGGTGCCCAGGGGCGGCCCGACCGACACCGGCAGCAGCGAGGTGCCGCCCTCGCCGTCGATCACCGCGGGTGGCAGATGGCCCGCACCCGACACCGTGAGCTGTCCGCGTACGGGGTCGACCCGGGCGATCAGACAGGTCGCCGGTCTGCGCTCGGGCAGGTCGGCGGCGAGGGCGTCCAGCTGGCGCAGCACCCGGTGCGGGGGGAGGTCGGTGGCGGCGAGCGCCCTCAGGTCGGAGCGGTAGGCGGCCATGTCCACGGCGGCCTCCACGCCGTGCCCCATGACGTCGCCGACGACCAGGAGCGTACGTCCGAAGTGCAGCCGTACGGTCTCGCACCAGTCGCCGCCGACCAGGGCCTGCTGACCGGCGGGCAGGTAGCGCACGGCGACGTCCAGGTTGGGGTGCGGCCGGCCGGGTTCGGCACGCAGGGCGCGTTGCAGGTCGCCCGCGGTGCGGCTGACACGGGCGTGCTCACGGGCGTGCCACAGGTGCGAGGCGGCCCGTTCGGCCAGGAGGGCGAGAAACTCCGTCTCGGTGTCCGTGAACGGCGCTCCGTCCCGGGCACAGACCAGGACTCCGTAGCGGCGGTCGCCGGTCGCCAGGGGCACGCAGAGCGCCGCGTGGAAGCGGCCGGTCGCCGGGTCGCCGACGCGCTGCTCACCCCACCCGCCGAGCTCCGGGGCCGCCATGTCGCGCGCCACCTCGGTGGCCCACCGGGCGTCCGGCAGCACGTCCGCGTCCCCGGCGATCGACTCGTAGCCCGCCACGGCCGGGCCGTCCACACGCATCACGGCCGCGCTGCCACCCGCGTGTCCGGCGGCGGCCCGGGTCAGCTCGGCACAGGTGGCCTCCTCGTCCAGCGTCGTACCGACCTTGGCCGCCACCGCCCGCAGCTTCGCCAGCAGCGCCGCCGGGTCGTCCCCCGGGACGGGTGTCATCGCGCGACGGACGCCGTCCTGCTGTCCGGGCTCGCGGTGCACCCGGAACCATCGCGCGACTCTGGACACCTCTAAAGCGTGACAAACCCGACCGCCAACCGCATCGGCCACCGACCGGCCCGCCGCGGGCGGGCACGAGTTCCGCCGGACGAGCCGCCGCGGCCGAACCCATGGCCACCCTCCGTGGCCACCCCGTGGCCGAGCCCCGTGAGGCGACGAGGTCAGGGGTGCTCGCGGCGGCGTGGCGTGGGGCGCCCCGACAGTGACGCTCGCGCGCCCGCGCTCCGTCGGCTGCCGGACACCCTTCCGTCACACCGGCCGGGAACGTTCCCGCTGTGTCCCTGCTCCCGCTCGACGACTCGCCCGGGCCGCTCCCCGCCCCGGCCTCCCCCACCACCGTGTCCCTCGTCCGCTCCCCGGCGACCGCCCGGCTCGTCCACCAGGCCGCGGTCCTGCTCCCGATCCTGCTGATCGGGGTGTGGGCCGCGGTCGACTGGCCCGGCATGCGGGGCGGTGCCGCCCGGCTGGCCTCGGCCGACCCCTGGTGGCTGCTGCTCGCGATCTTCTTCACCTGCCTGGGCTGGGTGACCGCCGCGTGCGTACGGCAGGGTGCCGTACCTGACCGGCTGCCCCCGGGGCTGCTGCTCGCCTCCCAGTTCGCCGCCGGCGCCGCCAACCATGTGCTCCCGGCCAGCGTCGGCGCGCACGCCGTCACCCTGCGGTTTCTTCAGAACCAGGGAGTGTCGCTCGCCCGGGGAACCGCCTCGATCGCCCTGTACTCGCTGGTCAAGCCGATCGCGAAGATTCCGGTCCTGCTCGTCTTCGTGCTGGCCTTCCCGGACATGCTGGAGCTCGGCGCACTCGTCCCGGACGACGGGACGCTCCTCCTGGTCACCGGATGCGTGGTGCTCGGCCCGTTGGCCGGCGCACTGCTCGTGACAGCCGTACGTCCGCTGCGCCGGCCGGCGCTGACCCTCGTGCGTACCGCCCTGTCCGACGCACGGCTGCTGCACACCCGGCCCAGCCGCGTCCTCGCCCTCTGGGGCGGCGCGGCCGTCGCGCCGGTGTTCCAGGGATGTGTGGTCGCCTCGGTCGGCTCCGCGCTGGGCCTGCCGCTGTCCTGGGCGCAGGTGGTGTTCGCGTTCCTCGCCGCCGGCACCGCGGTCGGGGCGGTACCGGCGCCCGGCGGCATCGGACCCGTGGACGCGGCCACGGTGTTCGCCATGACCGCGTTCGGCGCCCCGCTGGGCCTGGCCACGGCCACCGTGGTCGGCTACCGCGTCCTGACGGTCTGGCTGCCGCTGGTCCCGGGCGCGCTCGTGCTCTCGGCACTGGTGCAACGCAAGGTGCTGTGAGCCCCGTCAGACGTGCGGTTCAAGACAGTTGACCCTTACGCGAAAAGCGGGCGGGCCGCCCGTATCCGGCGGCCCGCCCGCGCCGTCTCAGCTCGCGTCCGGCTCCATCCGCAGCGAGATGCTGTTGATGCAGTACCGCTGGTCCGTGGGGGTCGCGTACCCCTCCCCCTCGAACACATGGCCGAGGTGGGACCCGCACCGGGCGCATCGCACCTCGGTCCGCACCATCCCGTGCGAGCGGTCCGCGATCAGCTCGACCGCGTCCGTGTCCTTCGGGTCGAAGAAGGACGGCCAGCCGCAGTGCGATTCGAACTTCGTGTCCGAGGTGAACAGCTCGGCACCGCAGGCGCGACAGGAGTAGACGCCCTTGGCCTTGGTGTCGGTGTACTCACCGGTGAAGGCGGGCTCGGTGGCGGCCTGCCGCAGCACGGCGTATTCGGCCGGGGTCAGCTCCGCACGCCACTGCTCGTCCGGCTTTTCGACGTCGTACGACATGAAGCTCAGCCCCTTCGGTTCTGTTCAGGCCCGCGACAGGCGGTCCAGGATCTGCGGGCCCAGGTCCGTCACGTCACCCGCGCCCATGGTGAGAACGAGATCACCGGGCCTGGCCATTCCCGCGACGACCTCCGGGACCTCGGCCTTGTCGTGCACCGCGGTCACGTCGGCGCCGGCCGCCCGCGCCGCCTCGATGATCAGCTCGCTGGTGATGCCGGGGATCGGGTCCTCGCGGGCCGGGTAGATGTCGAGGACGACGGAGGCGTCCGCCAGGGACAGGGACTGGCCCATCTCCTTGCCGAGCTCCTGGGTCCGGGAGAAGAGGTGGGGCTGGAAGACCACCAGGATGCGCGCCTCGCCCGCGGCGGCGGCCCGCATCGCCTCCAGGTCGGCCGTCATCTCCGTGGGGTGGTGGGCGTAGGAGTCGACGACCTGGACTCCGGCCGCCTCGCCCGTCAGCTGGAGCCGCCGCTTGACGCCGGTGTAGGCGGCCAGGGCCGGGGCCAGCTCGGCCGCCGGCACGCCCAGCGCGACGCCCGCCGCCAGCGCGGCCACCGCGTTGCTCGCGTAGTGCCGGCCGGGGACGGAGACGGCGAAGGTGAGCTCCCGGCCCTCCAGCAGGACCGTGACCTCGCTCTTCAGCCCCTGCGGCACGACGGACAGGATCCGCACGTCCGCGTCCTCGGCCTCGCCGTACGTCACCACCCGCACCCCGCTCGCCGCGACCCGGCGGGTCAGCTCCCGCGCGCCCTCGTGGTCCGCCGAGACCACCAGCGTGCCGCCCTCGGTGACGCGTGCGACGAACGTCTCGAAGGACTCGTAGATCTCCTCGATCGACGCGTAGTTGGCGTGGTGGTCGAGCTCCACGTTGAGGACGATCGCCACCTCGGGCGCGTACTTGTGGAAACTGCGGTCCGACTCGTCCGCCTCGGCGACGAAGATCTCGCCCTCGCCGTGCAGCGCGTTGGAGCCGGGGACGTCCAGGTCCCCGCCGATGGCGTACGACGGGTCCAGGCCCAGCGTGGTGAGCGAGACGGCCAGCATCGACGTCGTGGTCGTCTTGCCGTGGGTGCCGGCGACCGCGATCGGGCGCAGGCCGTCCATCAGCCGGGCGAGGGCGTCCGAACGGTGGACGACCGGGATGCCCAGCTCCGCCGCGCGGGCCAGCTCCGGGTTGTCCGCGCGGATCGCCGACGACACCACCACGCAGGTGGCGTCGTCGGCGAGGTGCTCGGCGGCGTGCCCGACGTGCACCGTCGCGCCCAGCGCCCGCAGGGCCTGCGCGGTCGCCGACTCCTTGGCGTCACTGCCCGCCACCTTCGCCCCGCGCTGGGCCAGGATCTTGGCGATGCCCGACATTCCGGCGCCGCCGATGCCGATGAAGTGCGGTCGGTCCATGGCGGTAGGAAGGCCCGGGGCCATGTGCGTCTCCCTGGAGTGGTGCGGCGATCGTGAGCCCTAAGCGTATGGCAGGCCCGACACGGTCACCGGTACCCCTCACGCCTTGCTGTGCGAGAACAGCTTCAGCACCGGCACCCCCACCTTGTGGCGGGCTCTGGACGCCCAGTCACGGTGGAAGAACTCCTCCACGTAGTGCGGATCGGTCAGGACGATCACCTCGTCGGCCTGGACCTCGTCGACCAGGGCCTTCAGCGCGTCCAGCGGATGGTCCTCGACCAGCCGGCCGTCGGCCTCGCTGCCGGCCCCGCGCAGGGCCGTCAGGGACACCGCCAGCGCCTGCTGGGCGGGCTCCTTCGCCGCCTCCCCCTCCGGCGTCTCGCCCTCCCGGGCGGCGTCGTCGAGATCGCCGAGCGCGATGTCGTCGATGGCGCGCAGCAGGCGGTCCGCCTGGTCGCCGCGCGGTTGCAGCAGGACGTGGAAGAAGACCACCTCGTCCCCGTGCAGCGTGGTCACGAACTCCACGTCGGCGGATGTCAGTGCCTTCTCGATCATCAGAACGCTTGTGAACACCAGGCGCCTCTTCTCCTTCGAGAGCCCGGCGGGCCCTCTGTCCTCCGTGGGGCCGTACCCGGCCCTGCGGAAACCATCCTGCCCCGTGATCGCACGGGTACTGCCGGAATCAGTGTGCCCGCCGGACGCTAAACGGAACGGCGCATTCCGCCGTTGTGGTCACCGCCCGTGCCGAGGGCCGTCAAACCCGCCGGTACCGGCTGAACAGGAAGCCGTCCTCCTCCAGTAGGGACACGAGCGCGAATCGCTGCGGAACCACGACCGGGGGCCCGCCCGCGATGCGCTGCGCGCCGCCGGCGGTGAGCATCGGGGCGACGGTCAGACACAGCTCGTCGAGGACTCCGGCGGCCACCAGCTGGCCCAGCAGCCGCGGGCCGCCCTCGGTCAGCAGCCGGGTGTGGCCGAGGCCGGCCAGCACCCTGACGGCGCGGGCCGGATCCACGCCGACGCCGTCACCGGCGATCAGCACCCGGACACCGGCCTTCTCCGCGGCCGCGATCCGGTCGGGGGCCGCGGCGGCGCCTGTGATGATCAGGGTGGGGACCTCGGGGGCGGTGAAGAGCGGGAGCGAGAAGTCGAGGTCCAGGGCGGCCGTGACCACCGCGATCGCCGGCGCCGGGGCCTGCCCGGCCGCCTCGCGCGCCGCCGCGAACTCGGCACGCGCGCGTGCCGGACGGTAACCCTCCTGGCGTACCGTTTCCGCACCCACCAGCACCACGTCCGCCAGCGCCCGGAGCGTGCCGAAGATCCGCATGTCGGCCGCGTGGGAGATGGGCTGCGACCGGCCGTCGTGCTGGGCGGCCCCGTCGAGCGTGGACACCATGTTGGCCCGCAGCCAGGGCTGCGGGCCCGGCGCCGCGGCTCCGGGCGCGGGGGCGGCCTCGGGATAGGCGTAGGCGGCGGCCAGCTCGGCGAGGCCCCACTCACGGTCGGCCCCGGCCGGACCCGCATCAGGCGCCCCCTGCGTCTCACCGCAGGCCCGGGGTGCTGTCTGGTCGGTCACAGGGAACAGGCGTCGCATGCCGAGCAGTCTGGCACGGCGCATAGAGTTGAACCGTGTCGTCCTCCACCCCCGCCCCCGGTCTCAGTCCGATAGCCGACGCGGCCCCGCCGTCCCTGTGCGCCCGTGAGCCGCGTGTCCCCGCGGACCGACTGGTCGCCGAGATGGTGCCGCCGCCGCGGTTCGACTCGGTCCGCTTCAGCACGTACATCCCGGACCCGAACCAGCCAAGCCAGACCGAGGCCGTACGGGTCCTCGAGGACTTCGCCGGCGGGCTCGGCGGGGCGCGGACCGCCGGTGTCGGCAAGCGGGGGTTCCTGGGGTTCGGGAAGGCCAGGGCGCCGAAGGCCCCGACCGGCCCGCGCGGCGTCTACCTCGACGGCGGCTACGGCGTCGGCAAGACCCACCTGCTGGCCTCCCTCTGGCACGCCACCCCGGCCGAGCCCGCGCTCAAGGCGTTCGGCACCTTCGTCGAGCTGACGAACCTGGTCGGTGCGCTCGGCTTCCAGCAGACGGTGCAGACCCTCTCCGGCCACCGTCTGCTGTGCATCGACGAGTTCGAGCTGGACGACCCGGGCGACACGGTCCTCGTGTCCACCCTGCTCGGCAAGCTCGTCGACGCCGGTGTCGCGCTCGCCGCCACCTCCAACACCCTGCCGGGCAAGCTCGGCGAGGGCCGGTTCGCGGCCGCCGACTTCCTGCGCGAGATCCAGGGCCTGTCCGCCCGCTTCCGCCCGCTGCGCATCGACGGCGAGGACTACCGCCACCGCGGCCTGCCCGAGGCGCCGGCGCCCTACTCCGACGAACAGGTGACGAAGGCCGCGTACGCCACGGACGGCGCCTCGCTCGACGACTTCCCGCATCTGCTCGCCCACCTCGCGCGCGTCCACCCCAGCCGGTACGGCGCCCTCACCGACGGCCTGAAGGCGGTGTGCCTCACCGACGTGACCCCGGTGCCGGACCAGTCGACGGCCCTGCGGCTCGTCGTGCTCGCGGACCGGCTCTACGACCGCGAGGTGCCCGTCCTCGCCTCGGGTCAGCCCTTCGACCGGCTGTTCAGCGAGGAGATGCTGAACGGTGGCTACCGCAAGAAGTACTTCCGGGCGATATCCCGGCTGACCGCCCTGGCCCGCGACGCCAAGCGCCTCGTCGAGGCCTGACAGCCGATCAGCCTTCCCGGGTCAAGGGTCAGTTCAGGCCAGGCGACCCGCGCTTTTCACTCTTCTTCGCGTCGCGACGTCGCGTCGACCCTGCAAACAACTTTGCAGGGTTACCGTGTTTCTTGACCAGCCATTGACCAACCGTTGGTCCGGACTAGAGGTGTGAACCGCCGGAAGGGGGGCGCATGTTCCGAGGTGCGACGGCCCGGGCCGGAATCTCGCTGCTCACCGCCGTCCTGCTGGCGCTCCCCTTCTTCGCGCCCACCGTTTCCTTCGCACCCGCGCACACGGCCCGTCACGCCGAGGCCAAAGCCCGGCCCGAGCACACCCCCACGGACCTGGCACCGCGCGACGAAGCGGTCACCTTCCGCGACTGCACCCCGTCCGGGAACCCGGCCGGCCCCCTGCGCACCCGCGACCGGGCCCGCGTGACCACCGGCGCGGAACCGGCGCCCCAGGAACCCGGGCGCGCACAGCCGGCGCGCGACCCCGCGCACCGGCCACCCACGACCGGCATCGCGTACCGCCGCCCGTCGAGAACCTCGACGGCACCCTCTCCGGCAGCACTTCAGGTCTTCCGCTGCTGAGCACGGCAGAGCAGTCCCCCCACCCTGTCCTGCAAGCCCGACGCGCCCCGCCGCGCGCCAGGAGGAGTCACCCCGCATGCAGCCCCTCATCGACAACGCCCGTACGTTCGGACAGCGCCCTGAGGAGTTCGCCGAGCTCGCCGAGGGCCAGTCCCCCCAGGTCCTGTTCATCACCTGCTCCGACTCCCGGGTCGTACCGGCCCTGATCACGGGCGCCCGCCCCGGCGAGCTCTTCGAGCTGCGCACCGCGGGCAACATCGTGCCCCCGTACGCCACCGGCCGCCCCACCGGCGAGGCGGCCACCATCGAGTACGCCGTGGAGGTGCTCGGCGTCCAGGACGTCGTCGTCTGCGGCCACTCGCACTGCGGCGCGGTCGGCGCGCTGGTACGCGGCGACGACCTCGACGCCGTGCCCGCCGTACGCGACTGGCTCGCGCATGCCGCCGGCCACCCGGCGGCCGCGGACCCGGCCGACCCGACCGTCGCCGAGGCCGTGCAGCACCACGTGCTCGCCCAGTTGCTGCGGCTGCGCTCCTACCCGTGTGTGGAGAAGCGGCTGACGGACGGTCGGCTGCGGCTTCGCGGCTGGTACTACGAGGTGCACACCGGGGCCGTGCGCGAACACCGAGCGGACACCGACGCCTTCGAGGCGCTGTGAGCGTGGCCGCGGCCACGTACCCGTCACCCCGGTTCCCCCATCTCCGGCAGGACTTCGCCGCCTCCCTCGTCGTCTTCCTGGTCGCGCTGCCGCTGTGCGTCGGCGTGGCCGTCGCCTCCGGGGTGCCGGCCGAGCTCGGGCTCGTCACCGGCATCGTGGGCGGCATCGTCACCGGGCTGATGCGGGGCAGCAGCCTCCAGGTGTCGGGCCCGGCCGCGGGCCTGACCGTGCTGGTCCACGAGGCGGTACGGGAGTTCGGACTGCCCGCGCTCGGCGTGCTCGTGCTGACCACGGGCGCGCTCCAGATCCTGATGGGCGCCCTCAGACTGGGCCGCTGGTTCCGGGCCATCTCGGTCTCGGTCGTCGACGGCATACTGGCCGGTATCGGACTGGTGCTGATCGCCGGGCAGCTGTACTCGGCGCTCGGCGCCAAGGCCCCCGGGTCCGGGCTCGGCAAGATGGCCGGGCTGCCCGGGGCGTTCGCGGACGCCCCGGGGAACACCACGGCACTCGCCTCGCTCGCGCTCGGCGCCGCAACCGTCGCCGTACTCGTCCTGTGGCGGCGGCTGCCCCGGCGGGTGCGCGCGGTTCCCGGCCCGTTGGCCGCGGTCGGCCTGGCGACACTCGCCGCCCTCGCCCTCGACCTGCCGGTGGCCACCGTCGAGGTGCGGGGCCTGCTCGGCTCGATCCAGCCGCCGTCCCCGGCCGCCTTCGGCGACCTGGCGGACCTCGGCCTGCTCGGCACGGTCGTCGCCTTCACCCTGATCGCGTCCGCCGAGTCGCTGTTCTGCGCGGCGGCCGTGGACCGGCTGCACGACGGGCCGCGCACCGCGTACGACAAGGAACTGATGGCGCAGGGCACGGGCAACGCGGTGTGCGGTGCGCTCGGCGCGCTGCCGATGACCGCCGTGATCGTGCGCAGCGCCGCCAACGTCCGGGGGGGCGCGCGGACCAAGCTGTCGCGGGTGCTGCACGGCCTGTGGCTGCTGCTGTTCGCCGCGCTGCTGCCCGACGTGCTCGCCCACCTCCCGATCCCGGCCCTCGCGGGCATCCTGGTGCACGCCGGTACCCGGCTCATCCCCGTTCGGGAGATCGTCGGGCTGTGGCGCGAGCACCGCGGCGAGGCGCTGGTGCTGATGGTCACCGCCGTGTCGATCGTCGTGGTCGGCATGTTCGAGGGCGTCCTCATCGGGCTCGCCCTGGCCGTCGCCAAGACCGCCTTGGAGGCCTCGCACGTCAGGCTGGACGTCGTCGACAAGGGCACGGGGCCCGTCCAGGCGTCCCTGTCGGGCAACGCGACCTTCCTGCGGCTGCCGAAGATCCTCGACAGCCTGGAGGCGCTCCCCCAGGACCGCCCGGTCGAGCTGGACCTGTCCGGGCTGCACCACATGGACCACGCCTGCCGTAAGGCGCTGGAGAGCTGGGCCGGGCGGCTCCCCCACGTCTCGACCTCGCTCGCAGCGGGCGGCAGCCCCACCGCGGCCGGGCCGGAGCCGGTGCGGACGACCGCGACCTGACCCGCGGGCGGCGTCCGGTCCGGGGTCGGGGCGTGGCCCCGGACCGGACGGCGGGCATATCGTTACAGGAGCAGACATTCCGGTCCTCCGCCGAAGGGGGTCGACATGCTCCAGGAGCTGCTGACGGCTGTGGCGGTGGCCGGTTCGGCCGGTGTGGTGTACGTCGCCGGGGCCGCGCGGGTCGTCAAACAGTACGAGCGCGGAGTGGTCTTCCGGCTCGGGCGGGTGATCCGTGAGGTGCGCGAGCCGGGGTTCACCATGGTGCTCCCCGCGGTGGACCGACTGCGCAAGGTCAACATGCAGATCGTGACGATGCCCATCCCGGCACAGGAGGGCATCACCCACGACAACGTGACGGTGCGGGTCGACGCGGTCGTGTACTTCCGGGTCGTCGACGCGCCGGCCGCGATCATCAACGTCGAGGACTACCGCTTCGCGGTCTCACAGATGGCGCAGACCTCACTGCGGTCCATCATCGGCAAGAGCGACCTGGACGATCTGCTGTCCAACCGGGAGAAGCTCAACCAGGGGCTGGAGCTGATGATCGACAGCCCGGCCGTCGGCTGGGGCGTGCAGATCGACCGCGTGGAGATCAAGGACGTGTCCCTGCCGGAGTCGATGAAGCGCTCCATGGCCCGGCAGGCCGAGGCGGACCGCGAGCGGCGGGCCCGGATCATCAACGCGGACGCCGAACTCCAGGCGTCCAAGAAGCTGGCGGAGGCCGCCGGGGTGATGTCCGAGCAGCCCGCCGCGCTGCAACTACGGCTGCTCCAGACGGTGGTGGCGGTCGCCGCCGAGAAGAACTCCACCCTCGTCCTGCCGTTCCCGGTGGAACTGCTGCGCTTCCTGGAGAAGGCCCAACAACAGCCCGCACCGCCACCGCCACCACCACCGCCGCCTCCCCCGGGCGGCATTGGCCTGGCCGGGTGAGCACGGGACGGGCGCGGGGCCCGGTGGAGGGAATATGAGGATTCCAGACATATCGTCACATTTATGATCACTCTGGTACGACGCGTCACCGTCGCCTGTGCCCTGGGCGCCGCCCTCGCCGCCTGCGGCACCGCGCCGCCCGCCGCCCCCACCGCTCCCCGTCCCGCCCAGCCGGCCCCCTCCGCCACCGTCTCCCGGCCGCCGACCCTCGCCCCCGGTCCCGCCGGACTGACGCCCGTCTTCAAGAACGGTCCGCGCACGCCGGACAAGGTGGTCGCCCTCACCTTCGACGCGGACATGACCGCCGACGAGGGGGCGCGAGCCGCGGCGGGCGAGCGCTTCGACAATCCGCAGCTGATCACGACACTGCGCTCGCTGAAGGTGCCGGCCACCGTGTTCATGACGGGCCGGTGGGCCGAGGAGTACCCGGACCAGGCCCGGGCGATCGGACGGGACCCGCAGTTCGAGATCGCCAACCACTCCTACAGCCACTACGCCTTCACCGGCGACTGCTACGGCCTGCCGACCGTCTCCGAGGACCGGATGCGCACGGACGTGGAGCGGGCCTACACCGCCTTCCGCGCGGCGGGCGTGACCAACGCGATGCCCTACTTCCGCTTCCCCGGCGGCTGTTACGACCAGCGGGCGCTGCGCGCGGTGAGCGCCACCGGTGTCACCGCGGTGCAGTGGGACGTGGTGAGCGGGGACGCGTTCGCGACGGACGCCGACGCGGTGGCCCGGCAGGTGCTGGAGGGGGTGAAGGCGGGGTCGGTCGTCGTCATGCACTGCACGCGCAGCGCCGCCCCGGTGACCGAGCGGGCCGTGCGCACGATCGTGCCGGAGCTGCGGGCGAAAGGGTTTCGGTTCGTGAAGGTGTCCCAGCTGATCGGGGCCGCCGACGGACGGCGGTGACGGCTCGTACGCTGGGGACATGAGCGACCACGGCGAGAGCAGCGACGGCGGCCACGACGCGCACTGCGTCATCGACGCGACCGGCCGGCCGCCGACGGCCGACGGGCCGCCGTACGCGGAGTGCGTGCTGTGCCGCAAGCCGACGGAGTACTCGGAGTCGTACAAGGGGATCACGCTCTGCCCGGTCTGCGAGTGGCAGGAGGCGCAGCGCACCGCGTGCTCGGGCTGAGCCGGGTCCGGCGCCTCAGGGCGCCCTGCGTGAGGTGAGCGCGCAGGCCACGGCGGTCGCCGCCGCCGCGAGCAGGACGGCGGCGACGAGCGGCAGCGCGGACACCGGCACCTCGCCGGACTGCGAGCCCGTGACCAGGCCGCCGACCGCCGCCTGCGCCGGGGAACCCGTCACCACCAGCGCCAGCAGGGCCGCGAGCAGCAGCGCGGGGACCGCGCGGCCGGGCGAGCGCAGCACGGGCCAGGCGGTGAGCGCGCCGACGGCCGTACCGAGCAGGGCGCAGACCAGGACGGCGAGCAGCCCGGCACCGGCCGCGGGCAGCGGGGGCACCCGGGTGCGGTGGTCGGCGCTCGCCGGATCGCTGATCAGCGTCACCACGACGGTCGCGGCCACGCCCAGCGCGGTGGCGCAGGCCGGCGCCACCAGCAGACAGGCCAGGTGCGCCCGGGCCGGGCCGGCCGCGGCCGCGACCACGCCACGGGCGGCGGGCGGCTCGTTGCCGACGCAGATCCGCACCAGCCACGCGCCGACGGGCAGCAGGGCCGCGGCCGCCCAGCCGAGTGAGTCCAGCACCGGCTGCCCGCCCTGGACCCCGATGCCCAGGAACACCGCGTACAGGACGAACGGCGGCAGCCAGCGCTGCGAGCGGAGCAGCAGGGCGGCCTGGTAGCGGACGAGCGCGGTCATCGGCGGCTCCCCTCGGTGGGACCGACGCTCACCACGTGCCACGGCGGGCGCGCGGTCAGCAGGGCGCGGAGCAGGACGTCCGAGTGGGACGCGGGGACGGTCAGCAGGTGGATGCCCGGCGCGCTCTCGTCGGCGGCGGTGATCCACCGGGCGGCGTCTGCGGGCGGGACCGCGCCGGCGGGTCCGCGCGCCTCGACCAGCACCTGCGCGCCCACCGGCGGGACGGCTCGTTCGGTACGGCGCTCGAGCCCGCCGTCGCGCACCGTGTATGTCGCGTCGGGCGCACCCGCGAGGCGGCGCGGGTCGTGGTCGACGAAGACGACGGCCGCTCCGGCGGCGGTGCGCTCGGCGACGGCCCGCTCCAGTTCGGTGCGGGCGTCGGCGTCCAGGCCGGTCCACGCCTCGTCGAGCACCAGGAGCCCCGGTTCGGCGAGCAGCGCCTGCGCCACCGCGACCTTCTGGCTGCTGCCCTTCGACAGCCGCGCCATCGGCGTAAGGGCGTGGGCGGCGGCGCCGAACCGCTCCAGCCACTGCCGCGCGGCCCGGGCGGCCGCCTCGCGGGACAGGCCGTGCACGGTGCCGAGGTGGGTGAGGTACCCGGCCGGGGTGAACGGCAGCGCGGGCGGGAAGCGCTCGGGAACGTACGCCGTGCGCGGGCGGCCGGTGACACGGCCCTCGGTGGGGGCGTCGATGCCGGCGAGGAGGCGCAGCAGGGTGGACTTGCCGGTGCCGTTGGCGCCCTCCAGCCGGACGAGGGTGCCGGGGGCGACGGTCAGGTCGACGCCGCGCAGGATCCAGGGGCCGCGTAAACCGTAGCGGCGGCCCACGTCGTCCAGCCGTAGATCACGTTCCATGGGGGTATCTTCTCGTGCCCCTTAAGGTTGACTGTCGTGAGCCTTGATCCGACGCCCGTCCCTGACAGCCCCTTCCGGTCCGAGCCCAGCGCGCGCGACCAGGTACCCCAGTTCGTCCTGCCGCTCGTCGTGCGGATCGAGCGGGCCGAGCCGCCCGCCCGCACGGACGCGCTGGAGACCGCCGCCCGAGCGGTGCTGGTGATGCTGGACGACGCGCGGTCGGTCGGCGACGGCGAGTGGGCGCAGGTGATGCGGGACTGGCAGGACGCCCGTATCCGCAAGGTCGTGCGGCGGGCGCGCGGCGCCGAATGGCGGCGGACCGAGACGCTGCCCGGCATCTCGGTCACCGGGAAGTCCGCGGAGGTACGGGTGTTCCCGCCCGTACCGCTGGACGGCTGGCCGAAGGAACTGGCCAAGCTCCAGGTCTCCGGCACCGACCTCGACGACCCGCGACCGCCCGCCGCGGCCGAGCCCGGCACGCCCGTGCTGTGGCTGAACCCGGACGTGGAGATGTCGGCGGGCAAGGCGATGGCCCAGGCCGGGCACGGCGCGCAACTCGCCTGGTGGGAACTGTCGGACGAGGAGCGCGGTGCCTGGCGCGACGCGGGGTTCCCGCTCTCCGTACGCACCGCGGATCCCGTGCGCTGGCGCGAACTGGTGGGCAGCGGGCTGCCGTTGGTGCGGGACGCGGGCTTCACCGAGATCGCGCCGGGCAGCTGCACGGTGGTCGCGGAGCACCCCGCCCTGCGCTAGCCGGGCCGAGAACGGCCTCGGCGGGACCGTCGCGCCGCTCCACGGGCGACCGGGCAGCCCCGGCAGAACCTCAAATGTTGCTCTGAACCCGGGTGCGGCGGGGTTCGGCGCCGGGCGCCGGGGCCATACCCCCGTCACCACCGAGGGGCCACGACGCGGTCCCGACCGGGGGCACGGAGGAGGGGGACCATGGAGCGACTCGGCACGGGAATCGGCTGGCGGCCGGAGATCGCCGACGACGTGGAGCGCATGCCGGGCATCGACTGGGTCGAGGCCGTGGCGGAGAACGTGTGCTCCGGCCACCTCCCCGACTCGCTGCGCCGGCTGCGCGAGCGCGGGGTGACGGTGGTCCCGCACGGCGTCTCGCTGGGTCTCGGCGGCGCCGACCGTCCCGACGAGGGACGGTTGACCGCCCTCGCCGAGCGCGCCGAGGCGCTGGGCTCGCCGCTGGTCACCGAACACATCGCGTTCGTGCGGGCCGGGGGGCCGCTGACGGCCTCCCCGCGTCTGGAGGCCGGCCACCTGCTGCCCGTCCCGCGCACCCGGGACGCCCTCGACGTGCTGTGCGAGAACGTCCGTATCGCGCAGGACGCGCTGCCCGTGCCGCTCGCCGTCGAGAACATCGCCGCGCTGCTGTCCTGGCCGGGCGAGGAGATGACCGAGGGGCAGTTCCTGTACGAGCTGGCCGACCGCACCGGCGTACGGCTCCTCATCGACGTGGCCAACCTGCACACCAACCACGTCAACCGCGGCGAGGACCCGGCCGAGGCGCTCTCCGAGCTGCCGCTGGAGGCCATCGCCTACGTCCATGTCGCGGGCGGCTTCGAACGGGACGGCGTCTGGCACGACAGCCACGCCCACCCGGTGCCCCGGCCGGTCCTCGACATCCTGGCCGACCTCGCGTCCCGGGTGTCGCCACCCGGCGTGCTGCTGGAGCGGGACGAGAACTTTCCCGGGGCGACGGAGCTGGAGCGGGAACTGGGCGCGATCCGGGACGCGCTGGAAGAGGGACGGGAGCAGGGCCGGGAGCAGGGACGGGGACAGAAGCGGGAAGACGAGCGGGAACAGGGACGGGAGCGGGGAGGGCGACGGGTGCGAGGGGTCGCACCGGCCGACGCGCCCGTGGACGGGCCGAACGGGCCGAACGGGCCGAACGAGGCGAACGGGGCGGTCGGGGCGGTCGGGCCGGCGCGGGAAGCGCCGGGCTGCTCCTCCGTCGGCCCCGCCCGTCAGCGCCTGGCCCTCACCCAGACCGCGCTGCTGTCCGCGCTGGTCGCCGGGACGCCCGCGCCCGAGGGGTTCGACCGGGTCCGGCTGGGCGTGCAGGCGCGGTCGCTGGCCGGGAAGCGGGCCGACGTGGTGGCGAAGGTCGCGCCGGAGCTGCCGGAGATCCTGGGCGAGGGGTACCGGCCCGCGTTCCTCGGCTACGCCCAGCGGCATCCGATGACGGGCGGCTACCGGCGGGACGCGCTGGACTTCGTCGAGCGGCTGCTGCTCGCCGACGGTCCGGCGGACGGGCGGACCCGGCGGGAGCTGCGGGAGTGGTGGCTGGAACGGTCGGGCCCGGCGCCGCGCTCCACCCGGCCGGGGGTGCGGCTCGCCCGCGCGACGCGTCAGGTGCTGCGCGGACCACTGAGCCGGCGATGAGCCGACGAGTGCGCCGCGGGGGACGCGTACGTCCGCGAGTGTGCCGGGGTTAACACCTCACGCCCGGCGCTGGGCCACGGCGGCCGGATGGCCCCCTTTCCGCCCGCTATGCACCCCATCCCGGCTCCGCCATTCGCCCCCAATGTCCGCCGATACAACGCTTCGCCCCCGTACGGCAGTTGGTGGGCAGCCCGCAGTAGCATGCCCATTCCGCACACGAAGCCCATCAGCGTGCGGTGCCGTACCAGGAGGCACCATGCGACCCCGACCCCCCGTCACCGGAAGAGGCCTGTTCAGTGGCACCGGCCTCATCATCGCCGGACTGACCGCGACCCTCATCGCGCTGGTCTTCCCGATCTGGTCGTACGCCGACCGGTCCGGGACCGGCGTGGACGTGCTCAACGCCCAGTCCGTGCCGACGCGCTACGGGCCGCTGTCCGCTCTGGACCGGGAGTTCGTCACGAAGGTCCGGCTGGCCGGTCTGTGGGAGCTGCCCGCGGGGCAGCAGGCGCAGCGGAAGGGCACCACGCGGGCCGTACGGACGGCCGGGGAGCACCTCGTCGAGGGACACACGTTCCTGGACGCACGGGTGCGCGACGTCGCCTCACGGCTGGGTCTGGCGCTGCCCGACGAGCCCAACGAGCAGCAGCGGGGCTGGCTGACGGAGCTGGACGCGGCGCGGGGCACGGACTACGACCGCCGGTTCGCCAACATCCTGCGGCTCGCGCACGGCAGGGTGTTCTCGGTCGTCGCCCAGGTGCGGGCCGGTACCCGCAACTCGCTGGTGCGCGCCCTCGCCGACGACGCCAACACCACGGTGCTGGACCACATCAAGGTCCTGGAGGCCACCGGGTACGTCGACTTCGACGCCCTGGCCCGGGACATGGCCGCCACGAGCACGCCGCCGATCACCCGCTCCCCGGCGCCGCCCGGCCCGACGGCCGACCCGGTGCGGGCCGTCCCCGCGACGCCGACACCGCTGCCCTCCCCGAGCTACTCCCTTCCGCCGGCCGCCTCCAGTCCGCCGCCGCGGGACGGTTCCTGAGCCCGCGCACCGGGCCGCGTCGGCCGGTGCGCGGCGCCACGGCCGCCAAAACGGAACGTCACGGACAGACAACACTCCGTCCGGATGGCGAAAAGTGCGTGGCGCCTCCCCCTGCCTTTGGCATAGAAACGCGGCATGTTCTGGGTCCTTCTGTTGCTGTTGGCGTGGGCCGTGGCCGCCACGGCGTGCACACGGCTGTGCCGGGCCGCCGTACGCGCGGCCGCCGTCGACGCGGGCACGGCCCGGGCGCACGATCTGACGCTCTACGAGGCCGCGTTCCTCTCCGGCGGGCCCGCGCGGGTCGCCGACCTGACGCTGGTGTCGATGGCCCGTCAGCAGCGGCTGCTGCTCGCGCACACCGGGTGGGCCACCGTCGTCGATCCACGCGGCCGGGACGACATCGAGCGGTCCGTCATCGGGGCCATCGGGCCCGAGGGGCAGTCCCGCATCGCTCCCGTACGGGCCGGCGCGGCCGCCGCCGACGCGGTGCGCACCCTCGCCGACCGACTGGTGAACGCGGGCCTGGCGGTGCCCGACGGGGCGCGTACGACGGTGGCGGCGGGGGTCCGCCAGGTGCGGGCCGCCGCGTTGTTCGTGCCGGCGGTGGGCGCCGTCGCGCTGGCGATGCCCGGCCAGCCGGACCTGCCGCGCACCCTGGTCGCGCTCTGGTTCGCGCTGCCCCTCGCCCTCACCCTGAGCTGCCTGGCCATAGCGCGGGTAGAGGTCCACCCGTACTCGCGCTGGGCCTCCCCGGCCGGGCAGCGGCTGCTGGGCGCCCTGACGCTGCACACCGGCGACGCGGGCGACGACCGTACGTATCTCACGTCCGTCGCCGTGCGCGGCGTCCGCGCCATCGGGGAGCCCGAGCTGCGGGCGGCCTTCGAGCAGCGTGCGCGGGACTGGCCCGACTGACGGGCGCCCGCGCCCCGCCGGGGGCGCACGGAGGCATTGGCGCCGACACCGGCGGATGGTGCTTGCCTTCCCCCACACCCGCACGAACCATCCCTTTTGTCACCTCCGTGTGCACTGAAGGGATCCGCGATGAGAGCAGCCGTCGTCTACTCGGCCGCCGGGTCGTTGCTGTTGACCGCCCTCACCGCCGGCCCGGCCGGGGGCAGCTCCGGCGCCTCGGGCGCGGTGGCGGAGCGTGGCGGCACCGCGGTGGCCGCGGCGCGCGCCGCCGCGGCCGGCGTCGACTTCGGCGCGTGCACCAAGGAGCAGGACGCGCCGGGCACCCTCCAGTGCGGCACGGTGAGCGTCCCGCTGGACTACGCGCATCCGAACGGCAAGCAGATCGAGCTCACCGTGAGCCGGATGCCGGCCACCCACCGCGATCCGCACAACAGCAAGCGCCGGGTGCCCCGGCAGGGCGCCCTGGTCTACAACCCCGGCGGCCCCGGCGGCTCCGGCATGTACTTCCCGCTGATCGGCATGGTCCCGGAGTGGAAGCGCATCGCGGCGGCCTACGACCTGGTCGGTTACGCCCCGCGCGGGGTCGGCCGTTCCGCGCCGCTGTCCTGCCAGGACGCCCGGCACTTCTTCAAGGGACCTTCGCCCGCGCCCATCCACCCCTCCGAGTCGTACAAGCTGGAGCGCGTCGCCCAGGCGAGGGCCTACGCGAACGGCTGCGCGCAGCGGGCGGGCAGCGCGCTGCGCCACTACACCTCGCTCAACAACGCCCGCGACCTGGACGTCCTGCGCGCCGCGCTGGGCGAGTCGAAGCTGACGTTCATGGGCGCCTCGTACGGCACCTACTTCGGGGCGCTGTACGCGACCCTCTTTCCCTCGCACGTACGCCGGATGGTGTTCGACGCGGCGGTGAACCCCGCCCCCGAGAAGGTCTGGTACCGCAACAACCTCGACCAGTCGGCGGCGTTCGAGAGCCGCTGGGCGGATTTCCGGGAGTGGACGGCCCGGCACGACGACGTGTACGGGCTGGGCACGACGGCCGCCGCGGTGGCGGACAGCTACGAGCGGGCGCGAGCCCGGCTGGCCGCGGAGCCGGCCGGCGGCAAGGTCGGCCCCGGACAGTTGCAGAACGCGTTCCTCCAGGCGGGGTACTACGACGACTACTGGCCGTCGCGCGCGGAGGCGCTGTCGGCGTACCTGAAGGGCGACCCGCAGCCGCTGATCGACCAGGCGGCGCCGGTCACGGACGCGGCGGCCGAGGCGGAGAACGCGAACGCCGTCTACACGGCCGTGGAGTGCAACGACGCGCCCTGGCCGACGGACTGGAAGGTGTGGGACCGGGACAACACGCGGCTCGCGCGCGTGGCGCCGTTCGAGACCTGGGACAACGTGTGGGCGAACCTGCCGTGCGCGTTCTGGCCGGTGCCCAGGCAGCAGCCGCTGGACGTGCGGACCGGGCCGGGCGAACTGCCGCCGACGCTGATCCTGGCCGCCGAACGGGACGCGGCGTCACCGTACGACGGCGCCCTGGAGCTGCACCGGCGGCTGGCGGACGCGGTGCTGGTGACCGAGCGGGACGCCGGCACGCACGGCGTCGGCGGCGGGCCCAACCGCTGTGTCAACGGCTACCTGGACGCGTATCTGCTGGAGGGCCGGCTTCCGGTGCGGCACGCGTCCTGCGCGCCGCACCAGGAGCCGAAGGCCCAGCCGCCGAAGGGCCGGGCGTCCGGCGGGAACTGATCAGGCGAGGCCCGCGACCAGCTCGGTCAGGTCCTTGCGGCGGCCCGTGTAGAACGGGACCTCCTCGCGGACGTGCATACGGGCCTCGGAGGCACGCAGGTGGCGCATGAGGTCGACGATGCGGTACAGCTCGTCGGCCTCGAAGGCCAGGATCCACTCGTAGTCGCCGAGGGAGAACGAGGCGACCGTGTTGGCGCGGACGTCCGGGTAGCCGCGGGCCATCTTGCCGTGGTCGGCGAGCATCCGGCGGCGGTCCTCGTCGGCCAGCAGGTACCAGTCGTAGGAGCGCACGAAGGGGTAGACGCTCACGTAGTCGCGGGGCGTCTCGTCGGCGAGGAACGCCGGGATGTGCGAGCGGTTGAACTCGGCGGGGCGGTGCAGCGCCATGTTCGACCAGACCGGCTCCAGGGCCC
The DNA here is from genome assembly GCF_042735715.1 of Streptomyces sp. NPDC059582. Classification (NCBI taxonomy): domain Bacteria; kingdom Bacillati; phylum Actinomycetota; class Actinomycetes; order Kitasatosporales; family Streptomycetaceae; genus Streptomyces; species Streptomyces sp. NPDC059582. Next base: position 297,878 of record NZ_JBHWCC010000002.1, read on the forward strand.
GCCCCAGCTTCGTCCGGCGGAAGAGGTTGTACGCCTCCTGGAGCTGGTCGGCGGTCTCGGCGTGCCACCAGATCATGACGTCGGCGTCGGCGCGCAGGCCGGACACGTCGTAGGTGCCGCGGACGGTCACGTCCTTGGCGGCGAGCTGGTCGAACAGCTCCTGGACCTCGTCGGCGTAACCCGCGCGGTCCTCGGGCAGCACGTCCTTCAGCCGGAAGACGGACCACAGGGTGTAGCGGATGACCTCGTTGAGGTCCTTGGCCAGCTTGCCCTTGTTCGGGATCCTGCCGGACTCGGTGGTGGGGGCGTCGTCACTCATGGGGCTATTCTCCCGCTCCGCCGTGCAGGCTCTGCACCGGGTTGGCGGTGAGCTCCCGCGTCCGGCGCGCGTCACCGTGCAACTGGTCCACCGCCGCGTACGCGCTCGCGATGCAGGCCGGGATGCCGACACCGTCGTACACCGCGCCGCACACGGCCAGCCCCGGGAGGCCGGCGACGTGTTCGCGGATGCGGGCCACGCGCGCGTGGTGGCCGACCGGGTACTGGGGCAGGCCGTCGGTCCAGCGGGTGACGCGGGTCTCGAGCGGGGTGGCGTCGAGGCCGGTGGCGGCCTTCAGGTCGCGCCGGGAGACGTCCACGAGACCGGCGTCGTCGCGTTGCAGGATCTCCGTCTCGCCGTACCGCCCGACGGAGGTGCGCAGCACGACGGCCTCCGGGTCCTCGTCGGCGATCCAGCCCCACTTGCGGGAGGCGAACGTGGACGCCTTGATGGTGCGCCCGTCGACGGGCGGGACGAGGAAACCGCTGCCTTCGGGCAGGGCGGTGTCTCCGCGTCGGTAGGCGAGGGTGACCAACGCCATGGAGGCGTAGTCCACGCGGTCCAGTTCGGCGGCGGCCCCGGGGGCGTCGGCGCGCAGCAGCCGGGCGGCGGCGGGGGCGGGCGCGGCGACGACCACGGCGTCGGCCCGCTCGGTGCGGCCGTCGACCAAAATCTCCCAGCCGGTGCCGGTGCGGCGCAGGCCGTGCACCGGGCTGTTCAGGCGGATCTCGCCGCCCCGGGAGCGCACCGAGTCGGCGACGGCGAGCGGGAGCCGGCCCACTCCGCCGACGATGCCCATGAAGACGGGCCCGGTCTGCTGGTTCGCCGCCGCCTTCGCCTGGATCTCGCGGACCGCCTCCGTCAGCGAGTCGTGCGTCAGCGCGGCCTCGAACAGCTGCGGGACGGCCGAGCGCATCGAGATGCGGTAGGCGTCGCCCGCGTAGACCCCGCCCAGCAGGGGTTCCACCAGGCGGTCGACGACCTCGCGGCCGAGCCGGGCCGCCACGTACTCCCCCACCGCCATGTCGTCGCCGACCTCGGTGCGCGGCAGGTCGGCGTCGCGGTCGATGCGGGCGAGGCCCTCGTCGGACAGGACCCCGGCCAGCGCGGAGGCGGTGCCGGGGACGCCCATCACATGGCCCTTGGGCATCGGGCGCAGGGCGCCCCGGGTCCAGATCGAGGCCGTCGCGGTGGCCGGCGGCCGCAGCAGGTCCGTGAGACCCACCTCGCGCGCGAGCGCCACCGCTTCCGGTCGGCGGGCGAGCATCGACTCCGCGCCCAGGTCCACGCGCACGCCCGCGATCTCGCCGGGCAGCAGCTTGCCGCCGACCCGGTCGGACGCCTCGAGCACGGTCACGCGCGCGCCACGCTCCAGCAGCCGGTGCGCGGCGGCCAGCCCCGCGATCCCGGCCCCGATGACGACGACGTGCCTGGTGCCCGTACCCGTTGCGCTCATGTCGTCCACTCTCTCAGACCCCGCCGACACTCCCGCCGGGCCCCGGTGTCCTGCGCGAGTCCTGACCGTGACCGCATCGGAACCGTCCGCCGCCAACGTCCCGGGCCGCCCGGGCGTCGAAGGAACGTCAGTCGTCACGACCCGGGGGAGACCCACATGCCCGCACACCGTCCCGCGCTTCGTTCCACATCCCGTTCCGTCCCGCGCCCCGTCCAGGCCCTGGCCGGGCTGCTGCTCGCCTCGTCCCTCGCCCTCGCGGGGTGCAGCGCCGGCGGGGACGACTCGAGCGCCGGCAGTTCCTCCGACAAGGCCGCCGTCGCCCCCGGGGCTCAGGCCCAGGAGGGGGCGGCGGACAGCAGCCAGGGGTCAGGCGCGAAGGCCGAGACGCCGCCTCGGCTGTCCGCCGGCCACATCATCCGCACCGCCTCCCTGACCGTGCGGGTCAAGGACGTGCCGAAGGCCCTCGACGCGGCCCGCACCACCACCGTGAACGCGGGCGGCTACGTCGGCGACGAGACCACCACCCGGGACGAGGTGAGCGGCGAGCAGACCCGGGTCGTCCTGCGGGTGCCCGTCGAGCGGTACGACGACGTCCTCGCCGACCTGGAGGGCACGGGCAAGCTCCTGCAGCGCACCGCGAAGGCCCAGGACGTCACGGACCAGGTCGTGGACGTGGACAGCCGCGTCAAGACGCAGCGGGTCAGCGTGGCCCGGATCCGCGAGCTGATGGACCGGGCGACCAAGCTCAGCGACGTGGTCACCCTGGAGGGTGAACTGAGTTCCCGCGAGGCGGACCTGGAGTCGCTGCTGGCCCAGCAGGCGTCCCTGAAGGACCGGACGAGCATGGCCACCATCACGCTCTCGCTGGCCGGGACGCCGGTGAAGAAGGTCGAGAAGAAGGACGACCCCGGGTTCGTGGACGCGCTCGGGGGCGGCTGGGACGCGTTCGTGACGATGCTGCGCTGGATCGCGATGGCGTTCGGCGCGGTGCTGCCGTTCGCGGCGGTGGCGGCGCTGCTGGTACTGGTGTGGCTGCGCCTGCTGCGGCCCCGGCGGTCGCGCAGGGCCGAGTCGCACGGCACCGGGTCGCAGGGCACCGGGTCGCGCGGTACCGAGGTCCAGCAGGGCTGAGCGGGACTGAAATGCCCTGTCCCCGTAGCGTGTTCGTATGAGCATGAGCCGTGTGAGCCCTAGGGCAGAGCGACTGGTCGTCATCGGCGGGGACGCCGCGGGAATGTCAGCGGCGTCCCAGGCCCGCCGTCTCAGGGGCCCCGCCGAGCTGGAGATCGTGGCCTTCGAGCGCGGCCACTTCACCTCCTACTCGGCGTGTGGCATCCCCTACTGGGTGGGCGGCGACGTCGGCGACCGCGACCAGCTGGTCGCGCGTACGCCACAGGAGCACCGTGAGCGGGACATCGACCTGCGGCTGCGCACCGAGGTCACGGAGATCGACGTGGCCGGGCAGCGGGTACGCGCGCGTGAGGTCGACACCGGCGCGGAGTACTGGACGTCGTACGACAAGCTGGTGATCGCGACCGGTGCCCGGCCGATCCGTCCCGAGATGCCGGGCGTGGACGCGCCGGGAGTGCACGGTGTGCAGACCCTCGACGACGGCCAGGCTCTGCTGGACACCCTGGCACGCACGCGCGGCCGCCGCGCGGTGGTCGTCGGCGCGGGCTACATCGGCGTGGAGATGGCCGAGGCGCTCATCAACCGCGACTACGAGGTGACGGTCCTCAACCGCGGCAAGGAGCCCATGTCGACGCTGGACCCCGACATGGGCCGTCTGGTGCACCGGGCCATGGAGGGCCTGGGCATCACCATGGTCAACGACACCGAGGTCACCAAGGTGCTCACCGGTGACGACGGCCGGGTGCGGGCGGTGGCCACCGAGGACGCCGAGTACCCGGCCGACGTGGTCGTGCTCGGTATCGGCGTACGCCCGGAGACGACCCTCGCGCGGGCGGCCGGACTGCCCCTGGGGCACCACCACGGCCTGCTCACCGACCTGGCGATGCGGGTGCGCGGGCATGAGAACGTCTGGGCCGGCGGCGACTGTGTGGAGGTGCGGGACCTGGTCTCCGGCCAGGAGCGCCACATAGCGCTGGGCACGCACGCCAACAAGCACGGCCAGGTCATCGGCAGCAACGTCGGCGGCGGTTACGCCACCTTCCCGGGCGTCGTCGGCACGGCGGTGAGCAAGGTCTGCGACCTGGAGATCGCGCGCACCGGGCTGCGCGAGAAGGACGCGCACCGCGTCGGCCTGCGGTTCGAGGCGGTCACGATCGAGTCGACCAGCCGCGCGGGCTACTACCCGGGAGCCTCCCTCATGACCGTGAAGATGCTCGCCGAGCGCCGCACGGGGCGGCTGCTCGGCGCGCAGATCGTCGGCAGGGAGGGCGCGGCGAAACGGGTCGACATCGCGGCGGTGGCCCTCACCGCCGGCCTGACGGTGGAACAGATGACGGCCCTGGACCTGGGGTACGCGCCGCCGTTCTCACCGGTGTGGGACCCGGTCCTGGTGGCCGCCCGCAAGGCCGCGGCGAAGGTGGCCGCGTACTAGCGGGACCGCGGGCCTCAGGCCGTTCCGCTGATCCTGGGCAGGGAGGCCACGGACGCGGTCGTGGCCGCGGCCGTGCCGGCCGTCGGCTGCTCGCCCGCGGGCCTGGCGTGCGCGGCGGACGGCCGCATGGTCCTCAGTCGGTTGCTCACCGCCTCGTCGAGCGTCACCGGCCGCTGCATCTGGGCGGCCAGCCGCCCCGCCTCCTGGCCCAGCCGGGCGACGTCCTCCCACGGCAGCCGCACCACCAGTGAGAGCTCCGCCTCGCCGTCCGGCATGGCCTGCATCGCAGGCAGCGCCTGAGGAGTAACTCGGTCGTTCATCGCCTGATCCTCACGTCGTCCCCATGTCACGCCTTCCCCGCACCGCGGGCGGTCGACGTGACATACGCACGCCTGCGGGCCCGCGTTCACCGGTTCGACGGGCCCGTCGCGGGCAGTAGTCCCTTGTGGTCATCCCTGTTCATGACGTGAACCCCGTGCGCCGTACCCCCTGGGTGACGTACGCGCTGATCGCCGCGAACCTCCTCGTGTTCCTGTCCACACCCGGCATAGCCGGTTCGGTGGCGGGCGGCAGCGATCTGGCCCAGCTCTGCCATCTCCAGGCCTTCCTGGACCATTACGCGGCGGTGCCGCGGGAGTTGATCCACCATCAGCTGCCGCAGACCGTCCCGACGGGCGACATCGGGGTCGGCGCGCAGGGCCCGGGCTGTGTGGCCGGTGCGCCGGACTACGACAAGTCGCCGCCGCTGTCCGTGTTCACCGCGATGTTCCTGCACGGGAGTTGGCTGCACCTGCTGGGCAACATGCTGTTCCTGATGATCTTCGGGAACAACATCGAGGACCGCATGGGACACATCCGGTTCACGCTGTTCTACGTCGCCTGCGGCTACGCGGCCTCGTACGGCTTCGCGCTGCTCAACGACGACTCGACCGACCCGCTGATCGGCGCGTCCGGGGCGATCGCCGGTGTGCTGGGCGCCTATCTGGTGCTGTATCCGAAGGCGCGGGTGTGGGTGCTCGTCCCGTTCCTGGTCTTCCTGCCGCTGCGGCTGCCGGCCTGGCTGGTGCTGGGCTTCTGGTTCGTGCTGCAGGCGCTGTACTCGTCCGGCGAGGGCGTGTCCGAGGTGGGCACGGTGGCGTACGCGGCACACGTCGTCGGCTTCCTCGCCGGGATGCTGCTGGCCTGGCCGCTGCGGCCGGGAACACCACCGCCTCCGGAGCCGCGTGGCCTGCTGTTCGGCAGGCGGGCGCGGCCCCGGCACACGTGGTGAGGCCGCTCAGCGGGCGGTGCGGGTGTGGACGTACTCCACGAGGCGGGTCAGCGCGTCCGGGTCGGTGGACGGCATGACACCGTGACCGAGGTTGAAGACGTGACCCTCCAGGTGCGCGGCCGAGTCCAGGACCTCCCGCGTCTTGGCCTCGACGGCCTCGCGGGTGGCGAACAGGACGGTCGGGTCGAGGTTGCCCTGGAGCGCCTTGCCGGGCCCGACCCGGCGGGCGGCCTCGTCGAGCGGCACCCGCCAGTCGACGCCGACGACGTCCGCGCCCGCCTCGCCCATCAGGCCGAGCAGTTCCCCGGTGCCGACGCCGAAGTGGATGCGCGGGACGCCGTACTCCTCGACCGAGCGGAACACCTTCGCGGAGGCGGCCATCACCGAGCGCCGGTAGTCCACCGGGGCCAGCGCGCCGGCCCAGGAGTCGAACAGCTGGACCGCGCTCGCGCCCGCCTCGATCTGGACCCGCAGGAACGCGGACGTGATGTCCGCGAGCCGGTCGAGCAGGTCGGCCCACAGCTCGGGGTCGCCGTACATCATCGCCTTGGCGTTCTCGTACGTGCGCGACGGGCCGCCCTCGACGAGGTAGCTCGCGAGGGTGAAAGGCGCGCCCGCGAAACCGATGAGGGGGGTGGCGCCGAGCTCGGCGGTGAGCAGGCCGATCGCCTCGGTGACGTAGGGCACGTCCTCGGGGGTCAGGTCACGCAGTCGGGCCAGGTCGGCGCGGGTGCGGACGGGGTGCTCGACGACCGGTCCGACACCGGGCTTGATGTCGAGGTCGACGCCGATGGCCTTGAGCGGGACGACGATGTCGCTGAAGAAGATCGCCGCGTCCACGTCGTGCCTGCGCACCGGCTGGAGCGTGATCTCGGTGACCAGCTCGGGGCGCATGCAGGAGTCGAGCATCGCGACGCCCTCGCGCACCTTGCGGTACTCCGGCAGGGAGCGCCCGGCCTGCCGCATGAACCACACAGGCGTGTGCGGCACGGGCTCACGCCTGCACGCCTTCAGGAAGGGGCTGTCGTACGTTGCTGTCGGCTGCTTGCCCGTGGGGCTTCCGTTGGCACTCACAACGGCAAGTCTCGCACGGCGAGGGGGCGCCCCCAGGCCGGGGGCGCGGCGCCGTGCGCCGGGGTGCGGAGGGCCGTGGGGGTGTCTTGCCCTGCACGAAGCCTCGGTTCCCCTTAATCTTCCCCGCATGGCTGCGGCTCAGGGACGACTGTCGGACGGCGCTGGCGACATGGACGACGCGAAGGACACCGGGGAGGGCGCCCGGCATGCGAGCACGGCTCCGCCGCCCTTCCGGGCCGCGGTGGAGGCGCTGAGAACCGCGCGGCTGCGACCGCAGATCGAGGCGGAGCCGACGCCGGCCCCGCAGCGGCTGGCGCCGTTCGCCTACGCGCTGGAGGCCGCGGTCATCGACGGCGACCAGGACCTGGCCGACGGCCGGCTGGTGCTGCTGCACGACCCGGCCGGGCACGACGCCTGGCACGGCACGTTCCGGCTCGTGACGCTGGTGCGCGCGGAGCTGGAGGCGGAGATGGCGTCCGACCCGCTGCTGCCCGAGGTGTGCTGGTCGTGGCTGACCGGCGCGCTCCAGGCGCGGGGCCTGACGTACGGCGAGCCGAGCGGCACCGTCACACGCGCGAGCTCCCACTACTTCGGCGGGCTGTCCGCGCGCCCGGCGGCCTCGCAGATCGAGATCCGTGCCTCGTGGACGCCCCGGGAGGGCCTGGGCGGGGTGCCGGACGCGGCGGGACACCTGGCGTCCTGGTGCGATCTGCTGGCCCAGGTCGCGGGCCTGCCGCCGGCCGGTCCGGGCGACGCGTCGGTGGTGACGCTGCCGCAGCGGCGGGGGCCGCAGTCGCAGTGACGCCCGCCCGACGCTGCTGACCACCTCCAGCCCACCTCCAGCGCGTTTCCCGCCCGCTCCGGACCACGACTCCCCGCCCTCGATCCGCCCACGATCCGTTCTCGAACTCTTCTCGACGCTCCTCTCGATCCCCGCTCGGCTCGTTCGGCCGCCCGTCTTGGCGATCTCTTTGTCGATACGGCCACTTTCCGACACCCAATCGGCTCCGACCGAAACGATTCGATCTTCGGATGATCGATCGCATGTCCGAATTGCACAGATTGTTACTCACTAGATCGTGATCATTCTCTAAAGGCCACCGGGTTTGCTGCCGAAGACGACTGTGACCTTGAAAGCACGGTTCGTCCCGGCTTCTTCCCCACGAGCCGGTACCGTCCCCCACCCAGGAGGCCTGGTGTCCGTTCTCCTCGAGCAGCCCGCAAGCCTGGTCGCCTACCGCCCGAACAAGCCCACCGCCATGGTGGTCGTGGCCGACCCGCGCGTCCGCTCCACCGTCACCCGTCATCTGTGGGCGCTCGGTGTGCGTGATGTCATCGAAGCCTCGTCCATCGCGGAGGCTCGTCCCCGCATCGGCAACCCCCGCGACATCTGCGTCGCCGACGTCCACCTGCCCGACGGCTCCGGCCTCACCCTCCTGTCCGAAACCCGCGCGGCGGGCTGGCCCAACGGCCTCGCCCTGTCCGCCGCCGACGACATCGGCGCCGTGCGCAACGCCCTCGCGGGCGGTGTGAAGGGCTACGTCGTCACCGGCACCCGTACGAACGTCGGACTCCCCACCCGCCCCGGCGCCGCCCCCATCGGCTCCGCCGCCGCCCGCCTGCACCGCCGCCCCCCGGGTGCCCCGAGCCACCCGGGCGGCTACCGCGAACTGTCCGGCCGCGAGGTCGAGGTGCTGCGACTGGTCGCGGAGGGCCAGTCGAACAAGGCGATCGGCGTCTCCATGGGCCTGTCCGCGCTCACCGTCAAGAGCCACCTCGCCCGCATCGCCCGCAAGCTCGGCACGGGCGACCGCGCCGGGATGGTCGCGGTGGCGCTGCGGACCGGCATCATCCACTGACCGACCCCGCCGACCGACCTCGCCGACCGACCCCGCGGAGCGAAACCTTCGGCCGAATTCATCGACCGGATTCACTGACACGTGTGACACATGACTGGTTTACGCCCCTCAAGCGCCCGCCGACGGAACGTTCCGTCGGCGGGCGCTGTCCATACACGGATACCCTTGACATGTGACCGACGCCCAAGAAACCGCAGCAGCCACGTCACTGCGAACCACCGGAGGCGCCCCTCCGGACGACGGCGGATCTTCTGTTACCGGGGCGCCGGTCCCCTTGCTCGAGCCGCGCGAGGGCATTCCGCCGGTGATCACCGACGAGGCCGCCCTCGCCGAGGTGATCGCCGCCTTCGCCGCCGGGTCCGGACCCGTCGCCGTCGACGCCGAGCGCGCGTCCGGCTACCGCTACGGCCAGCGCGCCTATCTGGTGCAGCTGCGCCGCGAGGGCGCCGGCAGCGCACTGATCGACCCCGTGGCCTGTCCGGACCTCTCCGCCCTGGGCGAGGCGCTGTCCGGAGTGGAGTGGGTGCTGCACGCGGCCACCCAGGATCTGCCCTGCCTGCGCGAGATAGGCATGGTTCCCACTCTGCTGTTCGACACCGAGCTGGCCGGCCGGCTCGCCGGGTTCCCCCGGGTGGGCCTGGGCGCCATGGTCGAGAGCGTCCTCGGTTTCGTCCTGGAGAAGGGCCACTCCGCCGTCGACTGGTCGACCCGCCCGCTGCCCGAGCCCTGGCTGCGGTACGCGGCCCTGGACGTGGAGCTGCTGGTCGACCTGCGGGACGCGCTGGAGAAGGAGCTGGACCGGCAGGGCAAGCTTGAGTGGGCCCGGCAGGAGTTCGACGCGATCGCCTCGGCCCCGCCGCCGGAGCCCCGCAAGGACCCGTGGCGGCGCACCTCCGGAATGCACAAGGTACGGCGGCGGCGCCAGCTCGCGGTGGTGCGCGAGCTGTGGGAGACCCGCGACCGGATCGCACAGCGCCGGGATATCTCGCCGGGCAAGGTACTGGGCGACGCCGCCATCGTCGAGGCCGCGCTCTCCCTGCCGGCCAACGCGCACGCCCTCGCCGCGCTGAGCGGGTTCGGGCACCGCATGGGCCGCCGGCAGCTGGACCAGTGGCAGGCGGCCGTCGACCGCGCCAAGGAGATTCCCGACGCGCAGCTGCCGCAGCCGGGACAGCAGGTGACGGGACCGCCGCCGCCACGCGCGTGGGCGGACAAGGATCCGGCCGCGGCGGCCCGGCTGTCCGCCGCGCGGGCCGCGGTGTCGGCGCTGGCCGAACAGCTCGCCATGCCGCAGGAGAACCTGATCACGCCGGACACCGTGCGGCGCGTGTGCTGGGAGCCGCCCAAGGGCGTGGACGCCGAGTCCGTCGCCGGTGCTCTCGCCGGGTACGGGGCGCGGCCGTGGCAGGTGGAGCAGGTGACGCCGGTGCTGGTGGAGGCACTGTCCGTCGAGGGCGCCTAGGGCGGGTTTCGTAAGTGGCGTCACCCGCCCGGAGGGCGGGGCCCGCGGCGTCCGGTGCGATGCGTCGCGAGGCGGAGGGTCGTCCGCGTACTGGGCGTACGCGGACGGATAACACGGCGAGGCGCGGTGCCTGGCGTCGCGGGCCGGACGGGACCTTCGAAACACGCCCTGGCCGCCGCGCGGGGCCTTTTCGTCGTACCACGACGGCTGGTTCTCGAGGGCCGGTCGCGCGGTGCGGGGCCCCCACGCGGGGCGGGGACGTCGAGATCGCGCCAAGATCCGGTGCGGGCGTGCGGAGACCTCGGATGTGACCTTCGCCGCTCCCGCCTCCGGGGCTGGGCAGCGTGGTTACTCGTAAGTAGCATGGTGAGGTGAGCGCGCGCTCAGCCGCGTGTGCCGCGCAGCAGTGCCATCCCGCATCTGGAGGAGAGCCATCGTGCCTCGTACCGTCAGGGACGTCGTCTTCGTCGACGGCGTCCGCACCCCGTTCGGCAAGGCGGGCCCGAAGGGCATCTACCACGAGACCCGCGCCGACGACCTCGTCGTGAAGGCGATCCGGGAGCTGCTGCGCCGCAACCCGGGCCTCGACCCGAAGAAGATCGACGAGGTCGCCATCGCCGCGACCACGCAGATCGGCGACCAGGGTCTGACGCTGGGCCGCACGGCCGGCATCCTCGCCGGGCTGCCCCAGTCGGTCCCCGGCTACTCGATCGACCGCATGTGCGCGGGCGCGCTGACCGCCGTGACGACCACGGCCGGCTCCATCGCCTTCGGCGCGTACGACGCCGTCATCGCCGGCGGTGTCGAGCACATGGGCCGCCACCCCATGGGCGAGGGCGTGGACCCGAACCCGCGGTTCGTCAGCGACAAGCTGGTCGACGAGTCCGCCCTGTTCATGGGCATGACCGCCGAGAACCTGCACGACCGCTACCCCACCATCACCAAGCAGCGCGCCGACGAGTACGCCGTGCGCTCGCAGGAGAAGGCCGCCAAGGCGTACGCCGACGGCAAGATCCAGCAGGACCTGGTGCCGATCTCGGTGCGCAACACCAACGCGGAGGTCGGTGAGACGGGCTGGGGCCTGGTCACCGCCGACGAGCCGATGCGTCCGGGCACGACGCTGGAGAACCTGGCGAGCCTCAAGACCCCGTTCCGCGTGCACGGCCGCGTCACGGCCGGCAACGCGGCCGGTCTGAACGACGGCGCCACCGCCTCGATCCTCGCGTCCGAGGACTTCGCCCGCGAGCACAACCTGCCGGTGAAGATGCGCCTGGTCTCCTACGCCTTCGCCGGCGTCGAGCCGGAGGTCATGGGCTACGGTCCGATCCCCGCCACGGAGAAGGCCCTCGCCCAGGCGGGCCTGTCGATCGAGGACATCAACCTCTTCGAGATCAACGAGGCCTTCGCCGTCCAGGTCCTCGCCTTCCTGGAGCACTACGGCATCGCCGACGACGACGCGCGCGTCAACCAGTACGGCGGCGCCATCGCGTACGGCCACCCGCTGGCCTCTTCGGGCGTGCGTCTGATGACGCAGCTGGCCCGCCAGTTCGAGGAACAGCCGAACGTCCGCTACGGCCTGACGACCATGTGCGTCGGCTTCGGCATGGGCGCGACGGTCATCTGGGAGAACCCGCACTTCGAGGGGGACAAGTGAGCACCACCGCTGAGCTTTTGAAGGGTGCGGCCGAGCTGTTCCCCGACGAGGTCGTGACGTCCGCGCACGTACGCCACCTCGACCTGCCGTACGGCGCCGGGCGCTTCGCGCTCGTCACGCTGGACAACGGCTTCGACCACACCAAGCCGACCACCTTCGGCCCGGCGTCGCTGGCCAACCTCAGCGCCGCCATCGACCAGGTCGAGAAGGAGGCCGCGGCCGGCGAGATCGTCGGTGTCGGCATCACCGGCAAGCCGTTCATCTTCGCGGTCGGCGCGGACCTCAAGGGCGTCGAGCTCCTGAAGAACCACGACGACGCGCTCGCCATCGGCAAGGGCGGTCACGAGGTCTTCAAGCGCCTGGCGGCCCTCGCGGTCCCGACCTTCGCGTACTACAACGGCGCGGCGATGGGCGGCGGCGTCGAGGTCGGCCTGCACTGCGCGTACCGCACGGTCTCCAAGTCGCTGCCGGCGTTCTCGCTGCCCGAGGTCTTCCTCGGTCTGGTCCCCGGCTGGGGCGGCTGCACGATCCTGCCGAACCTGATCGGCGCGGACAAGGCCGTCTCGGTGGTCATCGAGAACTCGCTCAACCAGAACAAGCAGCTCAAGGGCCAGCAGGTCTTCGACCTGGGCATCGCCGACGCCCTGTTCGAGGGTGCGGACTTCCTGGAGCAGTCGCTGATCTGGACCGCCCAGGTGCTGAAGGGCGACATCGAGGTCGAGCGCCCGGTGATCGACCGCGGCGAGGCCTGGGACCAGGCGGTCGCGCGCGGCCGCTCCATCGCCGACGGCAAGGTGCACGGCGCGGCTCCGGCCGCCTACCGCGCTCTGGACATCATCGCCGCCGCCAAGAACGGCGACCTCCAGCAGGGCTACGACGCCGAGGACAAGGCGCTCGCCGACCTGATCATGGGTGGCGAACTGCGCGCCGGCATCTACGCGTTCAACCTGGTGCAGAAGCGCGGCAAGCGTCCGGCGGGTGCGCCGGACAAGTCGCTCGCTCGCCCGGTCACCAAGGTGGGCGTCGTGGGCGCGGGCCTGATGGCCTCGCAGCTGGCGCTGCTGTTCCTGCGCCGCCTCGAGGTGCCGGTCGTGCTGACCGACATCGACCAGGAGCGCGTCGACAAGGGCGTGGGCTACGTCCACGCCGAGATCGACAAGCTGCTCGGCAAGGGCCGGGTCAACCAGGACAAGGCCAACCGCCTCAAGGCGCTGGTGTCCGGTGTGCTGGACAAGGCCGAGGGCTTCGCGGACGCGGACTTCATCATCGAGGCCGTGTTCGAGGAGATCGGGGTCAAGCAGCAGGTGTTCGCGGAGGTCGAGGCGGTCGCGCCGGCGCACGCGATCCTCGCCACCAACACCTCCTCCCTGTCCGTGACGGAGATGGCGTCGAAGCTGAAGAACCCCGAGCGGGTCGTCGGCTTCCACTTCTTCAACCCGGTCGCGATCCTGCCGCTGCTGGAGATCGTCCGCGGCGAGCAGACCGACGACGCCTCGCTGGCCACGGCCTTCGCCGTCGCCAAGAAGCTGAAGAAGACCGCGGTTCTGGTGAAGGACGCCCCGGCGTTCGTCGTGAACCGCATCCTCACCCGCTTCATGGGCGAGATCCAGAACGTCATCGACGAGGGCACCCCGGTCGAGGTCGCGGAGAAGGCGGTCGAGCCGCTGGGCCTGCCGATGTCGCCGCTGGTGCTGCTCGAACTGGTCGGCCCGGCCATCGGCCTGCATGTGTCGGAGACCCTCAACCGGGCGTTCCCGGACCGCTTCACGGTCTCCGCGAACCTCGCCGCCGTCGTCAAGGCGGGCAAGCGCGGCTTCTACGTCTACTCCGCCGAGAACGGTTTCAAGCCGGAGCTGGACCCCGAGGTCGCCGCTCTCCTCAAGCAGGGCGATGTCGTCCTGACCGAGGAGCAGGTGCGCGAGCGGGTGCTGGACGCGGTGGCGCAGGAGATCGGGCTCATGCTCGACGAGGGTGTCGTCGCCGAGGCCCAGGACGTCGACCTCTGCCTGATCACCGGCGCCGGCTGGCCCTTCCACCTGGGCGGCATCACGCCGTACCTGGACCGTGAGGGTGTCTCCGAGCGCGCGAACGGCAAGAAGTTCCTGGCGCCGGGCGTGGCGTCGGTTCCGGCGTAACAGCCCGTACGGGACACGCGAAGAGGGCCTCCGCTTCCGGCGGAGGCCCTCTCTCGTGCTCTCGGCACCTCGTGCTCTCGGCACCTCGTGCTCTCGGCACCTCGTGCTCTCGGGACCTCGTCCGGCGGCGGGAGGCCGGGCGAAGTACACGTAGGCGCCGGGGTGATTTGGATCACTGGCGTACAACGCCGGACGCCTGTCGCCGGTCTGTCCGATCACCCGAGCACTCCCGGTACGGGTGGCGAGAAGAAGACCAGGAAAACGAGGACACCGATCCGATGACCACCCCAGCCGTCGAGAGCCCGAGCGATAAGTCCCGCTCCGCCGAGGGCGGCACCCCACGCCGTCGGCGCCGCACGGGCCGATGGATCCTGCTCTCGCTGGCCGTCCTCGCCCTCGCCGCCGTCGGCACCGGCTACTGGCTCTACAACGACCTGGACGGCAACATCAAGGGCGTCGACCTCTCCCAGGCCATCGGCGACGACCGGCCGGAGAAGCTGCCCACCTCCGGCCAGAACATCCTGGTCCTGGGCTCCGACTCGCGCGCCGGCGCCAACGCCGCCCTGAAGACGGGCAAGGTCTCCGGGGCGCGCTCCGACACCGCGCTGGTGATGCACATACCCGAGGGCCGCACCGAGGCCGTCGCGATCAGCATCCCGCGCGACACCCTGGTGACCCGTCCCGCGTGCACCGACTCGCACGGTTCCACGGTCCCGTCGGCGAAGCGCGTGATGTTCAACTCCATCTACTCGCAGGTCGGTTCGGCCTGCGTGGTGAAGACCGTGGAGCAGATGTCCGGGATCCGGATGGACCACTACGTGGAGATCGACTTCGCCGGCTTCAAGGGGCTGGTGGACGCGATCGGCGGGGTGCCCGTCACCGTCGACCGGGACATCCACGACTCCTCCAGCGGCCTCGACCTGACCGCCGGGACGCACCGGCTGGACGGCACCCGGTCCCTGGAGTTCGTCCGCACCCGGCACGGCATCGGCGACGGCAGCGACCTCGGCCGCATCGGCCTCCAGCAGCAGTTCATGCTCGCCCTGCTCTCCGAGATCAAGAAGCAGGACCTGCTGGGCAGCCCCACCAAGGCGTACAAGGTCGCCGACGAGCTCACCGCGGCGCTCACCACCGACTCCGACCTCGCCTCGCTGGCCAAGCTGGCGGAGTTCGGCCGCAGCCTGAACGGCGTCGACCCGTCCACCATGGACACGATCATGCTTCCGGTGTCGTACGACACGATCGACCCGAACCGGGTCGTGGCCGCCGAGCCGCAGGCCTCGACGCTGTGGAAGGCGCTGCGCACCGACTCCGAGATCCCCGAGTCGGCGAGGAAGTCCCCGGCCACCGGCGGGACTTCCTGACCCACCGGCCGCGGGCCGCGTCCGTCCCAGGGACCTGCGGCGGACGGCGGCCCGCCGGTCGTCCCCACCGCCGTCGTCCCCACCGCCGTCGGCGCCCGCGCCTCGGCCTCGGCCTGACCTCGGTGAACCGCGCGGTCGATCGGATCGAGGCCCGGACCACCGGGCGGTGCCGGACCGGACGCCAGTCCTCCGGCGCCCGCCGTCGCAGACCTGACGCCGTGCCCCCGGCGTCCGTCGCGTCAGACCGAGCGCCAGGCCTCCAGTGCCAGCCCTGGTTCGTCCTTGCGCCGGGTGACGAGCAGGTCGCCGGTCGACGGGGAGAGGGCCGCGGCGGCCACCCGGCCGTCCTCGTCCACCGCGAGGGACACCACGGCGTCCGCGGGCAGTTGGGGACCCGACTCGGTCCACCAGGCGCCGGCCGTCTCCTGCTGGGTGGGGTAGGCGGCGAAGGCGACCCGGCCGGAGGCCGAGCGCTGCGCGAGCACCGTGCAGTCGTGCCCGTCGAGTTCGCAGCGCACGGCGGCGACGGGGCCCGAACCGGCGGCTGCCAGTACGGCGACGGGCTTGCCGCCGGGGCGCCAGGCGCACACGTCACCGGAGTCGTCGGTGTAGAAGAGGGTGGTGCTCTCCGGCGAGGTGGCCAGGGCGCGCAGCGTGCCCGGCCGGACCGTGGCCTCCATCGCCTCCTCCAGGACGGGCTGGGCGGCCGGCTCCTCCTGCCGCCAGTGCAGCAGGGCGCCCGGGACGGCCGCGTACAGCTCGACGCGGCCGGACTCGCCCGTCACCGCCTCGAGCTCCCCCTCGACGTCACATCCCTTGAGGTCGCGCCACGGGTCCCAGCCGCCCTTCTCCTTCTGGGCGCGCATGCTCACCCCGGTGGCCTTGTTGCGGACGAAGACGTGCGCGCGCCCCTGGGCGTCGACGGCGACCGCGGGGGCACCCGTGCGGTCGCCCTTCTTGTCGGGGTGCCCGATCGAGGTCCAGTCCAGGGCCGCCAGCCGGGGCTGGAAGTGGGCGGAGTGCACCAGGCCCGACTCGCCGGGCGCGGTGGGCCGCCAGGAGACCAGGTGGGCATAGCGGTCGGCGCCCTGGCCGATCGCCAGGACGGGATGCAGTTTCTGGTCACCCCCGACCTTGCGCGGGGGCGCCCAGGAGCCGCCGGGGCCGTGCTCCGCACGGCACAGGGCGGCGTCGCCCGAGGACAGATAGACACCGAGTCGGCCGTCGCGGCCACGTATGAACCAGTCTCCGTTCACCGGATCACTCTAATTCCCCGTCGGCCTCCTCACTCCATGCGGGGCGGTCACCGTGCGACCCTGGCCCCATGGACGACACCGCCGGGAGCCTCCTTCTGATCGTCGACGCCGCGAACGTCGTCGGGTCGGTGCCCGACGGCTGGTGGCGCGACCGGCGCGGCGCCGCTGAACGACTGCGCGACCGGCTGGCGGCGGACGGCCTGCCGGGCCACGACGGCCCCGTGCGGATCGTCCTCGTGGTCGAGGGCGCGGCCCGCGGGGTGGAGTCCGTGCCGGGCGTGACGGTGGAGTCCGCGCCCGGCAGCGGCGACGACCACATCGTCACCCTCGTCGCCCGCACGCCGGACCGCCCCCGCCTGGTCGTCACGGCCGACCGTGAACTCCGCCGCCGGGTGACGGACCTGGGCGCGGAGGTCACGGGTCCGCGGACGGTACGGGCTTGACGGCGGGCGGGGGCGGGCGGTTCACTCCCCCGCCACCCGGCCGTACAGCACCGCCCCGTCCACCGTTCCCACCTCCTCGTATCCCGCCGCCAGCAGGCGTCGCAGGCTGGGGAGCCGGTCCGGGGCGTACGGCTTGCCGCGGGAGTCGTCGACGATCAGGGACGGGGGACGGCGGGCCAGTTCCGCGCGGAAGACCGTCCAGGTGCCGGGGACGGCGTACTTCTCGCCGACCTGGGGGCCGTCACGGCCGCCGCTGTAGTTGGTGAGGAGGCCCGCGGTGAGGTAGCGGCTCGCGGGGGCGCGGTCGGCCAGCCAGTACGTCTCCGGGTGCATGCCCCAGAACAGGACGCGGTCGGCGGGGTCGGTGCGGTGCGCGACGGCGGCGGCGACGCGCTGCGCGTGCGCGAGTTCGGGGCGCGGGGCGAGCAGGCCCCAGGTCAGGAACAGGGCGCAGCAGCAGGACGAGACGAACAGGGCGGTCGCACGGCGCTCGCGCGGGAGGATCTGGAGCGCGGCCGTGGCCAGCAGGGCGACCGGCGGGATGAGTTGCAGGTAGTAGTGGCCGAAGAAGTGGAAACCGAGCAGTACCGCCGCGGCCGAGGAGGCCAGCCACAGCCAGAGGTCCGCCGCGCCGGTACGGGCGGTGCGCAGGACCCGTACGACGGGCGGGAGCAGGCCCGCGCAGGCCACCGCGAGGATCGCCGTGTTGGTCAGCCCCCGGGCCAGGACGTGCAGTTCGGAGCCGGTGAAGGAGGCGTACGCTGCGGACCCGGTGACGGTCCAGAAGAGGAACCCCGCCGGGTCGGTGGCCAGGGCGGCGCAGAGCACCGGGGCCGCCACCCCGGCCGCCAGCCGCAGCAGGGCCGGCCGGGCGGGACCGCACAGCCACAGCACCGGCAGCAGCACCGCACCGCCGGTCTGTTTGGTGAGGCAGGCACAGGCCACGGCGATCCCGGCCGTGGTCCAGCGGCGCCGGTCCGCGCACCACATCGCGGCGGCCGAGCAGGGCAGCGTGAACACCTCGAACCCGGCGGCCTGCGCGTCCTCGGGGTTGAGCCCGACCGAGACCAGCAGATACAGGACGCCGGCGGTGCGCCCCGCGCCGTCGCCCCAGCGGCGCCGGGCCAGCGAGGCGAGCAGTACGGCGGTGAGCAGTTGGGCCAGCACCGCGAGCACGCGTACGGAGGTGAGGGAGTCCGAGCCGCACAGGGCGAACGCCGCCTCGTAGAGCCATGGCACCAGCGGCGGCTTGCGGTCCACGACCGTTTCGTACAACCGGCCGCCGTGCGCCAGCAGCCGGGCCTGGACGGCGAGGTAGCCCTCGTCGGGGTTCCACAGCGGGTGCGCGAAGGACGGCAGGCGGGTGGCGCAGGCCAGCAGCGCCAGCAGGGGCAGCAGCCGCCGCCAGTACGACGCCCTCGCTCCGACTGCGGCTACGGAGCGTGGCGTGACGAGCGGGGCGGCAGACATGAGGAGCACGCTATCCGGCCCCGTATGTCCCACTGAAAAGTGACATACGGGGCCGGGAGATCGGATGTGCGACTACTCGCCGTGCTGGACGGTCCGATCGGCCGTCATCCCCTCCTGCCGTCCGAGCCGGCTGTGGGAACGTCCGTACAGGAAGTAGACGACGCAGCCGAGCGCCATCCAGATCACGAAGCGGAGCCAGGTCTCGGTGGGGAGGTTCAGCATCAGCCAGAGCGTGGCGAGGACCGAGACGATCGGGAGGAACGGCACCCAGGGGGTGCGGAAGGAGCGGGGCAGGTCGGGGCGGGTGCGGCGGAGGATGATCACCCCGAGTGCGACCACCACGAAGGCGAACAGCGTGCCGATGTTCACCAGTTCGGCGAGCTCGCTGAGACTGGTGAAGCCCGCGAGGATGGCGATGATCCCGCCGAGCAGGATGGTCGGCCGGTGCGGGGTCCTGAAGCGGGGGTGGACCCGGGAGAAGAAGCGGGGCAGCAGCCCGTCACGGCTCATCGCGAAGAACACCCGGGTCTGGCCGAGCAGCAGGATCATGCAGACCGTGATCAGGCCGACGGCGGCGCCCAGGCTGATCACACCCGCGAACCAGGGGTGCCCGGTGGCCTTGAAGGCGTCGGCGAGCGGGGCGTCCACGGACAGCTTGCTGTAGTGCTGCATGCCGGTCACGACGATCGACACGGCGACGTAGAGGGTGGTGCAGACGATCAGGGAGCCGAGGATGCCGCGCGGCATGTCCCGCTGCGGGTTCTTGGTCTCCTCGGCGGCGGTGGCGACCACGTCGAAGCCGATGAAGGCGAAGAAGACGACGGAGGCGGCGGTGAAGATGCCCAGCACACCGAAGTTGGACGGGGCCCAGCCGGCGATCAGGTGGAGCAGCGGGGCCTCGAGGCCGGCGCCCGCCGGGACCGGCTGCGGCTCGGGGACGAACGGGCTGTAGTTGGCGGCCTTGACGAAGAAGGCACCCGCGACGATCACGATGAGGACGACGGCCACCTTGATGGCGACGACGACCTCGGTGACCCGCGCGGAGAGCTTCATGCCGAGCACGAGGATCCCGGTCAGCACCAGGACGAGCGCCGCGGCGAGGATGTCGAACCCGAAGCCGTCGGCGCCCTCCCGGCTGCCGAGCGCGGCGGGCAGGTGCCAGCCCGCGTTGTCCATCAGCGAGCGGATGTAGCCGGACCAGCCGACGGCGACCACCGCGGTGCCGAGCGCGAACTCCAGCACCAGGTCCCAGCCGATGATCCAGGCCGGCAGTTCACCGAGGGAGGCGTACGAGAAGGTGTACGCGGATCCCGCCACCGGGAGGGTGGAGGCGAACTCCGCGTAGCACAGGGCGGCCAGGGCGCAGACGACGCCGGCCACGACGAAGGACAGGGCGACCGCGGGGCCCGCGGTCTCCTTGGCGACCTTGCCGGTCAGTACGAAGATGCCGGTGCCGATGATGACGCCGACGCCGAAGACGGTCAGGTCCAGCGCGGAGAGGGATTTCTTGAGCGCGTGCTCTGGCTCCTCGGTATCGAGGATGGACTGCTCGACCTTCTTCGTCCGGAAGAGGGTGCTGCTCACGGGTGTACCTCCCACGCTGGTCGTCCTCGACATGATCGAGAGGGGGCGACATGCGTATGCCCCGGCGTGGGTCTTTTCACGCGAATGGGCCGGTTCCACCACCCTTCACAGGGGAGAAACCGGCCCATGCGGGCGAGTCCGCGTACCTGGTCAGCCGTCAGTCACGGGCGGGCTCGACCGAGTCGACCTCGGCGGTGGGCCGGTCGAACCGTCCGTCCAGCTTCGAGACCAGGCCGGTGACCTGGCGGGCGATGTCGGGGGCGGTGAGCCCGATCTCCGCCATGACCTCGGCGCGGGAGGCGTGGTCGAGGAAGCGTGGCGGGATGCCGAAGTCGCGCAGCGGGACATCGACGCCCGCGTCCCGCAGCGCCTGCGCGACCGCCGAGCCGACGCCGCCGACCCGGGAGTTGTCCTCCACGGTGACGACCACCCGGTGCCGCTCGGCGAGCGGGGCCATGGCCTCGTCGACGGGCTTGACCCAGCGCGGGTCCACGACGGTGGTGGTGATGCCCTGCTTGTCGAGCAGACCGGCGATCTCCAGGCACATCGGGGCCAGGGCACCGACGGAGACGAGGAGCACGTCGGGGGTGTCCGTGCCCGGCTCGCGCAGCACGTCCATGCCGCCCACCCGGCCGACGGCGGGTACGGCGGGGCCGACGGCGCCCTTCGAGAAGCGGACCACGGTCGGCGCGTCCTCGACGGCGACGGCCTCGCGCAGTTGGGCGCGGACCTGGTCGGCGTCGCGCGGTGCGGCCAGCCGCAGGCCGGGGACGACCTGGAGGATCGACATGTCCCACATGCCGTTGTGGGAGGCGCCGTCGGTGCCGGTGATGCCGGCCCGGTCCAGGACGAAGGTGACACCGCACTTGTGCAGGGCCACGTCCATCAGCACCTGGTCGAAGGCGCGGTTGAGGAAGGTGGCGTACACCGCGAAGACCGGGTGGACGCCGCCGGTGGCGAGGCCGGCGGCCGAGACGGCGGCGTGCTGCTCGGCGATGCCGACGTCGTAGACCCGCTCGGGGAAGGCCTTGGCGAACCGGTCGAGGCCGACCGGCTGGAGCATGGCCGCCGTGATGGCGACGATGTCCTCGCGCTCCTTGCCGAGCGCGACCATCTCCTCGCCGAAGACGGAGGTCCAGTCGGCGCCGGAGGAGGCGATCGGCAGGCCCGTGTCGGGGTGGATCTTGCCGACCGCGTGGAAGCGGTCGGCCTCGTCCTGGAGGGCGGGCTGGTAGCCGCGGCCCTTCTCGGTGAGACAGTGGACGATCACCGGGCCGCCGAACCGCTTGGCGCGGGCGAGCGCGGACTCCAGGGCCTCGATGTCGTGGCCGTCGATGGGGCCGACGTACTTCAGGCCCAGGTCCTCGAACATGCCCTGCGGGGTGATGAAGTCCTTCAGGCCCTTCTTGGCGCCGTGCAGGGTCTCGTACAGCGGCCTGCCGAGGACGGGGGTGCGCTCCAGCACCTCCTTGGTCCGGGCGAGGAAGCGCTCGTAGCCGTCGGTCGTGCGCAGGGTGGCGAGGTGGTTGGCCAGGCCGCCGATGGTGGGGGCGTACGAACGCTCGTTGTCGTTGACGACGATGACCAGCGGGCGGTCCTTGGCGTCGGCGATGTTGTTCAGCGCCTCCCAGGCCATGCCGCCGGTCAGCGCGCCGTCACCGATGACCGCGACGACGTGACTGTCCCGGTTGCGCTGCTGGTTGGCCTTCGCGAGGCCGTCGGCCCAGCCGAGGACCGTGGACGCGTGGCTGTTCTCGATGACGTCGTGCTCGGACTCGGCCTGCGAGGGGTAGCCGGAGAGGCCGCCCTTCATCTTCAGCTTCGAGAAGTCCTGGCGGCCGGTGAGCAGCTTGTGCACGTAGGACTGGTGGCCCGTGTCCCACAGGACCTTGTCCTTCGGCGACTCGAAGACCCGGTGCAGGGCGATGGTGAGCTCGACCACACCGAGGTTGGGGCCGAGGTGGCCGCCGGTCTTGGACACGGCGTCGACGAGGAAGGTCCGGATCTCCTCTGCCAGCTGGGCCAGCTCCTCCGGGCTGAGCCGGTCCAGATCGCGCGGTCCCCTGATGTGGGTCAGCAGCGGCACCCGTGCCTCCTTGCAGTAGAGCTGATCGAGCTGTTGCCGGGCTTGTCGAGTCTAATGTTCCGCCTTTGCGGCCGACGCCCGGGCTGTGCGTCGTAGGTCACGCGAACGGCCGTACCCAAGAAGTGCCCCGGTTAGTGCCGTGGTGGGGACATACCTGTGCCCGGCACCGCCATTGGCGCCGGGCACAGGGTCTTGCACCAGGACCGGCCGCGACTGCCCGCGGTCGGTCCCGGCTGAGTGTTACGCGCGGCCCGCGGCCTTCTGGCTCTTGCGCGAGACGGAGTCGATGACGACCGCGCCCAGCAGCACCGCACCGGTGATCATGTACTGGATGGACGTGTTCATGTTGAGCAGGTCCAGGCCGGTCTGGATCGACTGGATGACCAGCATGCCCAGCAGGGCCGACCAGACGTTTCCGCGTCCGCCGAAGAGGCTCGTACCACCGATGACGGCCGCCGCGATGGCGAGCATCAGGGTGTTGCCGCCACCGGCGTTCAGCGTCGCGCTCGCGGTCTGGCCGGCGAAGAACATACCGCCGACCGCCGCGAAACCGCCGGAGATGGCGAAGACGGTGATGCGGACCATGGGCACGCTGATACCGGCCCGGCGAGCCGCCTCGATGCCGCCGCCGACCGCGAAGATCTTGCGGCCGTACGTGGTGCGCCGCAGCACGAAGTCGACGATAACCAGGGAGGCGAGGAAGATCACCAGGGCGTTGGAGACACCGGAGGCGTTGTTCAGCACGGCCGCGGCGGCGAAGGAGACCACGGCGAGTGCCACGACGCGCAGCAGGATCTCGCTGGTGGGCCGGAAGGGCACCCCTGCGGCCCGGCGGCGGCGCTGGTCCATGAACGAACCGGCGAGCATCGACACGACACCGAGGCCGGCCAGGATGTAGGCGCCGATGACGGCCTGGTCCATGAAGAACGAGCTCTGGCCGAGCAGGTGCACCGGGCCGTCCTCGGCCGGGATGTTGATGGTGCCGCTCGAACCGAGCAGCCACAGCATCAGGCCGTTCCAGCCCAGGAAGCCGGCCAGTGTGACCACGAAGGCCGGCACACCGATCTTGGCGAAGAACCAACCATGCAGCGCGCCGATGAGGACACCGGTCACGATGGTCAGGACCACCGACAACCAGGCGTTCATGCCGTGGTTGACCACGAACACCGCGAAGACCGTGGACGCAAGACCGCTGACCGAGCCGACGGAGAGGTCGATCTCGCCGAGCAGCAGGACGAACACCAGGCCGATGGCGAGCATGCCGGTGGCCGAGAGGAAGTAGCTGATGTTCGACAGGTTGTCGGCGCTCAGGAAGCGGTCGTTCTTCACCTGGAAGATCGTCCAGATGATGATCAGGCCGATGAAGACCGGCAGCGAGCCCAGCTCGCCGCCCTTCACCTTGCGCTTGAACTCGGTGAGGTAGCCCTTGAGGCCCTCTTCACGGACCAGCAGACGCGGGTCGACGACGGCGACCGGAGCGGCGGTGGGGTCGTCGGCGGGAGCGACCGTGGTCTGCTGCTCCACCTCTGCCTCCGCCTTGGAAACCTTGGACGTGTCGCTCACTTTGCGGCCTCCGTGCTGCGACGCCCCGCACGACGGGTCACGGCGTTTTCCGTGGCTCCGGTGATCGCGGCGATGATCTCTTCGTGGCTGGTGTCCTTCACGGAGAAGGAGCCGTTGTTCTTGCCCAGGCGCAGCACGGCGACGGTGTCCGCGACGGCCTTGACGTCGGCCATGTTGTGGCTGATGAGGATGACGCCGAGGTCACGCTCGCGCAGCCGCTCGACCAGGTCGAGGACCTGCGCGGTCTGCTCGACACCGAGAGCGGCGGTGGGCTCGTCGAGGATGACGACCTTGGGGTCGCCGATGAGGGCGCGGGCGATGGCCACGACCTGACGCTGGCCACCGGAGAGGCTCGCGATCGGGATGCGCACGCTCGGGATGCGGATGGAGAGCGTGCTCAGCAGCTCACGCGCCTTCTGCTCCATCGTCACCTCGTCGATGACGCCCCGGTGCAGCAGCTCGCGACCGAGGTAGAGGTTGCCGACCACGTCCAGGTTGTCGCACAGGGCGAGGTCCTGGTAGACCGTCGCGACGCCGAGTCCCTGGGCGTCGTTCGGCTTGTTGATGCTGACCGGCTTGCCCTCCCACTCGATGACGCCCTCATCGATGGGGTGGACACCCGCGATCGTCTTGACCAGGGTCGACTTTCCTGCGCCGTTGTCGCCCACCAGGGCGACCACTTCTCCGGCGTGGACCTCCAACTCGACATCGGTGAGTGCCTGGACCGCACCGAATCGCTTGGAGACTCCGCGCAACGCCAGCACGGGCGTAGCGGACACGTGAACCATCTCCTTCGCCGCCTGACCGGCGGGGATGCCGCGCAAGAGAACAGGCGCGGAGGGATGTGCGAAATGCACGAGGATTACAGAACGAACATGCGCGTATCCGCTGCGCTTGGCAACGGTTCCGTCCGACGCCCGCCCCGCAGCGGGGTGTGAAGGTGGGGCAGGCGTCGGACAGGTTCGCGGGACCGCCGAGCGGTCACTGCTCGGGCGGCCACTCGTGGTCCGAGTGGTCGCCCGAGGGGAGCGTGCTTACTGCAGGCCGGCGGTCTTGCAGGCCGCGGCGTAGTCCGCGGTGCAGATGTCGGCGGCCGTGTACAGACCGTCCTTGATCACCGTGTCCTTGATGTTGTCCTTGGTGACCGAGACCGGGGTCAGCAGCTGCGAGGGCACCTTGTCGCCGGAGCCGCTGGTGAGCTCCTGGGTGGCCAGGGACTTGATGTCCTTGCCCTGGAGCAGGTTGACCGCGAGCTGGGCGGCGGCGTCCGCCTCCGGCTTGAAGGCCTTGTAGACGGTGGAGGACTGGGTGCCGGCGACGATGCGCTGGATACCCGCGAGCTCCGCGTCCTGACCGGTCAGCGGGATGCCGCTGATCTTCGCGCCCTTGAGGGTGTTCGCGATGCCACCGGCCATGCCGTCGTTGGCGGAGTAGACGCCCGCGATGTTCTTGGCGCCCAGCTGCGTGATGGCAGCGGACATCTTCTGGGCGGCGACGGTGTCCTTCCAGAGGCCGGACTGCTCGTAGGCGATGTCGACCTTGCCGTCGAGGGCCTTGTGGGCACCCGCCTTGAACTGGCCGGCGTTCGGGTCGGCGTCGTCACCGTTGATCATGACGATCTTCGACTTCGGGGTGGCCTTGGAGCCGAGCGAGGCGAGCAGGGCCTCACCCTGGAGCTCGCCGACCTTCTGGTTGTCGAAGGAGACGTACGCCGAGACCGGGCCCTGGGCGAGACGGTCGTACGCGATGACCTTGATGCCCTTGTCCACCGCGGTCTGGATCGAGGACTTGATGGCGGCAGAGTCCTGGGCGCTGATCACGAGGACCTTGACACCCTTGGTGATCATGGTGCTGACCTGCTGGGCCTGCTTGGCCGCGTCACCGGCGGCGTTCGCGTACTCGACGTTGCAGTCCGAGCACAGCTCCTTGACCTTGGCCTCGAAGAGCGGCTTGTCGAACTTCTCGTAGCGAGCGGTGACGCTGTCGGGGAGCAGCAGACCGATGGTCTTGCCGCCGCCCGAGGAGGAGCTGCTGCTGCTGTCCGAGTCCTTGTCACCGGCCTTGCCACAGGCGGCCACGGAAAGGGCCATCGAAACCGCGGCGGTGCCGATCACGACTCTACGCATCGTTGCGTTCATTGGGGGTGCCTCCCTGACAGGGCCGCAACGCTGCGGCCGAGGTGGCTGGAAGTCAACTCGGCCACACGTGCGACGTCAAGAAGTAAATACTTAACGGGTTGGCAACGGCGTGTTTCGTTCTCTAAGTGAAGGCAGGGCTAACGGCGGACAACGTGCCGTCCAAAAGGGTCGAATCGCCCATCTCGCTGAGGGCGAGCGCGAGTGCGCCGAGCACCTCCGCACGGCCGCCAAGTGCCCCTGGGAGCACGGACAGTTGACGTGCCGCACTGGGGATGGCGTAGCGCCCCACGGACTCCCTGATCGGCCCCAGGACCAGCTCACCGGCCTCGGCGAGGTCGCCGCCCAGCACCACCCGGCTCGGGTTCAGCAGGTTGCAGAGATTGGCCACACCGCTGCCGATATGGCGGCCCACGTCGCCGATCACCCGACGGCAGCCCGGGTCCCCGTCCCTGGCCAGCCGTACGACGCCCTCCATGGTCAGATCGGTGCCATGGCTCGACTGCAGGAGCGGCAGCACGTAGCGCGCCGCCGCGAAGGTCTCCAGGCAGCCCCGGTTCCCGCAGCGGCAGACCGGGCCGGACTCGTCGAGCGTGATGTGCCCGATCTCCCCCGCGGTTCCGCCCGGACCGCGGTAGATCTTCCCGTCGATCACCAGGCCCGCGCCGACCCCGCTGGACACCTTGATGTAAGCAAGATCACGCACCCCCCGGCCACTGCCCCAGACCAGTTCACCGAGGGCGCCGAGGTTGGCGTCGTTGTCCACGTGGACGGGCACGCCGAGCCGCCCCCGCATCTCCTCCGCGGGCCTGGAGCCGGTCCAGCCGGGCAGGATGGCGGTCGAGCCCAGGGTGCCGGACTCCACGTCGATCGGGCCGGGTACGCCGAGGCCCACGCCGGCGATCTTGGAGCGGTCGACGCCGGTGGCCGCGATCAGGCGGTTGACCAGCTCCTCCGCCCGGTCGAAGCCCTGCGCGGAGGAGGAGTCCACGTCCAGCGGCTCGGACTCCTCGGCCAGCACCTGGTGGGCGAGATTGCCCACCGCGACCCGTAGATGGGTATGCCCGAAATCGACACCGATGACGATGCCGGCATCACCGCTCAGCGAGACGCTGCGGGCCCGGCGGCCACCCGCCGACGTGGGCGTGACCTCGACCGTTCCGCCGTCCTTGAGCTCACGGACGATGTTGGAGACCGTCGCCGCCGACAGACCCGTCGTCCTCGCGATCTCCGCCTGGGTCAGCGATCCCGCCAGCCGTACGGCACGCACGACCCGTTCCAGGTTGGCTCGGTGCAGCGACGACTGCGACCCCGGAGTCTCCACGACGACCTCCTGCGCGCGGGACCGCCTCGATGAGGCCCCGTCTATGTCCAACTAGTGAACTCTAAGCTGAGCCGTTCGGGTCGCCTCCCGTCAAGAGGTTGAACAGTATCCGGGGTCTTGCACACGCCGACGCACACCGTTCCCGATCTCGGGAACGGTGTGCGCGCGACCACTTCCGGACGGCTACTTCAACGTCGCCGACGTCAGACCCGACTGCACCTGACGCTGGAAGGACAGGTAGACCACCAGCATCGGGATCATCGCGATGGTCACGCCCGCGAAGAGCACGGGCAGGTCGGAGGCGTAGCCCGCCTGCTGCTGGAGCTGGATCAGCCCCTGGGTGAGCACATAACGCTCGGGATCGTCGCCGCTCTGCGGCTGCATCAGGACCGTCGGCAGGATGAACTGGTTCCACTGGCCGAGGGTGTTGAAGATCCCGACGCTGATCAGGCCGGGCTTCGCCATCGGCAGCATGACCTGGAAGAACGTCCGGGTGTGCGAGGCCCCGTCGAGCACCGCCGCCTCGAAGACTGCCGTCGGCAGGGTCCGGAAGAAGGCGTGCATGAAGAACACCGTGAACGGCATCGAGTAGGCGACGTACACCAGGATCAGTCCCTGGTAGGTGTTGAGCAGGTCCAGGCGTTTGACCATGAAGAACAGCGGGACCAGGGCCAGGAACACCGGGAACATCGCGCCCGCGACGAAGAAGTAGTAGAGGAAGCGGTTGCCCCAGAACTGGTAGCGGGCCAGCACGTACGCGGCCATCGAGCCGAAGAGCATCGTCAGCGGCACCGAGAAGACCAGCACGATCAGGGTGTTGAGGAAGTAGTCCCCGATGCCCTTGTCCCAGGCTCGGGAGAACACCTCCAGCGACCAGTTCTGCGGCCAGCCGAACGCCGAGCCGCCGATCTGGACGTCGGTCTTGAAGGAGCTGAACACCAGCCACAGCAGCGGCAGGACGATCAGCAGGGCCCACAGGGCGAGGAACCCGTGCGAGAAGGCGTTCAGTACGACGCCCTCGCCGCGCCGACCGTCGGGGCGGGCCGGGATCTTGCCCACGGACCGTTGGGCGGGGACCTGTGCGGTCTCCTTGATGGGTGCGCTCATCGTCGTCGTCTCTCCCGCTCAGAACTCGATGCGCTCACGGCGGGTGGCGCGCAGTGTGACCACGGACAGGACCAGGGTGAGCAGCAGCATGATCACGCCCATGGCGCAGGCATAGCCGCTCTTGCCGAAGTAGAGGAAGTTGCGCATCATCACGGTCGACATCACGTCGCTCTCGTGATCGGGACCGCCGCCGTACGCGCCCATGCTCGCCGTCATGGACGACACCAGCACGAACATGTCCATCGCGACGATGCCCAGGTACACCCAGGCCGTCTGGACGGTGTCCCACAGCAGCGGCAGGGTGATGCGGAAGAAGGACTGACCGCGGCCGGCGCCGTCGATGAGGGCGGCCTCGTAGATGTCCCTCGGGATCGACTGCATGGCGGCCGAGAACAGCACCAGGTAGAAGCCGACCCCGTGCCAGACGACGACGAGGATCAGCGCCCAGCGGACGATGCCGGGCTCGTTGAGCCATTCCACCGGGGTGTCGGGGTCGACCAGCCCCAGTTTGATCAGCAGGCCGTTGAGCATGCCGCCGCCGTCGCTGCGGTACACCGCGTTGAACAGCACCGCGAGAATGGCCAGCGACAGCACCTGCGGGAAGAAGTAGACGATTTTGTAGAACTTGGATCCGGCGACCCCGCTGACACCGCCGGAACGGCTGCGTCCGCCCGCGTTCACCATGAAGGCGAAGAAGAGCGAGAGCAGGATGGTGATCACCGGGATGAACACCAGGAACTGGATGTTGTGCCAGATGGCCTTCAGGAAGACGTCGTCCTGGAACAGGGCCTTGTAGTTGTCGAGGCCCACGAAGTTGAAGGACTGCGACTGCCCCTTCCAGTCGGTCAGCGAATAACCGAACGTCTGGATGTACGGCCAGATGACGAAGATCAGATAAAGCGCCACGGGAACGAAGAGAAATCCCGCGACGAACCTGTACTGCCCTTTGCGCATGGCGTTCCTGCCCCTGGTGTCCTCCCCCGGGCCGGAGAGGATTCCGGCCCGGGTTCCGCCTCGTCGAGCGCGGTCAGTCGCGGTGGTTCTTCTTGGACGCCGGGTCCTTGGCCGCCTTGTCGACCGCCGCCTGGGCCCGCTTCAGCCACTCCTTGGGCTGGATGCGCTTGGCCATGAGCTCGTTGGACGCGGCCTCGATGGAGGCGCCCATCTCGCTGTACCACTCGGTGTACAGGAACCGGAAGGTGTTGTCGCCGGCCGCCTTGGACGCCTCGACCGTGGACTGGGTGCCGGGCCGCAGCTGGACGCCTGCGTCGACGCCGTCCTTGAGGATGGTCAGCGAGTTCGCCTCCTTGGCGAACGTCGTCGACCACTCCTTGG
Organism: Streptomyces sp. NPDC059582; assembly: GCF_042735715.1. Lineage (NCBI taxonomy): Bacteria > Bacillati > Actinomycetota > Actinomycetes > Kitasatosporales > Streptomycetaceae > Streptomyces > Streptomyces sp. NPDC059582. The sequence goes on from NZ_JBHWCC010000002.1 coordinate 327,337, forward strand.
ACAGCATCCGCCGCATGAACTCCTTGGCGGCGGGCAGGTTCTTGGCCTTCTTGGGGATGATGAACGGCTCGCCGGAGCCGGCCCGGATCGCCTCGAACGGCATCGCGCTGTCGGGCAGCAGGGGCATCGGCATGAACTTCATGTCGAAGTCGTCCGGGGTCTGCTTGAGCTGCTCGTTCTCCAGCCAGGAGCCACAGGTGATGAAGGCGGCCTTGTACTGGTTCCAGCGGGTCTGGGACTCGGTGTGGGTCAGACCGTTCGTACCGGGCAGCAGATAGCCCTTCTCGACGACCTCGTAGATCGCCTCGATGGCCGCCTGCGCGGCGTCGGAACCGACGAACGCCTTCGGGTCGAGGTTGTCGATCGCCTTCATGGCGTCCAGACCGCCCTTCTTGGCGATCAGGTCCATGATGGCGACGTTGATGTAGTACGGGTACTTGCCCTGGTGGGCCAGTCCGCCGATGCCCTGGGACTTGGCGTCCTTGCTGATCGCGAGGAAGTCGTCCCAGGTCTTGGGCTCCTCCCAGCCCTTCTCCTTGAAGAGCTTGCCGGAGTACCACAGGCCCCACACCGTGTAGATGTAGTTGAGGGCGACGACCTTGCCCTCCTGGAGGCCCGGGTCGGTGGTGCCCGGGATCAGGGTGTCGCGGACCTTCTTGGAGGGGTCGTCGATCGAGGGCGAGTCCAGCACCTCGGCGAGGTCGAGCAGCTGGTCGTTCTTGTAGAGCACGTCGACCTTGATCTGCTGCGCGCCGGAGTCGTCGACGATGTCCGGCGGGTTGCCCCCGTTGAAGCGGGGCTGGAGCTTGCCGCCGATCTCCTGGGTACCGGTGTGGGTGGAGGTGACGCCGACCGCCTTCTGGAAGGCCGCCTCCCACGCCTTGGCGTAGTCGTCGCCGTAGCCGCCCTTGAAGATGACGACGTCGAGCTTGCCGCCCTTCTCCACGCCGAAGGGGTTGTCCTTGCTGGTCTTCCCCTTCCCCTGCGTGTTGTCATCTCCGGAATCGTCGCCTCCACCGCTGGCACAGGCGGACAGGAAGCTCATCGTCGGTACGGAGATCAGGCCGAGCGCGGCGGAGCGCTGGATCAGAGCGCGCCGGCCGACACCTTCGGGTCGTTCGGAACCGTGGTTCTCTGCGGAAGTGGATCCCATGCTCAAGTCCTCGCCTTCTAACAGGACTCAGGCGGTGAACCGGATCCTCCCGGCACCGCGGTCAGGTCAAGCAGGGTCGTACTGGACGTGCAGCAGTTCATCGAATCGCCGACAGGTATAGTCCACTTCCCGCCAACAGAGCAAGATCGAATGCAACGTTGGCCATGGGTCTTTTCCGAGTTGAGACCTCCCGGAAATATGAGCCGCCTGTGGGTACCTTGCCGGAAAATTCCGCGACATAGACCCCGAATGCCCCTGTCAACGCCCTTGACATCACAGGCCACTTCACCCACTACTGGTCCCTGCGCCTGTTTTTGACAACGTTGTCCAGTGCAGGGAGGGCTCCTCGAATGCGGCACAGAACTCGGCACAGATGGGGTGCGGCGGTCGCCTTCGCGGCCGCCTTCGTCATGGCGGTGGGTGCGCAGGGAGCGGCGGTCGCGCTACCGGCGACCGCCTCCGCGGACCGGGAGTTCGCCTCCTCGTTCGAGGCGGGCGACCCGGCTCCCGACTGGCTCAACACCGTCGACACCGCGCCGGACGGCAGCGGCCGGGCCTCGGGCGTCGACGGTGGTTACAGCACCGGTATCCCGGGCAGTGTGACCGACCACGTCACCGACGTACGGGCCTCCGCCGAGAACACCGGCGGCGGCGAGGTGAAGGAGAACCTCGCCGACAGCGAGCCGGGCACCAAGTGGCTCGCCTTCGAGGCCACCGGCTGGGCCGAGTTCGACCTCGACAAGCCGCTCGCGATCAAGACGTACGCCCTCACCTCCGCGAACGACTTCGCCGAACGCGACCCGAAGGACTGGACCCTTCAGGGCTCCGTCGACGGTACGGACTGGAAGACCCTCGACACCCGCTCCGGCGAGACCTTCCCCGAGCGCTTCCAGACCAAGTCGTACGACCTGGCCGAACCGGCCGCCGCCTACCAGCACTTCCGGCTGGACATCACGAAGAACAACGGCGCCTCCGGCATCCTCCAGCTCGCCGACGTCCAGTTCTCCACGGGCGGCAGCGGCGGTCCCGTGCCGCCGGAGATGCTGTCGCTGGTCGACCGGGGCCCGAGCGGCTCGCCGACCGCGAAGTCGGGCGCCGGCTTCACCGGGAAGAAGGCCCTGCGCTACGCCGGACGGCACACCGCGAACGGCCGGGCGTACTCGTACAACAAGGTCTTCGACGTGAACGTGGCGGTCGGCCGGGACACCGAGCTGGACTACCGGATCTTCCCGTCCATGGCGGACGGTGACCGCGACTACGACGCCACGAACGTCGCCGTGGACCTGGCCTTCACCGACGGCACCTATCTGAGCGGTCTGGGCGCGACCGACCAGCACGGCTTCCCGCTCACCCCGCGGGGGCAGGGCGCCGCCAAGTCGCTCTACGTCAATCAGTGGAACAACGTCGCCTCGCGGATCGGGTCGGTGGCCGCCGGACGGACGGTCGACCGGATCCTGGTGGCGTACGACTCCCCCGCGGGCCCGGCGAAGTTCCGTGGCTGGCTGGACGACGTGAAGATCCGCTCCGTGGCGCCGGAGAAGCCGAGGGCCCATCTCTCGGACTACGCGCTGACCACCCGCGGCACCAACTCCAGCGGCGGCTTCTCCCGCGGCAACAACTTCCCCGCGACCGCCGTGCCGCACGGCTTCAACTTCTGGACGCCGGTGACGAACGCGTCCTCGCTCAGCTGGCTGTACGACTACGCCCGGGCGAACAACGCCGACAACCTGCCGATGATCCAGGCGTTCAGCGCGAGCCACGAGCCGAGCCCCTGGATGGGCGACCGGCAGACCTTCCAGGTGATGCCCTCGGCCGCCTCCGGCACCCCGGACACCGGCCGTACGGCGCGCCAGCTGGCCTTCCGGCACGAGAACGAGACCGCGCGACCGTACTACTACGGGGTGCGGTTCGAGAACGGTCTGAAGGCGGAGATGGCGCCGACCGACCACGCGGCGGCGCTGCGCTTCACCTACCCCGGGGACGACGCGAGCGTCCTCTTCGACAACGTCACCGACCAGGCGGGGCTGACCCTCGACCCGGCCACCGGGACCGTCACCGGCTACTCGGACGTGAAGTCCGGACTGTCGACCGGCGCGACCCGGCTGTTCGTCTACGGCGTCTTCGACAAGCCGGTGAAGGACGGATCGTCCAGCGGGGTCAAGGGGTACCTGCGGTTCGACGCGGGCGCCGACCGCACGGTGACCCTGCGCCTGGCCACCTCGCTCATCAGCCTCGACCAGGCGAAGGACAACCTGCGCCAGGAGATCCCCGACGGCACTCCCTTCGACACGGTCCGGGACCGGGCCCGCGGCCAGTGGGACCGGGTGCTCGGCAAGGTCGAGGTCGAGGGCGCCACCCCGGACCAGCTGACCACGCTCTACTCCAGCCTGTACCGGCTGTACCTTTACCCCAACTCCGGCTTCGAGAAGGTCGGTTCCACGTACAAGTACGCCTCCCCGTTCTCGCCTATGCCCGGCCCCGACACCCCGACCCACACCGGCGCGAAGATCGTCGACGGCAAGGTGTACGTCAACAACGGGTTCTGGGACACCTACCGCACGACCTGGCCCGCCTACTCGCTGCTGACGCCCAGTCAGGCGGGCGAGATGGTGGACGGGTTCGTCCAGCAGTACAAGGACGGCGGCTGGACCTCGCGCTGGTCCTCGCCCGGGTACGCGGACCTCATGACCGGCACGTCCTCGGACGTCGCCTTCGCGGACGCGTACGTCAAGGGCGTCCACTTCGACGCCAAGGCGGCCTACGACGCCGCGCTGAAGAACGCGACCGTCGTGCCGCCGTCCTCGGGCGTGGGCCGCAAGGGCATGGCCACCTCACCCTTCCTCGGCTACACGAGCACCGACACGCACGAGGGCCTGTCGTGGGCGCTGGAGGGCTACCTCAACGACTACGGCATCGCGAAGATGGGCCAGGCCCTCTACAAGAAGACCGGCCAGAATCACTACCAGGAGGAAGCTGAGTACTTCCTCAACCGTGCCCAGGACTATGTGAAGCTCTTCGACCCGAAGGCCGGCTTCTTCCAGGGCCGCGACGAGAAGGGCGACTGGCGGGTCGACTCCTCGACGTACGACCCGCGCGTGTGGGGCTACGACTACACGGAGACCAACGGCTGGGGCTACGCCTTCACCGCGCCGCAGGACTCCCGCGGTCTCGCCAACCTCTACGGCGGCCGCAGCGGCCTCGCGGAGAAGCTCGACACCTACTTCGCGACCCCCGAGACGGCCTCGCCGGACATCGTGGGATCCTACGGCGGTGTCATCCACGAGATGACCGAGGCCCGGGACGTGCGGATGGGCATGTACGGGCACTCCAACCAGGTCGCGCACCACGTCAACTACATGTACGACGCGGCGGGCCGGCCATGGAAGACCCAGAAGAACGTCCGCGAGGTCCTCTCCCGCCTCTACACCGGCAGCGAGATCGGCCAGGGCTACCACGGCGACGAGGACAACGGCGAGCAGTCGGCCTGGTACCTGTTCTCCGCGCTCGGCTTCTACCCGCTCGTGATGGGCAGCGGCGAGTACGCCGTCGGCTCACCGCTGTTCACGAAGGCGACGGTCCACCTGGAGAACGGGCGGGACCTGGTCGTCAAGGCGCCGAAGAACAGCACGAAGAACGTGTACGTACAGGGCTTGAAGGTCAACGGCCGTACCTGGACGTCGACCTCGCTGCCCCACTCGCTGCTCGCCAAGGGCGGGGTGCTGGACTTCTCCATGGGGTCGAAGCCGTCCTCCTGGGGCAGCGGCAGGAACGCGGCACCCGTGTCGATCACCCAGGACGACCAGGTGCCGACGCCCCGCGCGGACGCCCTGAAGGGTACGGGCGCCCTGTTCGACAACACCTCGGCGAGCGACGCCACGGTGTCCTCGGTGGACCTGCCCGTCACCACGGGCACCAAGGGCGTCCAGTACACGCTCACCTCGTCCGCCGATCACACGAAGGCGCCGACCGGCTGGACCCTTCAGGGTTCGTCCGACGGCACGACCTGGCGGACTCTGGACCGGCGCTCCGGCGAGTCCTTCGCCTGGGACCGGCAGACCCGCGCCTTCTCGGTCCGGTCACCGGGTTCGTACGCGCACTACCGCCTGGTCCTGGACGGCGAGTCGACGCTGTCGGAGGTGGAGTTGCTGGCGTGAATCCGGCGGAATGACACCCGCGGCATGACCCTGACAGCATGACCGCGGGTGAAGGGGCGGGTCCGGAGACGGGCCCGCCCCTTCGTACGTCTGGACGCGGGTGCGCGGGCGGCTCACGGCACGGCGGGCAGCCGGGGCAGCAGTCTGCGCAGGGCGTCCGCGTGCTGATGGACCCGCCGGACCACCGCTCTGCGGGTGGCCGCGAAGACGGGGACGTCCTGGGGCGGGCCGCACTCCGCCGCCGTGTACAGGTCGTCGAGCCAGGCACCACGCCCGCGGGTGCCGTCCGGCGCCACCGGTATCAGTCTGGTCAGCACCTCGGACTCGGCGCCGCCCAGGAACCAGACGCGCACCATCAGGTCCGCGCGCCGGTACCGCAGTCCGCCGTCGATGTCCTCCGGAGGCCAGAAGCCCTCGCCGTCCACCAGGAACGCGAAAGCCGTACGCGCTTCGGCCCGGAACTCCTCGGGCAACAGCGGCCGTTTCCCCATTCGGAGATGCTCGCACGCGGCGATGTGCCCCCGCCACCGAAACGGGCGAGGGCACACCTTCCGGGCGTCGTCAGCCCACCGCGAGGGTGAAGACGTGGAGATCGGTGTCGTCCGGGAGCCTGACCGAAGCGACGGCCTTGCCGGCCGGGGCCGTGAACGTCCTGGTGGCGAAGACGTAGGTCGCCACCGGATCCCGGTCCGCGCCCGCCACATTGCGGTACGCGGCCCTGGCCACGACCTCGTTGCCGTACTGGACGGTGCCCGCCCCGCCGCCGACGGTCCAGTCGGTGAAGGCCAGGTCGACGGTGTCGGTGCCGCCGTCGGTGTAGGTGACGGTCGCCCTGGTCTGCTGGTTGCCGTTGACGGCGCTGCCGATGAACGACAACCGGCCGGCGGGCCGGGCCAGTTCGATGGTCTGTCCGGCCGCCGACACGTTGTCCGGGCGGGCGGCCGGCGAGTCGGGCCAGGTGAAGGTGAGTCCGTCCACCGTGCCCTGGCCGCCCGGGGTGAGACCGGCGGCGGCGAGGGCCTGGCGCGAGTAGCTCCAGCCGCCGCCGTCGTAGTCCGCCTCGTCGTGGTCGCCGGTGTCGTCCGAGACACCGGTGTTGTTGTACGCGGCGAGCAGGGTGCCGGGGGCGGCGACCGTCAGGGCCACCGGCTGCCCGTAGGACGTGTCGCCCGAGGTCACGGTGACCCGCACGTCGTAGAAACCCTGGTGCGCTGCGCCGTCGGCGGTCAGGGTGATGTCCTGGGAGCCGTCGGTCACCGTGCCCTCGGCGGGCGTCGCCGTGACCCCCGCCGGCGTCTCGACGCGGTAGCGCACATCGGGTCCGGTGCCGCCGTTCAGGGCCAGCGCCCGGATGTTCAGCTCGGTGCTGCCGCCCGGCGCGAGCGTCGCCGTGGTCGGGCCGACCCCGATCTGGTACGGCTGTTCGCCGTCCCGGAAGGAAGGCGGGGCGTCGGCGGGGTCGCTGCCCCAGGTGCGGTCGGGGGTGGCCGAGAGGGTGTAGTCCAGGCGGCCGCCGTCCCGCACCAGCGAGGCGGGCAACCACGGGCGGTCGGTGCCGCGGCCGTCGACCTTCAGGGACCGGATGTACGGCGCGTCCGCCGCCGCGCCCTTCGCCCGGATGGAGATGTCGTCGCCGTGCGGCCGGTGGATCTCGATCCGCTCGAACAGCGGTGACCCGAGGACGAGTTCCGCCCGGGACGGGACCTGGGGGTACATGCCGAGCGCGGAGAAGACGTACCAGGACGACATCTCGCCGAGGTCGTCGTTGCCGGGGATCCCGCCGGGCCGGGTCGACCACAGAGCGCTCATCGCCGCGCGGACGGTCTCCTGGGCCTTGTAGGGCGCGCCGGCGTAGTCGTACAGGTAGGGCACGTTGATCGACGGCTCGTTGTCCAGCTCGGACTTGTCGCCGCCGCTGCCGGTGAAGGCCCAGCCGCCGTCGGTGTCGTGGAAGAACGTGTCCAGCCGGGCCAGCGCCTTGTCCCGGCCCCCCATCGCGGCGAACAGACCGGCCGGGTTGTGCTGGACCATCCAGGTGTACTGGGCCGCCGTGCCCTCGACGAAACCGTTGCCGGTGCCCGGGGTGAAGCCGGTGACCCAGCTGCCGTCGGCCTTGCGGTTGGCGATGTAGCCGCCGGTGGGGTCGGCGGCGAGGTTGAAGTTGTTCTGCCACCACTGGGAGCGCCGGGAGAAGGCGACAGCCGTGTCCTTCTGCCCTGCGGCCGTGGCGAGTTGAGAGAGCGCGAAGTCGGCGCCGGACATCTCCAGCGTCTCGGCGGCGCCGCCCCAGGCGTTGGACACGGACGGCATGTAGTCCAGCTTCAGGTACTTGTCGAGGGACGGACGCTGGCCGACCGAGAGCACCGGCTTCCCGGCCGCCGACAGGTCCGCCTCGGTCGGCACCGTGGCCGCCTTCACCAGCGAGGCGAGCGCACCGCGCAGATCGAAGTCCGTGCCGCCGAAGGCGCGGATACCGGCCAGCGCGGTGGGCGACGGGTCGCCGTTCATGACGTGGGTGCCGCTCGCGCCGTGCAGCCAGCGGTCCCAGACCCCGCCGTTCTGGCGGGCGAGTTCGTACAGCGACTGCGCGATGTCGGAGCCGGCGCGCGGATCGAGCAGGGTGAGCAGCTGGACCTGGGAACGGTAGACGTCCCAGCCGGAGAACGTGCCGTACTGCGCCCGGTGGCCGCCGCCCACCCGGTGCACCTTGCCGTCGTCGCCCCGGTAGCGGCGGTCGGCGTCATTGATCACGTTCGGGTGCAGGAGCGCGTGGTAGAGCGCGGTGTAGAACGTGGTGCGTTCGGCGTCCGTGCCCCCGCCCACCCGGATCGCGGCGAGCCGGTCCCGCCAGGCCCGGCCGGCCTCCTTGCGCACCGTGTCGAAGGAACGGCCAGGCGGGTTCTCGGCCTTGAGGTTGGCCTCGGCACCCGCCCGGCTGACGTAGGAGATGCCGACCTTGACGTTCACCGGGCCGGTGCCGGGGGCGAACTCGACGTAGCCGCCGGCCCCCTTGCCGGCGACGGGCCGGCCGCCGTTGGAGAAGCCGCCGGTGCCGCCGCTCGCCGAGGTGGCTCCCGGGGTCAGCCGGTCGTCCTGCCAGGTGCCGTTGGCCTTGAAGGGGCGGTCGAAGTGGGCGGTGAAGTACAGGGTGTAGTAGGCGCGTTGGCCCTCGGGGTCGAGATAGCCGCAGAAGTTGCCGGAGGTGACCGAACCGGAGACCGTACGGGCGGCCGGGTCGATGGTCACGGTGGAATCCGTCGACCCCACCTCGGAGTTGGCGGTTCGCACCAGCAGGGAGGCGGGCTTGTCGGCCGGGAAGGTGAAGCGCGCCGAGCCGGTGCGGGCGGTCGCGGCGAGGTCGGCGGTGACGCCGGAGGCGAGGCCCACCTTGTAGTGACCGGGCTCGGCGGTCTCGTCGGCGTGGCTGAAGTCGGCCGCGTACACGGCGTCCTTGGTGTCGGCGGCCGGGGACGAGGTGACCGAGCCCGCGTACGGGAAGAGCGGGATGTCGCCGCTGCCGCCCGCGCAGCCGGTGCCGGACATGTGGGTGAGGCTGAAGCCGCGGATGCGGGTGGCGTCGTACTGGTAGCCGCCGGGCGCGGCGGTGCGCGTGGCGTCGCCTCTGGTGTTCTCGGGGCTGAACGAGAACATGCCGAACGGGGTGACGGCGCCAGGGAAGACGTTGCCGCCGTTCTTCGTGCCGATGAGCGGATCGACGTACGGGGTCGGGTCCTTGACCAGGACGGGTGGCGGCGCGGCGGTCGCCGCGAGGGCGGGGGTGCTGCCGCCGGCCGCGAGCGCGGCGGCCAGCAGCAGAGACACGGGACGGAAACGCATGACGCGGCCCCTCCTCCTCCGGACGGGTCGCGCACCACAGGTCGCACAAGCCGCAGGGACAGTAGCGTGCGCCAGCCGTACCACGGAAGAGCGCGTACGGCCGTCCGGGCACGCCCCCGCACTCACCCGGCCGGAGCAGTCCAAGTCACTTGACATCGTTGTCCGTTGAGGCGGTAGAGTCATGTGCAGACCATTAGACAACGTTGTCGCACCGCAGCGTCACCCAAGCCACGTTCCACCCGGTCACGCCCACACTCCCCCCCTTGGGACCGACCGGCTCGCGGACCCGGTGGACATCGGCTCACTGTCCACCGGGTCCGCCCAGAGCGGCGGTCAGCCGACCCGACAGGGAAGACTCGTCGCGCCGTCACCTCCCGAGCCGGAGGCGACGTGGCCGGACGCCGCGCTCCACCCGCGACCCAGCGAGCCGTTCCGGTCGGCGTTGTGCACCATCACGTCCTGTCCGCCCGTAGGTGGCGTCGCCGTTTCGGAGGCCGGACACCGACGGGCCGGCCGGTACTGTCCGGTCGGCCATCGGAACGTCGCGGGAGCTGGTGAACTTCGTCCCCTCGCTCGGCGGTCGTGAGGAACGCGCGCGCGGAGGATGGGGTGGGAGCGCTTCCTGGGCGGGTTCCGGTCCACCGTTATGGGAGCGCTCCCACCCCACTGGTGCGGAAGGTAGCGCCGGATGACGCGGATGTAAACGGCTGACGCGCCGGGTTGTCGGTGGGCCGCCGTAGGGTGCGGGCATGGAGACAGTGTCCGACATGGGGGAAAGGCTGGCCGGAGCGCTTCGCGACCGCGACCTGGCCTGGGATTTCGTCCGGGACTTCGCCGCGTTCTGGGGGCGCCCCCTGGAGCCCGGCGACGGGTACGGCCCGGACGAATTGACGGCGGCCGAGCGGCGGTTGGGGGTGTCGTTGCCGGTTGCCCTGAGGGAGGCGTATCTGCTCTTCGGGCGCCGTCGCGACCTGACGAGCAATCACGACACGCTGCTCGCACCCGACCGGCTGTACGTGTCCGACGGGGCGCTGGTGTACCGGGTGGAGAACCAGGGGTGTGCCTTCTGGGGAGTGCCCTTGACGGACCTGGAGCGCGAGGACCCCGGCACGGTGATCCGCACGGACCTCGCCGACAAGTCGCAGGAGCGCTGGGAACCCTGGGAGCCGAGTCTGTCCTCGGCCGGCGTCTCGATGGTCATGTCCGAGCTGCTGCAACTGGAGGACGGGCTCACCGACCACGCCCCGCTCGTCGACGATGACCTCGACCTCGCCGAGGCGTTTTGCGAACTCCCCCGCGTGGGGCCGGGGTTGCGCTGGTTCAGCGGTCCCGACGTGCTGCTGCGCGAGGTCGACGGCTGCTTCCTCGACGTCCGGGGCCGTACGGAGGAGGCCTTGGACGCGGTGCGGGAGGCGCTGGGGGCGGACTGGCTGAACTACTGAGGGCCGGGGCGGCCGAGGAGGCCGCGAGGGTGCGCGGGAGTGCGGGAGAGACGCGGCAGGAGGGGATCAGTGGTGCAGGACGTGACGGTCGCCGCCCGGTGGTGCCACGTCCTGCACCACTGACGGCAACCCGACCGTGAAGTCGGTACGGCCCGGCTCGCCGCGTACGTCGACGGGGCCCCCGTGCGCGGCCGTGATCGCCGCGGCGACGGGGAGGCCGAGTCCGGAGCCGCCCGCCGCGCCGGCGGCCCGGGCACGGGAGGCGTCGCCTCGCGTGCGGCGTTCGAAGACCGACGGGAGGAGGTCGGCCGGGATGCCGGGGCCGTCGTCGCGGACGCGGACGACGCAGTCTGAGCCGCTGCTCTCCACGCCGGCGACGCCCCTCGTGCCGACGGGCGGGCGCGCCCGCGCGTCGGCCGGCAGGCGGGCCGCAACCTGGCGGAGGCGGGCCTCGTCGCCGAGGTCCAGGGGCGTGGCGGCAAGGCGGCCAGGCGGCCAGGCGGCGAGGCGGCGAGGCGGCGAGGCGCGATCCCAGCCGCCGGTGGTGGCGGTCGCCCGCGGCGCGCGCCCCACACCGCCTCGGCGACCAGCGACGCGAGGTCCACCTCGGCGGCCTGCAACGGCCGGCCCCGGGCGAAGGGACACGGCGAAGGGACACGGCGAAGGGCCGCACCCCGTTGC